>JACAUC010000076.1 GCA_013390945.1 Candidatus Chloroheliaceae bacterium
TTCCTTGCCGCAAATCGGGATTAGAAATCCCTCCTACTGTTCCTTGCCGCAAATCGGGATTAGAAATCCCTCCTACTGTTCCTTGCCGCAAATCGGGATTAGAAATCCCTCCTACTGTTCCTTGCCGCAAATCGGGATTAGAAATCCCTCCTACTGTTCCTTGCCGCAAATCGGGATTAGAAATCCCTCCTACAGGATTTTTTATTCGATTTGGCTCTGTTTTATCAGGTCAAGTTCATCTTCGTAGGCTTGGCCCATTACGTAGAGCAGTTTGAGGGTTTCGTGGGCTTCCTCTTCGTCTAGTTTGCTCATGGCAAAGCCCACGTGAATTAACACCCAATCGCCGGGTGCAAGCTTCTCCTCCTGCAATAGCGCAATATTCACGTTGCGCTTGACTCCCGAAACATCTACTTTAGCCAGAAAACCTGCCTCATCTAAAATTTCCACTATCTGACCGGGGATACCAAGACACATAATTTTCTCCAAGATTTTATTCGACATTATAATCTAGTTACCGTAAAGGGCAAGTCTGTAGGAGGCTACTCTGTCAGACGACTTTACAAGAGCCCTGCTCTAATCCGAGCGGCGGCTACGGCGGCCTGACCTAAACTCAAGCCTCCATCGTTGGGTGGAACGCGCCGATTTAGGTAGGCCTGAAAACCCAACTCTTCCAAGCGCACCACCAGTTGTTCCAACAATAGCCGATTCTGAAAGACTCCACCACTCAAGGCCACCCGGCTCAAGCCGCTCTGCTCTTTGGCTCTTTGGCAAGCCGCCACCAACATTTCAGCAATCGAACGGTGAAAAGAGCCAGCAATCTCTGGAACCGAGACCCCTCGCTCTAAATCTTGGACAATAGCCTGAATCAGAGGAGCCACATTCAACACCGCCGGTCTACCCTCGACAATAGTAAAGGGGTAGCAACGACTACTAGGCAATGCCAAAGCTTCCAATTCGATAGCCGCCTGACCCTCATACAGCACCGAAGAACCGGGCCGCAATAGCGCGGCTACCGCGTCAAACAAGCGTCCCAAGCTAGAAGCGGGTGGACTGTTAACCCCTCGCGAGATCATTTGAGATAGAGTATACCAGCGTTTCTGGTCAAGTTGTTGCACAAAAGGAATTTTTAACCTTTTTCCAAAATCCGCGCCATAAGCCTGCGCCAAATAGACCGCCGCCATCCGCCAAGGCTGGCGGACGGCCTGCTCACCTCCCGGTAGCGGCACATAGGCCAAGTGTGCCAACCGTTCAAAGTTTAGCAGATCAACTAACATGAGTTCACAGCCCCAAATTGTACCATCTAATCCATAGCCTGTGCCATCGGCGGCGATACCAATCACCTTGCCCTCTAGCCCATGTTCGGCCAACACTCCAGCAAGGTGGGCGTGATGATGCTGGACACCGATTTTATAAGGCAGCTCTAAATCTAAAGCGTGTTTGGTAGCCAAATAATCAGGATGCAAGTCATAGGCTACCGCCTGCGGGTAAATACCAAAGAGGCGTTGAAAATGGTCAATCCCCTCCCGAAACGAGGTCAGCGTCTCCAGATTCTCTAAATCACCGATATGGTGGCTAACGAAAGCCTGCTCCCCTTTACCCAAACAAAAAGTATTTTTAAGATGACCACCACAAGCCAGCAAAGGCACCGGAAAACTGCTCGTTACATCGAACGCCATTCGCAACGGTTCAGGGGCATAACCACGCGAACGCCGAAAAAACTGCGTACCTCCGGCTACCAAACGAACCACCGAATCATCACAACGCATATGAATAGCCCGGTTATGGGTCAACATACCCCCGGCAATCGCCGCCAACCGTTCACGTGCCTCTTGGTCGCGGTAGGCAATTGGTTCATCGCTCAAATTGCCGCTAGTCATCACCAGTGCCACTAGACGAGTGGGGCCAAAAATTGCGGCAAAAGCAGATAGGAGTAGATGGTGAAGAGGAGTGTAAGGTAACATCAGGCCCAAAGAATTATAGGCAGGAGCCACTCCCGGCGCAAGCGGAGAATCAGGGTGCTTATTCAGCAAAACGATGGGCCTGCGATGGGATTGCAACAACTCGGCTTCGGCTTCGTCTATCTCACAAAGCAGGCGGGCGGTCGCCAAGTCGGGAACCATCAGAGCAAAAGGTTTAGCCTCGCGCTGCTTGCGCTGTCGCAACCGGGCTACGGCCTCCGTATGAAGCGCATCACAAGCTAAATGATAACCGCCTAGCCCCTTGATTGCTAGGATAGTGCCATCGGCAAGTTGTTGGGCCGCCAGCGCAATTGGGTCGGAGGTGGTTAATTCTTCTCCCTCGGCATTGAGGAGACGCACTTGAGGACCGCAGACCGGGCAAGCATTGGGCTGAGCATGAAAGCGACGGTTTAGAGGATTACTATACTCGGCCTGACAAGCCCGACACATCGGGAAGAGGCGCATGGTAGTCTTATCCCGGTCGTAAGGCACATCCTGCACAATGGTAAAGCGGGGACCACAATTAGTACAATTGATAAAGGGATAGAGATAGCGGCGGTCCATTGGATTGAAGAGTTCTTGCAGGCAATCAGGGCAGGTAGCACTATCAGGCGTGACGAGGGTGCGGCGTTCTGCCCCAACCTGACTAGGAGCAATCATAAAACTGGTCTCTGATTGCGGTGGTAGCACTTCTGTAACCAAAGAATCAATGCGGGCAAGGAGAGGAGCCTCCTCTTGCAACCGCCGCTGGAACTCCTGAACTGCCTTATACTCCCCCTCTACTTCTATAACTACACCCGTACTATCATTCAAGACAAAGCCGCTCAGTTCTAGGTTAAGTGCCGTTCCATAAACGAAAGGTCGAAAACCTACCCCCTGAACAATGCCCTGCACCCTAATCCGCCAGCGCACGGTAGTTTTTGCCATAGAAGTCCTAATTCTAGCGACGCATCCGCCGCATCTCTTCTTCAATCATGCGTTGGCGGGTAGCGGTATTGAGGCCAAAAGTTTGAATATAATCGGAGGCCAGCCCAATACCCCAAAAGACTGTAACCCAAATCGGCCAAATTAAGGCACTTATCGAACCAAAACCAGTACTAGCCCAATTAATTACAGCAATCGTCCACAAAAGAGCATTGACTAAGAGATAACTGGTAAGGTGTTTGTAAAAACGTAATTTAGCATTAACCCGCTGCTCAGCCTGACGATACGCTTCATCGGGCATCATAGGCGGTATAACCGGAGGAACCGAAGCTTGCGGAACATCTGACGGAATTGGGTATTTAGCCTCATAACCTGTCCTAGTAGTCAGTGGTACAAAATAACCCTCTCCAGCAGGTTGATTGGGTATATTCCAAGGTGATTGCTCGCCACCTTGAGTCGGGTTATTTCCTCTCGAATCGGGATAATTATTATTAGACATCGTTAATCTCCTTAATAGATTTACCTGATAGATCTATTCTAAAATTTGCTTGGTGCCATACTTGCTGGTCTTGCCTCTATATGACCCAACGATGCTAGTTTTTGTTTCATTTTTCTTTAATAGCGGCTACGACCTAAATAACGGAAAGCCGCAAAAATCGCCACAATAATGAAAGCCAAGAAGAGAAGTGAGGCCACCACCGTAATTATGCTACGAAGCATTGAAACCACAATAACGATGCCCACAAGTACTAGGATACCTTTAAGAATCAGGCCACCAAGACCTGGATTGGAGTAGTTACGCATTTTTCCACCCTCGTTGTGTTATTAGAGCCCGAATTTAACTGATTAAACTAGCTTTGACTAGAAAAACTAGCTTTTATTTCGGTCATCTTCTCTACGTACTTTAGGTAGACTTTGTTTCGGGCTATGAATAACACATCGCTACCTGTAGGAGGGATTTCCAATCCCGATTCGGAGGGATTTCCAATCCCGATTTTAGCATCTCTTGTAAGCATCTCTTGTAAGAGGGATTTCCAATCCCGATTTAGATTTAAATGGTCTATAAATTGTTAACCATCAAATAATCCACACCAACATAACTATTGGTGGCAAGAGCATTATGGTCGGGACGCACCACTACCTTTAACGTGTGATTACCTTGAGCTAAACCTCCCTCACTGAAAAGTACCTGATTGTGGTTGGTAGTAAAACTGTAGAGTTCTACCGCAGTCACCAATGTATCATCCAAGAAAATATTTGCCCTGCCATAATCAGGGCCAGTTATACCAACCCAAGTGACCGTAGTACCATTAAAGGTATAGGTGAAGTTGGCATTAGCCGCAGAAGAACGAGTTTCAGTCGTTTTATAACTGGCAATATCTAGGTAACTCAACCAATCCACACTAGAGGAGTAAGTCAGGCCCGGCGTAGGTGGGACGCTATCATCCACGTTGGCGGCGTTAGCTAACAGAGCATCTATCATGGTTGCGCCCCGCACCGGGCGCGGAGTACAACTCCAATTACCCGGACAATGTTCGATAATCGGCCCTTTCACCACCAAACGGAAAGTGTGGTTGCCGGGCGGTAAATCGGCTCGATGGTAAACTACACTGCGCGAGGTGGTAACACTACTACTCCATTGATCTACCCGCTGTTGGAAAGTCCCATCAATATAGACATCGGCCACCCCTGCCACTTGGTTTAGAGGACCAACCCATGTAATAGAAGTGCCGTAGAAAGGAAAGCTAAGCTCTTCGTTGGGAACAAAGTTAGCAGAAACTATCCCACTCAGACTGGTATTATCAGGAATCTGATACCAGTGTGATCCTGTAAGAGACCAGTTTGGCGCACTACCAGCAGGGTTGCTTCTGGCAACACTATACAAATTAACCATAGAGGAAGCATCTGCACCATACTGCGTCAAAAAGTCATAACTAAGCCACGTAAAACCATTGTTGCCCCAACTAGTACCCCACGAGTTTACCACCCGAAAGGCTCCCAAACCATCGCTACTGACGATGGTATCATCATAGCCAATCACAGTAACTTCATGATAGCCGCGATAGCTACCCAGATTTGTAGGTTTAGTAGCAACTGAAGTGGGGCTATTGCCCACATAATCCCAAGTATCATAGATCGGGATGGTGAGGGCAAAAACATCGCCTTGGGCCAAGTATTGCCGGAGCATATCCACTGTGCCAGCAGGATTAGCCACATAATAAGGCCACGAACTTACATTATAAAAGAGATACTGCCAAGATTTAGCCTTATAGGAGGCTGCCGCTTTAAGAGCAACACTCGGCTGACTCCGATAGTCGCTGGCATTATAGGGGAAGTCAGCAATGGAAACCGTTCCCGTGTTTTGAAGCAGGTTAAACGCATCATCCGGCCATGCACCATAATCATAGCCATTGTTTATCTGGTTATAGACAAACGAAGGGCTAAATTGATGGGTTGGATCGGTTAACGACCAACGACGTTCGCGATATTCTTGAATACTCTTGTAATAATAACCAATGGCCCAGCCAACGCAACTCCCTTGGGAGCCTTGGTTCCCCACCGGAGGCACAAGGGCGGTATAATCCACTTTAGGAGGCAACGTGGAGGGTGCGCCAACCGCTGCGGTCAAGTTTTCTTGGAAAATCTTGGGAGCCACTGCAACACCGCCGGGCTTAGTATGGGCTGGTTTAGCCCCCAACCCCCAAGTGTAAGTTCCAGTAGAAGAAGTTCCAGTGGTTGAAGTCCCGGCCGTAAAAGCCACCGACGATTGTACAAACAAGAGACTCCACAGCAGCAGAACCGCGCCAAATCGTAGGACTAGCTTTGATTGAATTTTTAAAATTTTCTTTTTCATCTATTACCTAACCCATTTATTAGTTTTCGTTTTTTAATTAAACTTGATAAGGGTATAGCCCACAAGTCTCAATTCTATTAAATCGCTAAATCCTAAAAACCACAATAGCCACTAAGTACCTTAGTCCGGGGAATCCGAAGAATAAGGTAAAAACCCTAGTGCTTGACCGATTAACCTAGCCCGTTTGACCAATTTCAAAAGTTCTTCGGGAGACTGCAACTGTGGAGGCATAGATTCATTTAGGTCAAAATAATTAACAGCCGTGCTATCAAACCCATTGCCCTGCGGCTGTAATTTTCCGCCGATAGGTCGGGCCAAATAATAATGAAGTTGGGCCTGTACGGGCCTTCCAGTGGGCAATAGCCGAAAAAAGTCGGTGGCATCCACCACTGGTCCTACCTCGATTTCTAGGCCAGTCTCCTCGCGCACCTCGCGCCGTAGAGTCTCTACTAAAGTTTCACCTTTGTTTAACCCGCCCCCCGGCAGATACCAGTGACGCGCCAAAATATGGGAGGTTACCATCAAAAGACGTTCCTGCTCATCAAAAATCAGGGCGTAAGCACCGGGGCGAAAATGTAACTGTAGCGGTGGTACCCAACGTCCTTCCTGCTTAGATTTACCCCCATAGGAACAAAAAACATATTGAGAACGGGGTGTCACCAATCGGGCAGGTAGGTATTGCCGTAGCACATCCCAAGTTTCATGCAAAGCCCCGGCTCGAAAGAGCGGATTATGCAAGGAATTTTGAATAACTTTTAGATAGAACTTGAGCGACAATACACTTGGCCCCCTCTTTAGATCAATCTCACCTTATTGAGAAGAGACGTGGTTCTGTTCCTGCACCTTGAGCAAAAAAAAGATACCTAAGAGAAAATAGACTGCACCAAAAATAAATAAGGCACTATAACCCAAATTTTTTATTTGAAAAAAAGTTTCGCCTAGTGCGTTAAAACCATCTCTAAGCAAACCACCCACCAGTGCCGCTAAAGCTTGCGAACCTGCCCCAGCCAAATTTGAAATGCCCATAAAGCGACCAGCGGCTTCGCGTGGAATCAAGTCGGTTGCCAAGGCCCAATCTATACTATTGAACGAGCCCGTCGCTACTCCCAGAAGGATACTATAGAAGACTACATGGGTCATATTGGTAGCCGTAGCCAAGAGTAGCATACCTACCGCTCCAACCGAACAGGAGAGAATTACCAACCGCTTACGCCCAATTCTTTCGCTTAGCCAGACAGCAGGAAAGATCGAAAGCAAACTACAGGCGACCACTACAATGCCAAGCACCGTATAAGATTGACTCAGTGTGCCTTGAGGTTGGTGGATTACATCCTGTAGAAAATAGAGGGCAAAAATACTGATCGTAGCGATAGCCGTCATCACAAAAAGGCGGGAAATAATAAAGTGAATAAAAGCGGGATAGTGGCGTAACTCGCCAAAGATGCCCACTAGCGTGTGTAACCGTCCCCCCGTATCTCCCTCGTGGAAGGGCTCCTCCTGTACCAGAAAAAGGGTTGGTACAAGGGTCAGGCTAAAGACGATACAGATTGCCATAATCGCCAAAGAGGGTTGCTCTTGGTCAATAAAGTAGGTAGCAATGGTTAGACCGCCCACATTCCCAAAAATCTGAGCCACCCCCATCGCCCCACTTGCCCGGCCCCGTTTACCATCCGGCACCATATCGGGGATAAAGCCCTGATAGGCACCTTGAGCAATATTATCGGCAAACTGCAAAAATAGGTAGGCCAGCAATAAGAGCCACCAATTGCGGAAAAAAAGAGCCACCCCGGAGAGCAGTAGCAATGCTACTACAGCCATCGCCCCACCCAACAAAATAAAAGGTCGTCGCCTACCCCAACGATGGTGCTTGATGTCGCTCAACGCGCCCGCCGCTGGTTGAACCACCATGGCCACTATCATGCCAAGAGACATTATGATACCAAGGGTGGTGCCTTTGTAAGCCTCACCAACCAATTGTTGATTAAGGTGGGGTAAAATAACCCCATTAATGCCACCCCACAGATAGGTAATACCGAGCCAGAAGAGACTAATCCAGATATAGTCAAAGAAGCCAAAACGCTGGTTAGTAGGAATCCGTACAGGTAAGCTTTTCCCGATAATTGGCGGTTGGGCTTTTGCAGCGGAGGGGCTATCTTTTTGTTCGCTATTTAAAATTGCCGATTCAAACTCCTTTGCTCCAGCAGGTTTTGGACGTGAATCAAGTTTAATTTCTACCACAGATTTATTGACTTTGCCCGTACTGACTTTAGTACGGGCAGAGAGTAGATAGAATTTTGGCATTGAAGTTTTTTTGGCCCTTCCTGCTCCTTGAAATTAGTTAAGAGGGATATTATTACAAATTTTAATATAAATAATGCAAAGATACTTGGATCGAACACCCCGCTTATTACACCTGCTTCATTATAACCTCTAAGTAAGAACCCGTAAAGCCTTTTTCTGGTTTAAATGAGTATGAATTTAAAACATTCGGCCAGTTGGTACGTTATAGGTATAGGAGCAAATCCGGGTGGTAGGCCGACCTAGCTCAGTTATCCTCCGAAACCCTAACCAAGGATCGTTGATCCTTGGTACTCGACTTGACGCACTAAAGAAGTTGGGCTATAATAAAGCTTGAATAGAACAAATAAAGTAGTCAAATATATATTAAAAATTATAAAAATAAATATTTTAATAGGAGAATTAGGCCAGCTATAGTATGCTCTTGAGAACAATTACACAATTAAATCTAAAAAATAATGGTTTTATAAAAAATATATTAATCACATTGAGTTTATGGTTTATAATAATGGCAATAGGTAGTTTTTTCCTATTTGGTCGTTATAATTGGGCTGTAGGGCGAGAACAATTTAGCATAAAAAGTTATTCCAGTTCACTTTATTTCTTTTTAATCATAACACCACTCAGCTACTATCTGGTTTTAGTCTTATCTAATAAAAAACGCTTGGCTTTTGGAGTAAGTATAGTCGTTTTCATAATTGGATGTTTACCCTATGAGTGGTTAGGTCTGGCGAACTTGCGGTATATTACCAAAAGCTATCATTGGAATACACCGGGCATACCACCTCCACAACTAAATTGGCTACCAGAAGCTTTATCCCAAGTAGATTTCCCCGGTGAGAAGAAACTCTTTGTGGCGGCATTAGCCCTATTTACTATTATAGCCTTTCTTTTTGCATTTTTTGCACAAGGTTGGAATTGGAACCTGAAACGGATTCAACCCACCCTGAAACGGATTGTACCACTAGTTCTAGTCTTCCTAGCTATCCTAACTCAAACTTGGCTACATAGCTCTATGCGCTCTCCTTACAATTATTTAACTAATTTTGATAAACCAAAAAGCGCAAATAATTGGTATCACTCTTATCTATTTGATAACGAACAGGGTGCAGTCAGCGATGACCTATTTGTGTTCATTACATTGGATGAATATTTTGCCGGTGACGCTAAACCCGTCCAAACTATGCTGATCCGAAGAAGTTTTGTACACTATATTTCGGCCCAATTTAGCTATTTTATCAACATTTTCTATGTTTTTCTCATTCTCAATAGTTTGTTCTGGTTCAGTGCTGTAATAGCAGCCTATTACTACTTCAAAAAGGTGCTAGGCAATTCTACCGTAGCTTTATATGTCGCAGCTTTAGTAAATTGTGGTACAGGTTTTATCTTCTTTTCCGCCCAACCAATGAGTTACCTAGCCGCTTATGCTATAATTATTATTATTTTATATTTGACAGAATATCTGTTGGTAAGAGAAGAGGTTGGGCTGATACATATCATAACATTTGGTGCAACGCTAGGATTATGCGCTTGCATTTATGATATTTTTCCTATTTACCCAATGCTAATTCTTTACGGTTTCTTTCGACATATCAAATTCTGGAAAATTTTATTAGGTTTAATTCTTTCAGCCATAATTTATTATGGTTTTATCTATCTTCAGTTTAATATACTTGGTTTAGTTGAAACTGATATTAACTCGAAGTTTGTCACGGGTAGTTTAGATAACGCTATTAAATTGATTACTGATTTCCAGCTAGGAAAGTTTTATTTTCTAAGCATCGGGCTATTTAAGACTTACATTCAAAACCTCGGCTTTGCTTTCCTATTACTTGGCCTTGTCGTAGCCCTAATTGGCCTATTTGTCACTAGTAGCAAAAAGGAGCGAATTTTGCTTGGTCTGCTCTTTTTACCCTCCTTTTTGCTTAATATGATTTTATATTACGGAGGTATGGTTTGGGGCGGTATACTTTTCGCGGAGATACCACGCTACACCTACATTGCGTACCCAGCAATTTACCTTGCAATAGCTCTGGTACTTTATCAACTTAGAAATAGTTTAGAGCAAACACGCCTAGCTAAAGTGGCACCCTATTTACCTTGGTTAGTAATTGCCTGCTTCTTTGCTTGGCACAACGTAGATGTGCTTGGTTTTCCCAGTATGTACTATCATTTCTGTATACCCACCCATAATGTCTGGCTTAACCCAGGTTAAACGGAGTCTGGTTATGCAACCGCTACCCGCTTACCCATAGCCCTAACTAGGGCGGTTGCTTTGTAGTAATGATTATTGTAAAATAACTTGAAGTTTGATCTACCAGATTTGGGTACTTAAAAACTAGAGTATCGAGTATTAAAGAAGGTGGAGAGATAGAACCATTTTGACCTATAATATATTGATGGTTGCACCAACCTCATTCTTTTCAGACTACGGTTGCCATGTACGTATTCTGGAAGAAATATGGACTTTACAACAAGCGGGTCATCACCTAACCCTTTGTACCTATCATATGGGAAACGATGTGGCTGGGGTGAAGATAGAGCGAAGTTTAGATGTTCCTTGGCGTAAAGGCGTACAGGTGGGCAGTAGCCGTCATAAACTCTATTTCGATGCGGCACTGGGCTTAAAAACAATACAAATAGCCCTCAAGGTTAAGCCTGATATAATTCATGCCCATCTACATGAAGGAGCCTTAATCGGCTGGATGGCACAACAGGCTTTACAAAGGCTAGGTCATAAACGCCCTCCGTTAATTTTCGATTTTCAGGGCAGCTTGACCAGTGAGATGGTAGATCACAATTTTTTAAGGCCCAACGGCCCATTTTATCGCCCTACCCGAAAACTAGAGAAAATTATTAACGGGATGGCCGACCGAATTGTAACCAGCTCGTATAATGGGGCAGAAATACTGAGGCGTGACTTCAGCCATACGGCTGAAAAAGTGGTGACAGTGGCCGACCGGGTAAACGCCAGTCGCTTTCGACCTGCCATCAGTTTACCCGAACGAGAAGCCTGTACTAGGCTCAAACAGGAACTAGGTATTCCACCAAACCATAAGGTAGTAGTTTATTTGGGCCTGCTGGCCCGGCATCAGGGGACAAATGTGTTGCTAGAAGCAGCCCATCTCTTAAAAGACGAACTACCTGAAGTCCATTTTGTAATTATGGGCTATCCGGGGGTAGATAGCTATCGCGAGTTGGCGGCTTACCTAGGGCTGGAAGGACGGGTAGTTTTTCCAGGCCGAATCCCTTATGAGGACGCTCCACGCTATTTGGCAATTGGCGATGTCGCAGTTTCGCCCAAAATGTCACTCACCGAAGGAGCCGGAAAGATTTCAAATTATATGGCGATGGGTTTGCCAGTAGTAGCTTCGGATGTGCCAGTTAGTCATGAAATTTTGGGAGAACTAGGGCTATATGCCGAACCGGGCAACGCCCGTCTCCTAGCCGACCGACTGAAGGAGGCTCTCACTAATGATGCCTTATCTACCCGGTTGGGCGAAGAGTTGCGAGCCAAAGCCATCGCTGAAATGGGCTGGGAAGGGGCGCGTTGCCAGTTTGAACAGATTTATAAAGCTGAGCTTGAAAAACAACGAGAGCCGAACCAAATAATAACTCCGGCTGCCGACAGTGCTAACGATTTTTACGAAGAAGGTTTTTCGGCAGAGGATTTTTTTCAACCAACTAGGCAACGAGTTTAAATCAAGGCAAATCAGAGAAATAACAGGGCAAAGCTATGGCTGATGAATTAATATTAATTGTTGACGACGAAGAATTAATCCGCCGCCAAGCTGAAGCGGCCCTACGAAAGGGCCACTACCGCACTGCTACCGCAGGCAATGCCCAAGAAGCTTTACAACTCATCCGCCAAAACCCACCTGACTTAGTACTCAGCGATATTCGGATGCCTGATATGGATGGTTTGCAACTCTTTGGGGCCGCTCGCCAAATTCAACCAGACCTAGTAGCGGTATTGATGACGGCACATGGGAGCATTGATACCGCGATCAAGGCATTACAGTTAGGTGTCCAAGGATTTTTACAGAAACCTTTTACGGGCAGCGAGTTGGAACGAGCGATCCAAGATGCTTTACAAAAACACCGCACTGTGCAAGAAGCCGTGCGGCTACGGGTATTGAATCCTCTCTTAGAGGCCCGCCGCCTCTTATTAACCGATCTAAATCTAAGCACTTTCAGCCGTACCCTGATAGAAGTAACCGCCCGTGAAGTCAGTCTGGATTATTGTGCCGTCTTCCTTCCAGAAGAAGAAAACCCGGCAGGTGGTTTACGGCCCGAAGCGGTCTTTGCTGGCCCTAATGCCCGGTTCTTTTCACCCAAAACTTTTCCGGCAGTTCGCCTAGCACAACGCGCCGTAGAGTTAGGGCGCACACTCAGCCTACGAAGGGCCAGCGGAACGGAAAATCAGGCCGAGAGTGCGGTGCCAGGTGTGGTTATGGCAATACCATTACTTATCGGCAATCAGGGGTTAGGAGCCTTTTTGGTTGGACGAGTTAACCTTGAGAAAGGCTTCTCGGCAGGTGAGCGCGAGCTATTCGAGATATTGGCGGGACAACTCGCTACAATGGTTGAAAACCGGCGGCTTTTTCTAGCTCTGACCGAACGGGAGGAACGGCTACGGAGTTTTATTGGTAAATTTGTTTCGGCCCAAGAAGATGAAAAACGACAGTTGGCCCAGCGTATTCAGGACGATTTGATGCCCCTACTCACAGGTGGAAGACAGGGAATCCAAAGTTACCTAGCTAAAGCTCGTCCGGCTTCAGCCGGAGATCTCCCGGCTGCCGAACAGAAAATACATACGGCCATCAGTGAAGCCCGCCACCTGATACAGGATCTCCGCCCGATCAACCTAGAGGAGTTTGGCTTGAGTGCCGCCCTGCGCCAATATGTGCGCGACTTGAACGAAGTGCGAAATAATAACCGGGTGACTTTCCGGTTGGAGGGCCAAGAAACGCCCCGCCTTGACCCCTCCGTAGAGACTGCCATCTTCCGCGCAACTCAGGAAGCAGTCGGCAACGCCTGTAAACATGCCCCAGGAAGTCCAGTAGAGGTCGCGGTTCGGGTACACGCAGTGCGTAACAAGCCACAGCGGATTCAAATTGAAATCAATGATACGGGTAAAGGTTTTGATTTGAACGCCGTAAAAACCTCGGCGGAGAGTGAAAGAGGAAAGCCCGGTCAACGCCTTGGCCTGCTGGCAATGCAAGAGCGGGTGATTTTAGTAGGCGGACAGTGCCAGATTGAGAGTAACCCTAACAGGGGTACTACGGTTACAATTACTTATAATCTAAGTTTTACAGGCTAGGTTGGTTAAAGTTACTTTTCAGGAGAAGACAAAAAAGGCTAATCGCCTGCAAAACTGGCCCGGTCGTCTGATAAGCCCGGCCCTAGCGGTTTTGGTTTTTTTCGGTAGCCTCTATTTTTTAACCGGAACTTATTTTACTAAAGGGATAAGCGACGGGGAGGTAATGGCTCAAACCGCTATCGCCCTAGCTCAGCAACATACCGTTCAACTACCGTCCAACCCCGGCCTCCCCCAAATAATACCCGGTAAAAAGGGACGCTACTTCAGTAAATATGGGATAGGACAGCCTCTAATGACCGCCGGATTATATCTCTCCGGTCAAGTCTTTAGCCGCACCGCTATGCCAAAGGCAGACGAAAATATAATCGGCCACTTTTTTATAATGCTGCTACCCATCCTAGCCACCGCCTTTACTGCTTGGCTAGTCTACCTGTGGGGCCAAGAACTTTATCAATCCGTCAGAGTCGGGCTGGGACTCGCTCTACTCTTCGGCTTGGGTACCAACGCTTGGCCTTACACCAAAGTCTTTTTTAGCGAACCACTCTTCACCCTCTGCATCTTTGGGGCCGCTTTCACACTCTGGAAAGCCCGCCGCGCCGCCTCTTCAGGTCGTTACTATCTTTGGGTCGCCAGTGCTGGTTTTTTACTAGGCTATAGCTTCCTGACCAGAATTTCAGGAGTGATCTTGTTACCCTCCTACCTAGTCTATTTGTTTTTGGATTTTAGATTTTGGATTTTGGATGAGATCAAAGCTAAAATCCAAAAACAGGCTAAAGCGGTCAAAAAATATTATCCTTACACCAGTTCAGTTAAAAAGCTAAAATCCAAATTCTTCTTCTCTGGTTTGGCCCTACTCCTCGGAATGTTGCCGGGTCTAGGTTTAATCCTGCTTCATAATTATGTGCGCTTTGGCAACATCTTTAACAACGGCTACGACGAAGAGTTCTTTACCAACCCTCTCTGGGTAGGCTTGAGCGGCTTGCTTCTCAGTCCCGGTAAAAGCCTCTTTCTCTATTCGCCCGTATTGCTGGCCTTACCTTTTGCGGTGGTTGGCTTTTGGCGAAGAGCGCGAGCCGAAGCGATACTACTTAGCTTGGTTTGCGGCATAACCCTACTTTATTACTCACTCTGGTGGGCTTGGGAGGGCGGTTGGTGCTGGGGACCACGCTTTCTAGTGCCACTCTTACCTTTCCTGATACTACCACTAGGCCACTTACTCCAAAAACACTGGAGGTGGGTAATAGTTCTTTTTGGCTTTTTGCTACCACTCGCCATGGTGGTACAAATTCTAGGTGTAGCCCTCGACTTTAATACCTACTTAGCGACCCTTTCCAATAATGCCGATTCCTACATCTGGTCAATCGAGGCATCACCACTAATCAATCATTGGATGCGCTTAGGTGAACCCTCCAATAATCTGATCCGTAGCCTAACGCTGGAGCAGGTGGGCTTCCGCCCCTTTGTAGGTCACCTTGTTACATGGGTAGGGTTGATTCTCTTTGTGATAAGTGGGCTACTACTTTGCCTAAGTTATTTGAAGGCCACAAAGCCTCTTAACCCAAAACCTCTTAAAAAGTAATTCTTTTCGTAAGCTAGATAGATTACAATAGCACTATAGACACAAGTTTCTAACTTGTATTTAAATAGTGGTCTGGAATTAGAGCCGAGTAAATAGATGTTAACAGTAAAACGCCCAATTCGGGTTTTTATCGTAGACGATAGTGCGATGATTCGAGAAGGTCTGCGGAGCATACTCTCCACCTCCGCCGAAGTTGAAGTAGTGGGTGAGGCATGTAGTGGGTCAGAAGCCCTAACTTTTGCACCCCTGCTTAGGCCCGATGTGGTCTTAATGGACATTACTATGCCTGGAATGGATGGTCTCATCACCACTCAACACTTGAAACAAAATCTACCAGAGTGCGAAGTGCTAATGCTCACTTTTCATACTGGGCAAGAGTATTTACGCCAAGCTTTGTTGAGTGGAGCCAGCGGCTATATTTTAAAGGATATAAATCAACAAGGCTTGGTTGACGCAGTTCTAACGGTTGCCAACGGTGGCTCGCTCATTCCTCCGACGATGCTCCGCAAATTCATTACGGAGTTTGCCCAAACCAAAACCCCAACCGTTCCACCACTTCAAGTTAATAGTCACCCGAATGAAACAAACCGCGATTCCCAAGTACTCAACCAACTTACCCGCCGGGAGCGACAAGTCTTGAAGTTAATCGGCGAAGGTTTGAACAATCCAACTATCGCCGAACGGCTAACTATCAGTTCCGACACCGTAAAAAGCCATGTACATTCTATTCTCGAAAAGCTAAATGTACATGACCGTACCCAAGCGGCTGTTTTTGCGGTACGAAGCGGTTTGGTCTCTTGAAGACTAAAGGAGAGGCGTAAAATGGCCGCGCTCGCTATTAACGCCAAAGACCGAATCCCAATAGCGTGTGCTATGGTACATTAGCACCAGATTCTTGCCCTCCGGTTTTAACTCCCCAATATTAAACTGAGCCATAATCCGCTCAAACAACCCTGACTGTTCTCCCATCCTCTGACGCTGATCGGCCCGTAAATGAGCAAAAAAGCCAGGGTAAACCACTATCAGCGGTAACGCTCCAAATTCACCATAACGGCAATGAGCGAGGTCAATCAATTCTTTGGCCTTACGTGGCATATCACGTAGACCACTCGGCCCACTTAACGGATCGCGCAGATAAAACCCGATATTAATATTGGCAAAGCCATCCTTGAGCAGAGCCTCTTTTGGACGAGCAACCGCATCCAATTCTAAGCGGCGACCCGAAAGGTGACTACCTTTGACATGCTCGGCCACTACTTCAAAGAAGGGATCAATCTTTTGGCGCAACCGTTCTACCGTTTCAGCCGCGCCTAGGGGGTCTTGGCTCATAAAAAAATCCATTGGCAGCTTCTCCATATTACAATCAAGAATATTTAGATAACATATCGGGATTGGAAATCCCTCCTACAAAGGCTTATTTGAAAGCGGCTAAAATATATCAGGGATGCAGGAAAAAGGCCACTGCGATTATAAGATAGGCCGCTAGAAGTTGTAAACCTTCAAACCAGTTGCTTTCACCGTCAGAGGAGACTAAATTGACAATCAGGATCGAAGCCACAATACTGACCAGTTCAAATTCCTCGAAGCGCAAATTCAACGGGTGACCGAAGAAGAAGCCGAAAAATACTAGCACCGGCGCAACAAAGAAGGCGATTTGCAGACTACTACCAATCGCAATATTCATGGCGAGGTTCATTTTGTTCTTCATCGCCACCGTCACTGCGGTCATATGTTCGGCGGCATTGCCAATAACCGCGACTAAGATCACACCCACAAAAAGCTCTGTCCAGCCCAATTCTTTGGTTAACGGCTCAATGCTGCCCACCAATATCTCACTGACAAAACCCACAACGACAGTGGCAATCAGTAACGTAATGACGGCACGACGCACCCCCCAAGTAGACACTTCTTCCGTCTCTTCCTCTTGTAACAACTGCTGTTCAGCCTTGGCTAATGCCTGACCAAATTTCCGTTCTTCTTCGCTTCCGCTCTCCTCCGCCGTTAGGTCGGAGTGGGTGCGTAAGAAGAAGATGAGTTGGGCCACATAACAAAGCAATAAAATACCTGCTACCACCAAGCTCAAATTTTCCAGCAAATCATCCTGCTTTTGGGTAGTCAAATTAGTACCAAGCGTGGCGGTAAAGATGGCAGGCACAATCAGGGCGATAGCCGCTAGGCTCATCTGACTAGCCGAGGCACTGGCTCCTACCCGATTAAAAAGTTGGTGCTTGCGCGATAGTCCGCCCAGAAACATAGAGAGGCCCAACACAAAGAGAATGTTACCAATAATCGAACCTGTAATCGAAGCCTTAACTACTTCAGGTAGCCCTTTGGTTAAAGCAATCATAGAAATAATCAGTTCGACGGCATTGCCAAAGGTAGCATTGAGCAAACCGCCAATCCCCGGCCCTGCGTGATGAGCCAGAGCCTCGGTAGCTTCACCCATCAGCTTGGCTATCGGCACAACTGCCAGTGCCGCAATGAAAAAAGTGTAAAGCGGTGCAAACTCCAAAAAGCGGGCTACAAAAGCCAGTGGTACAAAGAGGAAGAAGGCATAGAGAACTTTGTCCAGTATACTGCTCTCTTTAAGCTCCCTCATAAGTTGATTTAAACTAACGTTGCCAGTCTTCTGCATGTTAATCCTCTTAATCTTTACTCCTAACTTTAACCGATAAAGAAAAGCGAGCCATAGCTCGCCTTTTCTTTGAAGCTTATCCTATTATAACAAAATTTATTAGCGGTAGTGAATGGTTTGGAATACGCGCCCAAAAGTAGCCGCCACTTCGGTAGCACCCATCTGGGTAAAACGCAAACCATCTTGGATATAGACCCACTGAGGATGGTTAAGCAGATCCATTTGATCGAGCCGGGCAATATAGACCCGCCCTGGGTAACGTTTGGCTAAGGCGGCAAACATCCCATTATAGTCCGTTTGAATCTGCTTTAGCTGGGCATTATTAAAACAGGTCTTGAAATAGCGCATATTGGTTAAATCCGGCACATTGCCAATAATAATCCGCGAAATACTATTGACCCGCAACACAGCATTAACCAATTGGTTCAGAGCCGCTTCATAACTTTGTTGGTAAGCTTTTGGATCTATTGTTGGGTCTATCAACTGGCGGGTTAAATTATTCATCACATTCCACATAACCATCAACTCCGGTTTGTTGTAGGTTATATCCGCTAAGTCAGCAACGGTGTCAGTTATAATGAGCGAGCCCAACCGAAGTTCCTCGCCTGCAGTATAAGGCTGGGGTGGGTTAGGAGTAGGCGTAACTGCCAAGTAGCCGGGAGTACCCGGTGGTAAGGGGCCAGTAAAGGGGGTACTAGCGTTATATGGTCCTGCCGTCGAATTAGGGCCAGCCGGTGGCCCGGCTGCAACAAAGACATATCGCTCCCGAAAGAGATTGTACCAATAATCATCGGCTGCCGGGCCATATAAGTTAATCGAGGATCCCTCCGCCGGAGCAACCTGAGACGAGGACAACCCTAGGTTTAGATAAGTGACATTAATACACTCCGTACTCTGTTCTGGAGCAGGGTAGTAACCTGGAATAGAATAGCCACTTAAAGGTTTCATGTAATTGGCGAAAATGTTAAGGCGCAGCGGTGGCAAAGGCGTAGGCGCAGTAGTAGCGGTCGGCGTAATCGGCGGAACAGGTACGATAGTGGGAGAAAGTGTCGGAGTAGGTGCGGGTGGAAAGGTTGGTGGCAAGAGTCCACCTGTCGGTAGCGGTAGTGGCCCATCTACTTGGGTAGGAGTGGGCAAAATCAATGGAATTTCGGTTGGAGTTGAGGTAGGCACGGGCGTATTAGTTGGTAGAGGTGTAAAGGTCGCGGCGGGTGTAGGGCTATCCACCGCGCCCTGTCCACCACCAGGCAAAGGCGTAGGCGACTCAGGCCCACAGCCTGCCGCCGTCACCAGCAATATAAGCACTACCGTCAACACATAAATGCGTTGCAAAAGCTGTTTTGGACTCATTCCCCCGACTCCTGATCTGGCTTGAACGTACCCAATGGGCCACCCTTTGCCGTTATCCTATAAAAGATCCGTTACACGTCACTATAGCGCAGCAAACTACCATAAAATTAACAACTTGACCTACTCAACTATCAATGCGTCTACCTTAGTTATATAATATGTCAAGTACATATGTCAAGTTGTTAAGAGACGAATTTAGAGAAAACCATCTAAAGTCGGCTAAAAGCAAACCTTTTAGATCCGCATCACTACCGGAGTGACCACCGGACGGCGTTTAGTTTGAGCATAAAGCAAATCGCCGACAAATTCTTTGACTCGGCGGATAGTTAAAGTTTGGTCGGCCAAGAGATCTTCGTTCTGACCAAACTGCTCCTCTACCCGACGTTTAACATAGTCCATCAATTCTCCAGATTCCCGCATATAGACAAAGCCCCGACTAACCACATCTACCGGCCCGGCCAACGCTCCGGACTCCTTATCCGCCACCAAGACCACCATTAAGATGCCATCTCGCGAAAGCAACTGGCGATCCTTAATCACCACTTCCCCAATATCGCCCACTGTAGCACCATCCACGTAAATCGGGCCTGCCGGAACGCTACCGGTGATTCCACCAAAGTTAGGGCCAAATTCACCCACCTTGCCATTATCCATAATGAAAATGTTATCGGAGGATATACCCAATTCTTGCGCGAGGCGCGAATAGAGGGCAAGGTGGCGTGGTTCACCGTGAATGGGCATAACATAGCGCGGACGAGTAAAGTTGAGCATCAATTTCAACTCTTCTTGGCTGGCATGACCAGAGACGTGAACCCGTTGGATAGCACTATAAACCACATTAGCACCCTGCCGCACGAGGCTATTGATTATCCGACCAACGGCTGTTTCATTTCCCGGAATAGGTGTTGCCGAAATAATTACGGTATCGCCCGGCTGAATCGAGAGTGCTTTATGTTCCCGATTGGCAATCCGATTCAAAACCGCCATCGGCTCACCTTGCGATCCTGTCACCACAAAGGCCAGTTCTAGCGGATTATACTTAACGGCCTCCCCGACTTTGATAAGCGTATTTTCAGGAAGATCAAGATAGCCGAGGTCACGGGCCATCGCCACGTTATTTTCTAGGCTGCGGCCCACCGTCGCTACCTTGCGCCCATAGCGATAGGAGGTATCAAGTACTTGCTGCACCCGCGAGATCAACGAGGCAAAAGTAGCCACGATGATCCGCCCCTCCGCCTCCCGAAAAATCTGGTCAAAAGTTTGCGTTACCACCGCCTCCGAAGGGGTCATACCCGGCGATTCAACGTGAACGCAGTCGCTCATCAGGAGCAATACGCCCCGTCGCCCGATTTCAGCCAGTTTGCCAAATTCGGTTACTTTACCATCCACAGGAGTCTGGTCAAACTTAAAGTCGCCCGTATGGACAATAATACCCGCTGGAGTAGTGATTGCCAAACCTACACCATCGGGAATCGAATGTGCCACCCGGAAAAATTCGACTTTGAAGGCACCTGCCTGAATCACATCCTCTGGCACAATTATATTAAGTTGAACACTCTCCACCAGTTTACGTTCGCGAAGTTTTACCTGAATCAATCCGGCAGTCAGACGGGTACAATAAAGTGGTATCTGGAGGCCAAGTTGGGGGAGCAAATAGGGCAACGAACCGATATGATCTTCATGGCCGTGCGTCAGAAAGATCGCCTTCACCCGGCTCAGCTTATCCAGTAGGTAAGTAATATCGGGAATAACTAAATCCACGCCGGGCATATCGTCGGTGGGAAAGCCCAACCCGACATCTACAATAATAATATCCTCACCATATTCAAAGACGGTCATGTTTTTCCCCACTTCGCCAAGACCGCCAAGGGGTATGACCTTAACACGTTCCTCTAAAGTCAAAAAGGAACCTCCTTATGTTTAATTATGTAAAGTTAGTAACACACTATCTATAATAAGGCAAACAGTCGCCTTAAAATTTTCTAAAATTAGCCCTACACCTTTGCTAGGTGGCTCTCGATCTCCGCTAATAAGAGGGTACGATCCTCTAGGGCAGGATAGAGCAAAAGCAGGTCAGGGCGGCGGACTTGCGGATAGAGCAGGCGCATCCAAACGGACAAAGCCCGTCCATCTGGGCGGGTAGGGCGGGCGCGTCGTTGGTTCCTGTCCAAGCGACGGGCGGCTCTAACTCGTTGGCGAGCAACCTTATCTTTCCGTAAATCGGCCTCACTCAAATA
Source organism: Candidatus Chloroheliaceae bacterium (assembly GCA_013390945.1). Classification (GTDB taxonomy): domain Bacteria; phylum Chloroflexota; class Chloroflexia; order Chloroheliales; family Chloroheliaceae; genus L227-5C. The sequence continues at coordinate 21,159 of JACAUC010000076.1, forward strand.
GGCCGCAATCTCATCATTTGGTTTGGTTTCGGGCAAAACCTCCGCCACTGCTAAGTCAGGAGCAGTTTCCATTTCCACCCGCAGGCAAACCGCAGCATCTTCCACCGGGCCATTTATTACGTCAAGTGCCTTCATCTCACCCCAGCGATAAAAGAGACGGTAGCCAGGGGCGGTGACTAGCAAACCAGATTCACTCAAACGCACCTCAGTCAAAAGCTCCACTAACAAATACCATGCCACCGCTAGACTAGAGAGTGCCACTAGCGAAAGCAAAAAGGCTGGAACCGTCGTATTGAGGTTGAAATTAAAGAGGAAAGCATCCGAAGGTTTAGCCGTCAGACCTTGCCATAACCCCCATGCCTTGCGACCAGTGTAGAAAGCCAGTGCCGCCAGTGCCAAAAGCAGAATAGCAGCCCGGAACCGTCCAAAAGTAGAAACTCGATAGGTTTTCACCAAAATAGCTCTCTTCTCAATAAACCCCCCGCCTAAAACATCTTCAACTGTTCAACCACAGTTTCAGGCTCTCTCTTCTTGCGGCGCGTCAAAGTCTTTTCGGTCTCATTCGGCTCGGTCTCAGTTTCAAGCTCTCTCTTCTTGCGGCGCAGTAGCACCTTTTCCCCCTCCTCGGTTACGGGTAGCAACTTTTCGCTTTGCTCTGCTGGAACCTCGCCCTCTTTCGTCTCAGGGTACGGCAAGACCTCTTCTAATGAAACAGGTTCCTGCCCTTCGACTCCCTTTGGCTTGCGGGTACGTCGGGCCGCTTTTGGCGCAACCCCTACCGGGAGCAAGGTTTCAGGTGAGGCCAGAACTTCTCCAGCTGGATTCACCGCTGGCGGAGCTATGCCAGCGATAGGCTCCGATGTAACCGACTCTTCTTTTACCTGAGCCAATTTATCCGGTTGGGCGGGTCTCTCCTGACCTTGGGTTGGAGCAAGGGGCAACATAGACATAACCGCCTCATTTTCGGGCGAAGCAGCACCCCACAGTTCCGTTCTAGCAAGCTCCTCGGCCTTTTTCAGCATTCGAGGAATAGTCAGACCATCCTCTTTAAACTTTTGCATACCGGGGCCGTTGCGGTCGCGCAAGGCAAAGGAGGGATGGAACATAGGCATATAGAGCCGTCCATTTTCAGCTTTAGCCTGCCCGTGTATTAGGCTGATACGCTCGCCGGGCCAATAACGGGCCATTGAAAAGCGTCCCAGTGTAATGACCAAGCGGGGATTAATCTCCGCAATCTGACGATCCAAGTAGCTTTTACAGGCTTCTAACTCGCGCGATTCAGGATCACGATTATTGGGCGGGCGACACTTGACCACATTGGTAATAAAAACATCCTCCCGCTTTAGCTTAATCTTATCAAAAAGATGATCCAAAAGCTGACCGCTTGACCCTACAAAGGGGCGACCCTGTTGGTCTTCATGATAGCCCGGTGCCTCACCTATAAACATCACCCGCGCGGTTGGACTGCCCTCACCCGGCACAGCCTTACAACGCCCCTGCGCGAGGAGACATTTAGTGCAGGCGGCTACCTCTTTTGCTATTCGATCCAATGCCTCTGCCGACATGTCGCTTTCTGATCCTCTCGTGCCTTAGCAGCTAGGGTATGCTCTAAAACTTAGCTAAATTATACCTTTTTTCACCTTTAGGGGCAACCACTAAGGCAAGGTTCAAAATCGGGAACCTTCGCTTTACAATTCGGGTAGTCCAACC
>JACAUC010000077.1 GCA_013390945.1 Candidatus Chloroheliaceae bacterium
TCCCTACAGGAGTGCATATTTGTAGGAGGGATTTCCAATCCCGATTTGTTCCCTACAGGAGTGCATATTTGTAGGAGGGATTTCCAATCCCGATTTGTTCCCTAGCCGGAGGCGTTAGTTCTGGCCCTCCAGATTACCCTTGCAATCTTCTCGCCTAGCCGGACACTATAATTTTGGCCTCGGTCTTGGGGATAGACGTGCGCCATATTCGCCAATAGTACATTGGGGATAGGGGTCTGGTGGGGAGGCAGTTTATCTTTGTAGCCGATAGTGACAATCGGTTGACCGTAGGGAGCCTTCCAGACCCAACTTCGCTTAATCCAACTCGAATCAAAGGCAGGGTTAACCCGTTTTAGGTGGGGTAAAAATTCAGCAACCACTTCCTCATCCGATTTGGAGAAGAGGGGATGGTCGGGCGGCAGATAATTACCTAGATAGAGCAAGTGTTGACCGTCATAATCGCTGGGAGGCATATAGCTAGTATGTTCCACCAGTGCCAAGAAGGGAAAGCCCGGATCGTTTAGATTTAGCCAGTAGGTCTCCATAAATTTGCGATCCAGCGATAGAATGACACAGTGGGCGCTATAATGTTCGATTGAATTTGGACTAGTGTAGCGTTCTCGATAAACAGCGGGTAGAGCATCTCCAGCAAGCTGAATAAAGACACGAGTAGGAGTAGTTACCACTACCCGGTCAAAGACAAATTCCTGACCGTCGGCAGAGATCAAGACTTTGCCCTCTTTGGTAGGCTTAATCCCGGTTACATCTGTACCTAGCCGAACCTCCCCCCCTTTAGCCACTACCGCTTCATAGAGCTTTATATAAAAGCGATGAAAGCCACCTCGCACATAGCCCAAAAACTGGGTACGCTCATGAAAGCGGCTCCAGAGCCAAGGCATCGCAATTTGATCGTATTTCTTACCAAATTTAGCGGTCAGTAGTGGTTTGAGAATGGCTTCATAAGCCGATTTTCCCATCCATTTTTGTGACCATTGAGCGGCGGTGGTTTGGGAGAGCCTTTGATAATTGGATTCAAATTTTAGATAAGCTCCACCCAGCCCAAAACGCAAGCGCCCGAAAAGCGAAATCGGCTTAAAACGCATAATAGCGATAGCCGTATCAATCGTGCTACCTGTTAGGGGGCGCAAAAGTGCTTTGAGCGGTTTAAACTTAATTTCGCCGAACGCGCTATCCATTCGGTAAACTTTGCCATTACGGAAAGTACTGGTGGGTGGAGTCTTCCATTCTAGTTGATCTCCTAGCCCTACTTCGTTGATAAGGTTGATAATATCTTTATCGGTTTGAAAAATATGATGGTAGAACTTTTCGAGATAGGGTCCATCCGGTCGGTCAGTTACCGGAAAAGAGGCGGCTAATCCGCCGGGTACCTGACTCTTCTCAAAGACCACCACCTCGTCGCCTGCTTGAACGCGGCGCAGGGCTACCGTTAGCCCCAATACTCCGCCGCCAATAATGCCAAGTTTCACCGAAAAATCCTTTCTTCCCGAAGCCCCTAGCGTCAACCGGTTGTTAGCTATGGGGTAAGGGGAAGTTAATTTGATAGACCGTTAGTTTGCATTTAGCCTTAAAAGTGCTATACTACATTTGTAATTCAAGTTCTAGCGACTAAAGGCACTTCCCTCTCGCAAGAGAGAATAGAGAGACGGTTGAAGCTAAACTTGTCCTACATTCCAAACGCTTCTAGGCCGGAATACAGCCGTAACCTCGGCTGACCGCTGGGTTAAAAACTGTTGCTGGTTTAGAACGGGGTTCTTGTCAGTACCCCCTGATGTGTCGGGTGTTGAAACCAAAGCGGTACTCCTGCAAAGGTATGCTGAGTTGCGGTGGAGCCTAGACGCAAGCCCCTAGCGTCAACTGGTTGTTAACTATGGAGTGACTGACAAAATACCTTTCATAATATAGTGGGCCTGATTTGTTTTCGTTAAGCCTCAAGTTTGATCTGACAGATTCGCCCACGCCCTATTTTAGCATTATTTAGATTTAACCTCAATTTAAGGCTTTTTGAAGAATTTTGACATTTTTATTCCCAAGTTTTGTACCAACATAGCAGTAGTCTGGATAAGCATCGTGTGGCTAATTCTTCCGTTGATATAAAGCGAATTTTTATTTTTGGTTGTAACTGACCCTTGTGGTTTTTTGCTCTCCTCCTTAATTTGGTACATCGCGGCATCTGCTTTCCGCAATAATTCCGGGACAGTTGTACCATCGTCGGGATAAAGGCTAATGCCGATGCTGGCGGTTATAAATAATTCGTGTCCTTTTATTATAAAAGGTTCTTCTATGACTTTTTGCAACTTTTCGGCTATCTGAGTGGCGTACTGCGGATTTTTGAGTTCAGATAAGATAATGGTAAATTCATCTCCGCCTATGCGGGCAACCGTATCACAATGACGCAAACAATGTTGCAACCGCTCTCCTACTTGCTGAAGCAGACTGTCTCCGACGGCGTGGCCTAGGGTATCATTAACCTGCTTGAAGCGGTTGAGATCCACAAAGAGAACTCCCACATTTTCTTGTGTGTGCCGCTGGGCCTGAGCGAGGGCTTGTTGTAGTCGGTCTTCGAATAAAATACGGTTGGGTAATCCGGTCAGAGCATCATGATGTGCTTGGTAGCTCAACTGATCGTTAAGGCGGCGTTGCTCGATAGCAATCGCGGCCAACCGACTAGCGGTTTCAAGCAGTTGTTGCTCTTTCTGAGTGGGACTCTTTGGTTCGTGATAATATATGGCAAAGGTACCTAACACCTCTTCGTGGCTAGAAAGGATGGGTACTGACCACCAAGCCCGTAGTCGGTGAGTAAGAGCCACCTCGCGATACTTTTCCCAGCGCGGGTCATTTACAATATCAGGTACAATGAAGGTTTTACGGTAGTAGTTCTCTTTCTCATGCGCTCCGAGGACAGGTTCCATTGCAATTAGATCCGCGGCCTGAATGAGGTCATAAGCAAGGTTGGAAGTTATGGCGTGGTAGAACTTTCCATCTTCAGGGTGCAATAACAAGACATTACAGTGTATTCCTAAACCTTGGCGTTTAACCATTTGAGCGATTTGTGCCAAAATATCAGGCAACGTGGCACTGCTAGTAATCATTTCTAGTACGTGATTACGATCTTTTTCCAGTAATTCGGTATATTTGCGTTCGGTTACATCGCTAAGGGTACCCGAAATACCAGCAATATTATCATTTTCTTCTAGGGTAAGCCGGGCTACTACTTCGATCCAACGATAACCACCGCCTTTAATCAAGTAGCGAATGATATGCTGGCAGTGAGCCGCCGTGCGTTCTATCAAGGGCTGGAAGAGTTCGGCATTAAGTTGCCGATCTTCAGGGTGAATATAGCTAAAAAAATCTTTTCCAAGAGTCTCTTCTACGGTAAAATCGGTGATTTCAGTCCAAGCCGGATTAAGAAAAATAAAAAAACCATTGGCATCGGTCTGGAAGATTACTTCTTTAATACTATTCATTACCGAGCGGTATTTTTTCTGGCTCTCTTTGAGTTGTTCTTCGGCCCACTTGTGGGTAGTAATATCGCGGAAATTGGTGATAATACCTTTTATGTGGGGATTATCCAGCAGATTTCTGCTGATGGTTTCTAGATAAATCCAAGAACCATCGGCATGTTGAAAGCGATATTCACCTACAAAATTAATTTCAGGCTGCTGAATTTGGCGGGCAAACTCTGCTTGGTGTAGTACCACATCCTGAGGGTGGAGATAATCTATAATATTTTTACCCACTAACATAGTCCATTTGTAGCCCAAGATAGACTCAACGGAAGGACTGACATAACTAAAGGTGCCATCAACTTTAAGAATAGTGATCAGATCCGGAGAGTTTTCAGTCAGGAGGTGAAGACATCTACCTTCGGTTGATAAACAAGTAGCATCAGAAGAGCTGGGTTGTTGAAGGCTCTGGTTGGATGGTTCAACCAGAGAAAGGTCAAGGAGACGAATTTCTTCTACTTGCCGCATAGTTTTTATTTAATACTCCATTTATGCGCTTTCGCTTTTATTACCCAAACTTCACAATTGACTTACCCTTGTATTGGCTGTTAATCTAACACAGTAATATTAAATTGGTATTAAGTTACTATTAAATTTGTACTTAAAACCATCCATCAAGGAGATCAAACCAAGTTGATTTCCACCGTCTCTACTAGCCACGCCCCCTTAGCGGTTATGGTTACTGGCTTTCATGACGAGAAGCTGATAACTCTTGCATAATTTTGACACTGTTGCTTGAACCGATCCGATTTGCCCCGGCTTCAATCAAACGTAGCGCGTCGGAAAGGGTACGGATTCCTCCTGCTGCTTTTACGCCCAATTTGGTACCTACTACCCGACGCATTAGCGCGACATCTTCTACCGTAGCTCCACCAGTCCAGCCAGTATTGGTTTTGATAAAATCGGCCCCGGCTTCACGGGCCAATTCACAGGCTTTGATCTTCTCGTCTTCGTTAAGAAGACTAGCCTCGATAATTACTTTGCAAATAGCTCGCCCGGTATGGCAATTGTTGGTAACACTGGCAATTTCACGTTGTACCAGAAAAAAATCTCCCGCTTTGAGTGCCCCAATATTGATGACCATATCTATTTCTTTAGCACCATGGTTGAGCGCGGTTTGTGCCTCCGAGACCTTGATAGCCTCTACGTTTGCGCCTAACGGAAAACCGATTACGGTACAGACCTGCACTTTTGGTTTTTCGGTAGTGGCAAGTTGGCTCAAGCAGAGTTTGACATGAACCGGGTTCACACAGACGGTGGCAAAACGATAAAAACGAGCTTCTTCACAGAGCTTTATAATCATCGCCGGGGTTGCATCTGGTTTTAATAGAGTGTGATCAATCATCGAAGCCATAGTTAGAGCATCCATTGGTTTGGGGGTAGCGTCACTACTAGGAGCTTCGGTAGCAGGTTCACTCATCTTTGTCTCTCCTTATTTTTTACATCTCTTCTGCCTAAACTATTATAGCACAACCCTGCCATTTGGTAAGTAGTTCTGCTTACCAGAATTAAAGTTCTATTATTTAACAATAGATTTATCTTAACTCGTAGCCTACCGAGAAATAGCTCCAGTAGACCACATCGTTCTCTTTATCGTCGCGACTAAAGCGAGCCCGAATTTTGCCTTCAGGACTTAGGTATTGGGTTGGGCTAAAACCGGGGCCGGGCTGGATTACTATAAAACCGGTAGGCGAACCGCCGGGAAAATAGGCCGGAACTATCGCTGGAACTATGGTAGTGGTGGGAGTCAGCGTAGTTGCCGAACTACTGGTACTAGCAGCACTGGGGATAGAAGTAGGTATTATAGCCGGGATAGCTGTGAGACCTTTGCCGGAGACATCTAGGCAGGTCTGGCTTGCGCCAGCACCAAGCTGGCTTAATCCACTGATCGGCTCGACTATTGGACTACCCGTGTAGGCGGGTACTTGTTTAAGGCAGGCGGTAGGAGCTAAGACTACGGGTAAAAGTTCCCACTTGTCGCTACGATAGTTATAAAGTTCAGCCCTGTAGTTTGGCCCTTGCTGCGGCCCATAACCCGTGCGATTAAAGGAATAGGCGGGTGCTTCAATTATCAATTTACTTAACTCTTGGCCCTGGTTTAAGATTTGAACCAAGGGAGATACATCGAAGTCAACAATTATGCTTCCAGCTTCTAAGATAGCACCATTAACCGGAGCAGAGGGCAAATATCCTAGGCTGGAGGTTACTCCACCAGCCGAAGGAGAGATTGTTACTTTCTCGCTTACCTTGCCTAATTTCAAGCCGGGCAAAAGCTGATTACTCTTCTCCAAATCTAGGGTCAATTCTGAGACAAAGAGGGTCAAATCATTACCACCAATGGTTTGACCATTGATTCCATACTCCAGCAAAGGTTTATCGCTCCAGCCTAAAGCTACGATTCCAATCTCCGAACCCTGAGCCTGATAAATCTGGTTATAGCCACTGGAGTTGAAGAAAGGTAGTGAATTAGCCAGACTATTGAGCAACTCACGCTTGCGCGTTTGGATACGCTCTTCAAAATTACCCTTAGTTTCCCGGTAAGGTAGGGCTAGATCACTTTGATAGAGTGAGTAAATTGGGGATGGTGTGCCAAAGAGATTATCAAGCTCAACCTGCACGGTTTGACCGGGTGTAAGGTCGCCTAATTGAGCTACGCCATAGGCGGTTAATACCGTTACATCATTCAGAGGTTGCCCGGTGCGGTTGGTCAATGCCCCGGTTAGCTTATCATCCCTCTGCACAAATTGACCGGAAAGCCCCCCTGCCAGCTTGACATTGCCCTCCACTACCACACTCCTAAAACTCCACTGGGTCATACCCAACAACTCTATTTGAGGTTGCTCTCCCTGCACAATTCGCAAGCCTATCGGCCTGTTGGAAGTGGCTCCGCTTGGAGAAGCAACTCCAGAGGCAGCAGGTATATAGTTGGGGATAGCCGAAGTCAGGCTATTGGTTGGTAGAGTCAAGATATAGCTGCTATCGTTAGGGGCAAATACTCCGGTGAGCGAAATAGCCGCTTTTTCAAGCGGCCCCTTGCTCTGATTGTCGTCCTGGTTGAGCCGAATAATCGAGATGGAAGAGGTTAATAGAGTGCTTCCCTTGTCTTTGAGGGCAAAGAGATAAATCCCTCCGGCGAAGAGGATGGTTAGGAGCGGTAAGGTAATCCAGCTAAGTTCAAGGCGGCGCAAAACCCGTAGTACCAAATAATTGCCCGGCCCAACTAGGGCAATATAGATCAACACCAGCACTGCGATAATTTTAAGAGGGGGAATACCAACTCCGGGAATATTGGTCAAAACATTGGTGAGTCCTCCTCTTATCAGATTAGCACTGCTGATACCATAGGCACTGTAGAGGCTAATTTGTGGCATAGCGTAGCTTCCAACTAGGGTTTCCCATAGTTTAGAAGTGCCACTCCAATTGGCAAAGCGTGGCTCAGCCAAATCAAAGGCGGTTATTATTACGGCCCCGGCTCCTCGCTTTAGCTCTATCGCCAACGGTATACCACTTTCGGCGGTGACAAGCGCGGTAGCCCCTTCGAGGGGCTTGAGGTGGGCCAGGTAGCTTTTGGCTCCCGACACTCCTTGAGGCAAAGGAAGACCCCCCAATTTTTCAAGTGCTTTGAGGCTGGCTTGGTCTAGTTCGCCAATCTCGCCCGAAGTGGGGAGGGCGGCAGGTTGCAGGTTGCTCGGCAAATTTTTCAAAACACGGGTTGCTCCAGCCCCTCCCGATAACAGTAGCACTCCCCCTTGTCCTATCCAACTTTCCACCGCTAACCATTGGGTTGGGCTGAGAATGGAGGGGTCTATATCTTCTAGGACCAGCACATTGAGGCTACCTAGTGCTTGGCTAATATTGGGTAGACGAGCCGGGTCAAGCTTAGTTACCCGCAGATGCTTGACTGACCCGTTTCCGCCGTAGGTATTGCTATTACTTAGGGTAAGATCGTTATAAAGGCGCAAGGCATCGGGAGTAGTAGCAAAATAGCCCACCAGCAATTGATTGAGTAAGGGTTTGAGTTCGGCGGAGGCTTGGGCTAAATTGCGAGGCTGATTTTCGCCATCCTGCCAACCGTTAAGCTCCACCGTTATAGTGCGATTGAAAAGTTCATTTATTTGGTAGGGTACATACATAGTGAGTTGTTTACGAGTAGCACTCGAAAGCTCAACGCGCTGGAGGTAAAGACTGGTGTAGAGGGGTACCGCTCGCGAGGCATAATCTTGCTGTAGTACGGGAGCGATGCTAATCGAAAGTTCGCCACGGAGATTATTACCGTTATTCTCCAGCGAAATATAGACCGGAAGCCAGCTTCCGTCTCGCGCATAACCCTCTTGACCCAGCCCAGCCTGCACCGTCATTTTAACCCCACTATTGGTAGCTTTAGGTAGTGAAGGCGTTACCGTCGGTTCGGGAGCAAGCGGAGTAGAGACGGAATTAGGGGTAGAGGCACAGCCTAAGTTGGGTGGGCAAGGTGTCGCTAGTACTTGAGCCGAATCGGAATCAAGTGGTACAGCCAAAGCTGAGAAGGGCTGTTCTGGGACTAGCCCTAACCCTGCGGCTAAGAGTAAGAGGCTCAAAGTGGCTGTTTCCAACCACCTTAAACCTCTTTTAGCCTGTCTTTGCTTTCTACTTGCTCGTTTCCGTCCTTTAATCAATCTTACCAAGAAGACCCACCTTTAGATTGACCGATTTTGAAGCTTTAACAGATCCTAGCCTGCCGCCTCCAAACGGGCGCTATAGCGCCACAAGTAATAATGCTGGCCCACGTTGGACATTTCAACCCGCCAATCGGGAGTATTGGCGGGCGTATAGGTCAGTACCCGCCGCTCAAAGAGTTGCACCAGCACATCTTTTTCCACGCCGTCTACCTGTGCTTTGATCCAGAAAGGCTCACTGAGGGGCAGGCCCATACTAAAGACCCAATCGCGTACTGACCCCTGTTTGTAGTCGGAGCCACCGTAGACTAAACCTTGAGCGTTTAGATAGCTCCAAAAGACCGAGGGGATATTGTGTCCGGTCTCCTTGATATAGGTTTCCAACTTGACCTGTTCGGGCGGAGTAGTCAGAGTCGTCGGCTTACCATCTTTGGAGAGGAAACCTGTAACCGTCTGCCCGGTGCGACTCTCGGCGCGATTGGTGCCATTCTGAGTAATCAACTGCAAGAAAGAGGCATAAGTGGGAGCCTGATTAGTGTTAATCAAGTCGCCTGCCACTGCAATCTCAGCCGCACCGTGCAATTCGGCTTGTGTATCGCCCGTAGCCTGCCAGCCTGTCACCAGTTCCTTAACCAGTAACCCATTGCTAATAAACCATTTGGAGTTACGGTCGCCCTTGGGATTATTGATCTCCATCCGGGCTTTGTCAAAATATTGGACTTGGCGTATGCCGCCACTAGCCTCGACGTAAGGTTCGAGCTTAGTGGTAGCCGGGGAGGGGCCCCACTCCCAACTGCGCTGAGTTTGTCCAGTAGCTACCGCCAAATCGGAATAGACCCACAACTGCTGGAAACCTGCATCACTAAAGTGCATCTTTGAAAGCAGGCCCACAATCGCACCGGGGGCTAGAGTAGCTGTACCAATAGCGGTAGTAGTGACAGTACCAGTGGTAGTACCTGTCCCAAGGGTAGCACTAGTGTCGGTCGCGGTTTCAGTCGCCGCGGCAGTTTGGGCGAAAGCAGTTTGAGTAGCCGCGATAGCCCTAGCAGTACGAGTAGCACCTACGTCAAGGGGCGCACCTGACGAGGTGGTATAGTTTAAGGTATAGTACAGCCCGTTTTGTCCAATATCACCTGCATTTCTAACCTCGACGTAATAGTAACCATCGGCAGGTACACTAAAGTTAGTCGAGCTAGTCAAATCACTATCACTGCGGTCATCGTTCTGGGAGATTAGGTTTTGACCGACTAATTTAGTGGGATCATTCGGGTCAAAAGAGACCTGCCAAATATAAATACTAGTATCAAGGCCGAGCGAAGTGGCCGCTTGGAAGGAGGTATTTATATTATAAAGCTTGCCTCCTTTAGCATAGAAGCGTACCCAATCCCGGTCGCCCGTCGGACAAATCGAATGGCTCTGGCTCTCATTCAACAAAATATCTTTGGCTTGCGCCGGGTTATTGTCTGGTTCGTACTGGTCAAAGCAATCGCCCAAACCATTGCCCGTCGAGGTGAGAAAAAGATTGTAACTCATATTATCCCCGCCATGTCCCGCCACATCTTTGACCGCTAGATAGTAACGGGCAAACTCACCTAGGGCCGTATTGGGCGTAGTCGGCACAATCCAGTCAATCCGTGAACCCAACGCATTGCTGGGGTAATCGTCGCTGGAATAGAGCGGCACCATATTTCCGGCGGCATCCTGTAAGTAGAGTATGATAAAGGTATCCAGCCCGTTTTTTAAGTCTTTGGTAAAGATCGAATAGGGCTTACCCTTCACTAGATCCATATAAACCCAGTCTACATCCCCTACAGGACAAATAAAATGGGCTTGTCCGGCGGCGTTCAGGGCATCGGAGACCGGCGGCGCACCTGGAGTACCCTTGAGAGGTGGCAGGTTGGTATCACTTGGCTTTAGCAAAGTAGCCCGGTCAGGGGTACCATCATATTCATAGCTATCCCGACAAGTTGAGGGAGTCCCAGTAGCAGCAGGAGTAGAAGTAGGAGGAGTACCAGTAGGAGTAGGAGTAGAGGTGGAGGTGGGGGTGGGTAAAGCCACTCCCGAAGTTAGAGTAATGGAATACTGATCGGTATAAATACTGCCTGCCACAGGTAGTACTCTAATGTAATAGGTACCTGTTGTAGTTGCTACAAAATTACTAATCGTAACAATATTACTAGGAAGAGCCGTACCAGTAGCAACTACATTCAAGCTAACGTCCTGTAGTACCACTGAAGGTACGACTGTTCCTGATTGTAATTTAACATTAATGGTGTAAGGTACATAGGCGGTAGTTACTACAAACTTAAAGTAATCTAATTCTGGAACAGTACTAGTTAAAACTATGGATGTTATAAAATTGTGGATTTGAGGAGTATCATTAGGATAAATATAAGTTGCTTCCAAAGTAGAATTGTCGGGTTCACAACTATCTGGAGTTCCAGCGGGTGGTGTACTGTAACAAGTTGGAGTGCCACTATTCGATCTGAAAGCACCATCCGAACCATTAGCCGTTGGAGTAAGTGTCCCATCTTGGGAGGGTAGCCATCCGGCAGAAGTAGGCGAAGGCGTTAAGGGTGCGGCAGGAGTGGTAGCGGCAGAAGCGCTTTGGTTGAGCGTAACCGTATCACTTCCAACATAATTCGCATTGAGCAATCGAACTTGCTCAAAATTATAGGGGGAGTGATGCAGGCGTTCAAAAGCCGCCGCCTCTGCCTTAGTATTAGGCAAGTCAATTTGTAGATTGCTACTAAGCTTGGCAACTTCTGCCGGACTGGTAGGTAGCGCGGCAGGAGCGGGCTTTCTCTCTGGCAAAGCGGCACTAAAGAAGAGCGACTCGGTTACGGTTGCCAAAAGAACCAAGACCAGCAACCAACGCAGCAAATGACTGGGCCGATTAGAACGACCTACACCCGATGGTGGCAATGAAGGACGGCGGTATTTCATACAAAGCTCCTCTAGCGGTCGGTGAGTAACTAGCTGAACCGAAACCGCAGACTAATAGAGAGTAAAAGTAAGAAATCATAAATTTTGTACAGACAAAGCCAAAATGTAACGAAAGAATACAATTTTATTATATACTAAACCTTAACCGTGTCAACCGCCGAGCTTATTTGAAAAAGCCGAGCAAAATGCCTATAGTACCTAAAGGAGCCAAAAAGAATTTTTTACCTTTGAAGAGTAGAGGAGGTTTCCTTTACAGAGCAAGCGCTTGGGTACTTATTTCAACTGGATTGATTACTTCATGGTACAGGAAGGAGAGTAACCGATGTCAGTAGCCGCAGAGCAGGATAGTTCGTGGAAGGAGATCTTGGATCAATATTTCCCTGAGTTTATGGCCTTCTTCTTTCCAAAAATCCATAAGGATATAGATTGGAGCAGACCACCGGAGTTTCTGGACAAAGAGTTGGAGCAACTCTTTAATGAGGGTGAAGCCGGACGGCGGCTGGTAGATAAATTGGTGAAGGTCTATCGTCTTGGGACGGCGGAACCGATTTGGTTGCTAATCCATCTTGAAATACAAGGCTATGCCGATCCCACCTTTGCCCAAAGGATGTTCATCTATAACTATCGGTTGTTTGACCGCTATTTCCAGCCCAAAGGGATTGACCCAAGTAGTGCCGGACGGTTGGACAAGGTGGTGAGTTTGGCAGTTCTGACCGACAGTAACAAACGCTACCATCCCAAGCAGTTTCATATCAAGGAGTGGGGTTTTGAGATTTTGTTCAAGTTTCCCTCGGTCAAGCTGTTAAAATATAAGGAGGATTGGGCGGCATTGGAGGCCAATCCCAATCCCTTTGCGATGGTGACGATGGCAGTCTTGAGGATGCACGAAAACAAACGTAAGCCGCCAGAGGAGCGTTTGAACGTGAAGTTGGGTCTAACCCGCCGCTTATATGAGCGTCACTATAGCCGTAAAGAGATCATAGATTTGTACCGATTTATAGATAACATAATTCGGCTCCCGGAAGAACTAGATCAAGAGTTTCGGCGAGAAGTAATCCGTTACGAGGAGGAGGAGCGTATGCCTTACGTCAGTAGTATTGAGCGTTTGGGAAGAGAGGATGGCCTCAAAGAGGGCTTAGAGAAGGGACGACAAGAAGGAACCCTAATACTGATTCTGCGCCTACTCAAGCGACGGTTTGGGGAGCAAGCTCCCGAAGTAGAACAAGCACTCAGCACCTTATCTTTAGGGCAATTAGAAGCGTTAGGTGAGGCCATTTTGGATTTCTCAAACCAAACCGATCTTGCCCTTTGGCTACAAGCTCAAGGGAAAACCCACGCTTGATTTGAAAAATTGTATCGCTGGTTGGAATCTTGTCCTAAACCGGAAATGGGTTTCTGGTTAAACTTGTTAATTCAAGACCTAGAAATATCAGAGAAAGAGGCAAAATTATGATTGCAGTGATCGGGGGAACCGGGTTTGTGGGTCGGAACGTGGTAGAGCAGTTGAGTACCCGCGACGAACCAGTGCGGGTATTCTACCGGAGTGAAGCCAAAGCGAAACTGCTTAAACAGTTCAAGAATGTGGAATTGGTGAAGGGCGATTTGTTGGAACCAGCAACACTTCCACGCTTGCTGCAAGGGGCCGATAAGCTGATCTTTACCGCCGCCATTACCGCCAACGTTAAGAACACCGACAATCTCTACCAACGGGTACATATCAACGGCACTCGCAATGCGGTAAAAGCGGCCCAAGCCGCCGGAATCAAGCAGATTGTGTTGCAGAGCGGCTTGGGTACAAAACCTGACAAGCCGGGAACCTATATGCAAACTCGCTGGGAGATGGAGGAGATCATTCGCCAGAGCGGGATTGACTGGTTTATCCTGCAAACCAGCATCCTCTTTGGAAGAGGCTCGGAGTTTTTTGAGGCGCAAGCTCGCATTATCAGAATGGCTCCCTTTGCCCCGGTTATCGGCGACGGCAACACCCGCTTCCAACCAATTTATGTAAAAGATGTCGCCCGTTGTCTGGTAGAGGCACTTGACCGGAGTGATAAAAATAAGCGGTCGCTGCCGCTAGGTGGCCCGGAATTTTACTCCTACCGCCAGTTAATTAACCTGATGGTGAGTACACTTGGCAAACAACGGGTTAAAATTTACCTGCCATTATGGGCGGCCCGGATTCAGGCGCAATTGTTCAACCTCTTGCCCAAACCGCCTCTAACTCCAGCGACTTTGGAACTATTTGGCTTTGATAATGTGACCCTTGACCCGCAGATAGTGGAACATGAGTTTGGGTTTAAACCGCTTGATCTCAAAACCTACCTGAAAGAAAACGGGATAGGTTAAGCGGTGATAAGACTAACACTTGAAGAGGCCACTAATCTTGCCATCGCCCGGCTAGTACGGGCGGATGTACCATTAGAACAGGCTCAAATCGCTGCCCCACTCTATCTGGAGGGCGAGTTGGTGGGTCGTGCTTCGCATGGGCTAAGGCATCTTCAGAACAATCTATTCCAGTGGGAACTAGGTCGCACTCGCCGCACTCCCCTGACGATTCTCAATGAGACCGCCGCCTCGGCCTTGGTAGACGGCGGCTATCAACATGCGTATTATGTCAACTACGTGGCAATGCAAAAGGTGATCGAGAAAGCTCAAGCTAGTGGGATCGGAATGGTGGCGGCTCGCAAGGGAGGTGGTAGTGGATTGGTGGGCTACTACACCCGTCAGATTGCCGAGGCGAATCTAATCGGGATTGCGATGCACACTGCCCCGGCTACGGTAGTACCCTGCGGCGGAAAACGGGCCATGTTAGGTACAAACCCGATTTCGATAGCCGTACCCCGCCGAAATGCGCCGCCAGTAGTGGTAGATATAGCGACTTCTGCCGGAACTTTTAACCAAATCATGCTGGCTCGTCTGACCGGAGAGCCTTTACCGGAAGGAATGGCTCTCGATACAAGCGGTCAGCCCACCACCGATGCTAACGCGGCCCTAGATGAGAATGGGCGCGGACGGATTTTGCCTTTGGCAGGCCACAAGGGTTTTGGGCTGGCTTTTGCCATTGAAATCTTGGCGGCAGCCGGGGCAGGCTCGATGCTCGGTTTCCAAAATGGCAACGTGCATCATCCCGACTATTTCAGCAGCCTCTTTATGGCCTATCGCCCTGATCTTTTTGTCAGTCGGGCCGAATTTGACGAAAAGGTGGAAAAGCTGATCGCCGATACCAAAGCGGTCGAACGGGTTCCCGGCGTAGCCGAAATTCGGCTTCCGGGCGAGGAGAGCCACCGTCGCCGGGCCACTGCCCTAGCGCGAGGCTATATCGAAATCGAAGAGGCCACCTACAAGATGCTAAATAGCTGAAAATAAGAAAGCCGGGGAAAAATCCTATTGAGTGAGATAGACCTAATAGCAGGCAGAGAAGATCGCCCATTAACTAGGGAGGAGATAGAACGCCTAATCGTACAAGTGGGTGGGTCGGACAAGCTAAATCTCTCAGGTCAAAATCTACAAGGTATTAATCTTGTTGGTTTTGACCTGAGCAGAGCCAACCTGAGCGGGGCTAATCTGAGATTAATAAAGCTGAGCAAGGCCAATCTGAGATTAATAAGATTAGACAAGGCCAACCTGACTGGAGCAGAGCTAACCGGGGCAGACTTGACGAGTGCTAACCTAATTCGGGCTAACCTAAATGGCGCAGACTTAAACGGGGCTAACCTGAACGGGGCTAATCTGAACGGTTCCTTCTTGGGTGGTGCAAAGCTAGGCGAGGCTAACCTTAATGAGGCTAACCTAAATGGCGCAGAACTAATTGGAACATTTCTGAGTGGGGCAAAGCTAGGAGGGGCTAACCTGAGCAAAGCTCAGCTAAGTGGTACTGACTTGAGTGGGGCAAAACTGGTAGGGGCTAACCTGAGCAAGGCTTATCTACGCGCCACTAACCTGAATAATGCTAACCTAAACGGCGCAAATTTGAACGAAGCTAACCTACGCGAGGTTGACTTGAACGGGGCTGACCTAAGCAACACAAAACTATACGGTGCTGATCTGAGCGGGGTAGATTTAAGCGGAGTAAATTTAAGCGGCGCAAAATTATATCGGGCAAATCTGAGCGGGGTAAACCTAAGTTATGCTAACCTGAACGGGGCTAATCTTAGCAAAGCAATCCTAAGCGGCGCAAAGTTATACCGGGCAATCCTAGATGGCGCAAATCTAAATGGAGCTAATCTATACCAAGCAAATTTGAATGAAGTAGATTTGAGTGGAGTAGACCTAAGTGGGGTAGATTTGAGTGGAGTAGACCAAAACAGGGTAGATTTGAGTGATCGTATTAGAAATACAACCACTCCTAAATTTGGAAGATTCTTTTCCTTCCTCTTTCCTAAATAAATCTATACCATTTATGGAATATTATTATGTTAAAACAATCTGGAAACGATTTGGATAAAGAGTTCATGCCGATCTTAATAATCATTTCTGGCCCTCCGGCCAGCGGCAAAACTTATTTGGGACAGCGCATTGCCCATAATCTCCAACTTCCGTTTTTCAATAAGGATGGAATCAAAGAGTTATTGTTTGATAATTTAGGCTGGAGCGATGCGGTTTGGTCGCGCAAGCTTAACGCTGCCAGCTTAGATATATTGTATTACTTTGTGGCCGTTCAACTTGCCGTCGGACGTACTCAAATCGTGGAGAGCAATTTTAAGCCGGAGCTAGATACCGCCCGGTTTCTAGCTTTGCAAGAACAATATCCCTGCGAATTTGTGCAGATTCAATGTGTTACCGAAGGGGAAGTCCTGCTGGAACGGTTTCGGCAACGAGCCAAAATCGGTAGGCATCCGGGACACGTAGACCACGAAATCGAAAGCTATCTTCAACCGCTCCTCTTGAGGGGTCGTCACGGAAAGCTGGAAATCGGAGGGAGCCTCTTTGAAGTGGATACTACCGATTTTGCCAAAATTGATTATGCCGGGCTATTTCAGGCTATTTCAGCGATAATCAACCGCATATCCGAATAAAGGAGAAATCAACTGACAGAGCAGCATCCTACAAGTTGGGGGGAAATCAACTGACAGAGCAGCTTCCTACACAAGCGGGCTTTTCGGCAGAGGTTTGGTCAGGGAAATTTGATCTTGACCTACCTCTGGTCTTGATTTAGGCCAAAATCTTGTAGGATGCTGCGCCAACTGGTTGCCGCCAGTTGATTTTCACCTACCTCTGGTCTTGTCAAATCACGACTTTGCAACAGCCTTATGGGTTAGGAAAAGGCGTTTGACAAAGTTTGCTTCAGGTAGTATTATACTCCTTGCCAGTCCGGCAGAAGCCTACTGAATCCCGCCAGGTTCGGAAGGAAGCAACGGCAAGTAGTGTGTACTGGGTGGGCTGGCAAGTAAGAATAGAGGTTTTAGCTGCGCCCTAAAAATGCGCTTTTTTGTTTTTAAAGCCTTTTTTATTTGGGTAACTTTTGTAGCTTATATTGTAGCTTTAGATACCGCTAATCAGGGGGGACTCTGTTTAAAATTAGTTAGTTCTATGCTTTAACTCACTCTTTTAACTATTCACCCGAATTAGACCAAACGAAAGAAATTCTAAATATGCCAGGGCGTGTTATAATTTTCTCAGGCAAGGGTGGAACCGGCAAGACCACCGTTTCGGCTGCGACTGCTGCTTTGCTGGCAAGGCGGGGTGTTAAAACTCTAATAATTTCGAGCGATCCTGCACATTCCCTTACGGATGTGATCTGCCAGCCCATTGCCAGTGACGTACCCACCGAACTGGCCCCCAATCTTTACGGCCTCGAAATAGATACCTTTGAAGAAGCTCATAACAGTATGAGCGGCTTCCAACGCTATATGGAAACTTCTTACGAGAAAAATGGCGCGGCGGCCCCGGTAGCGGCGGAGTTGGCCGGGCAACCGGGACTTGACGAGATTCTATCGCTGAACCGACTACGCGAAGAGGCCGAATCTGGTAAGTGGGATTTGGTGATCGTAGATACCGCTCCAACTGGAAATACCTTGCGTTTGCTGGCCTACCCGGAAATGATTGTAGGTGGCACCGAAGGTAAAAATTTCCTCAAGGTCTACAAGAGCATGTCTGGGTTTATCCGCACTTTCCGCCAATCTACCCCGGATGAAAAGTTCTTCAACGAAGTTAACCACCTGATTGAAATTATGAAGCAGCTAAACCGCTTCCTAGTCAAACCAGAGGTAACGGTACGGCTAGTGATGAACGCAGAAAAGCTCTCCCTAATGGAGACTAAACGGGCTTATACCTTCCTAAGCCTCTACGGTATTGGGCTTGATTCTATTATCGTCAATAAGCTCTTGCCACCCCCCGGTAAGGATCAGCCTGACCTTGGCCCCTATTTTGACTATTGGGCCAATTTGCAACAAAAATATCTGCACGAAACCGAGCAAAGTTTCCAGCCCTTACCGATTCTGCTGGCCTACCTAGAACGCAGCGAGCCTTTGGCTCCTGCCCGATTAGCCTCCTTAGCCGAGGCCGTTTATGGTGAACTTGACCCAGCCAGTCGTCTACACCAACAACGCACTATCTGGGTAGAAGAAGATCCGAATAGTAAAGCTAAAAATATACTAGTACGTTATCTCTGCTTGCGTGTACCATTGGTAGAAGATTTGAGTGAGGTAGCGGTCACGCGAGATGGCCCGGAACTTTTTATTAGTTTTGGACGGATTCAGCGGCGAGTTAGCTTGCCACGTATCCTCAATGACGCTCAATATAGTAGTTTTACATACCAAAACGGGGTTTTGCGCTTGCGCTTTGAAGACCGCCCCACTGGAACGGTTAAAGAGGAACCGACGATTGTTTTGGGTCGGTTAAATCGCTTTTAACGGTTTCAAATCGCCAGTTTAAGGTTCCCTTGCATTGAAGCGGGAGCCTTGAACTCTAGCTATCAAAGGAGGGAGCAAAGCTATGGCATCAGAAGAAGGTTGCCCATTTGCTGAAAATACCACGTATTATATATGCTTCAAACGTTGTCGGGCTGAACGAATAAGCGGTCAGTGGAAAATCTGCGCCGCTTCCCGCTTTGACCCACTGCCAATGCACCGAATCGAAGTTATTGGCACAATGCTTACGGACGAGACTGGTAGTGAGCTTTACGAAGTATATGAATCGAAAATTTATAAAGGTTCGCTCTATGCCGCTTCTCCCGAAGAAGCATTGGAAAAGGCTCATAAAGAGCGGAAGCTAAAGGTTTAATTTCAAGACCTTAGAGGAGGGATTTCTAATTCGGCTGACCGCCCGATTTCTATAAGGCATTGTGTTTAACTTTAGCTAACCCACGCTTGAGCGGAATAAAGGAGTTTTACAATGGCAACACTTTTTGAAGAGAGTGTTATCACAGGTGATCCAAAAATGCGGAACCAAACCCGTGTGGAAGTACGGGAGGTGCAACTGGTCTACCGGAGGGAACAGGCCCGGCAACTTCGTGAAATTCTGGAGGAATTTGGCTTAAACCCGCAAGAGATTCAATTCTACGCCGTAGATTTTGAGAAGAACCTTTGCGCTGGTACGGGGCTAGAAAGCGAAAGCGGTATCCTTTATAACACTCGCACAGGTGTTTCAGTTGGTGTGATGCTGGATTGGGCTTGTCAGTGGATGTGTGGTAAACCTGAATGGCGCGGTCAATATACGCCCCAGCTTACTCGTTGCCAACCTCAATATTTCTTTACCCACCTCAACGAAAAGGCCGTCGAAGACCTACGCTAACTCAACAAAAATGTTGTATTAAAAGAGGAATTACAAATGGATAAAGACGAACTACAAATTCTGATTGAACAGGAGCTATTTGCTCAACTTGAGAGCAATTATACGTTGCTGGCTAACGTTCCTTCAGTTAGCAACACCCTTCTAAATGAGCTACAAAACCAACCTTGGCGCGACCAAATTAGGTATGCGCTAGGCTTGGAAGAGCATCACGAGTGTGAGGGTTCGGCGCAGAGTTGTACCAAGTCCAAGATGCCCCTTCTAAGTACGAAACTGGTGGCCTTAACCTATGGCGCAAACGGAAAAGACCCTCGCGAAATAGTTCCGGCACTGGCCGGGGTCTTCTTAGTTCAACAAGCCAGTTCCATCCTCGATGATATTCAGGATCGAGACCGGGACGATTCTTTGGATAACCTACTAAATATCTCTACCGCTATGAATATCGCCCTACTTATGCTCAGCCGAGGCCAAGAGCTTATTACCTGCACCCTAGCCCGGTCGTCGGCAGAAGATAACAAAACCGCCACCAGTTACTTGAAGTTGGTAACAGAGCTAAATAAAGCCGTAGGCACGGCACTGCGGGGCCAATTGCTAGATTTACAGGAAAATAGTGTACCCCTACCGCTTAGAACAATCAGTGTTGAGAACTATGTGGCAAAAATTGTCTTAAAGTCCAGTTCACGTTTCTCCTTTTTGGCCGAATTAGGAGCAAGACTAGGAGGGGCAACTGATTCGCTTGCCAGTGGCTATCGCCAATTTGGGTTTGTAGCCGGTATCGCCTTAAATTTGATGAGCGACCTCTATGATTTTGCTGGAGCAGGCGAAGAGGGCATTGAAGAGTGCCGCGACTATCGAACTGGCGTTTTTAATCTACCCCTGATTTATGCCTATGAGAGTCAGGAGACCGAGGCGGCTAAGCAGGAATTTTTACAGGTCTGGCAACAAAGCCTAAACTCACCTGAGTACTTACAGGCTTTCAAGGAAAAGCTCAACTGGAACTTAGCCTATCAGCAAACTATCGCCGCCATTAGTTCTTACATCGGAGAAGCTGAAAGAGTGCTAAAGCAAATAGACCCCGCCCTAGAAAAACAGCCCCACCGCGACCTAGTTTGGCTACTACAGCAACATATCAGTCCCGAGGTGCTTGCAGGTTAGGGCAGGTTTATGCGGCAGGGTAGACCAACGAGAGACTCACCACTTTAAGGTGGTGCTACCGATAGGTGAATAGGTAAAATAGAAGGGAAGAGCCATGACGGTTGCATCTTTAATAGGTGCTCGCGTAAAGCGCAAAGAAGACCCGCGCCTAGTGAGAGGCCAGGCTACTTATGTGGGCGATGTTCAGCTACCGGGTATGTTATATGCTCAGTTCGTGCGAACACCTTATGCCCATGCTCTCCTCAAAAATATTCAGACCAGAAAAACCGGAAGCGAAGAGGGTTCCTCTCTTTTCACTTGGGCCGCTTACAAAGACGCGCTCAATTTTAAGCCTCTCCTCAAAAATTTGCCGAACCGAACCTACTTGGCTGAAGACGAG
Organism: Candidatus Chloroheliaceae bacterium; assembly: GCA_013390945.1. Classification (GTDB taxonomy): domain Bacteria; phylum Chloroflexota; class Chloroflexia; order Chloroheliales; family Chloroheliaceae; genus L227-5C. The sequence continues at coordinate 20,388 of JACAUC010000077.1, forward strand.
GTGCGGATGGTGGGCGAGCCAGTAGCACTGGTACTTGCTCCTACATTAGCCCAAGCTTATGACCAAGCCGGAGCGGTAGAGGTGGAGTACGAACCTTTACCCGTTGTAGTTGACCCGGAAGCGGCACTTCAGCCAGAGGCACCTAAAGTATATGCTCACCTAACATCCAACCTTGCCCGCGTGTTAGAGCGGGGCAACCGGGCGGCGGTTTTGGCTACGATTGAGGCTTGTCCGGTGGTACTAGAGGAACGCATCTACAACCAGCGCGTAGCGGCTCTTTCACTTGAAACGCGCGGAATTGTCGCCGATTATAATCATGGAACCGGACAACTGACTATCTGGCTCTCCAATCAGGCTCCTCATATAGCCCGTTCGATTTTTGCCGATATTCTAAAATTGCCCGAACATCGTGTGCGAGTGATTGCCCCGGAGGTAGGCGGTGGTTTTGGAGCCAAGCTTGCGGTTTATCCCGAAGAATTAATCGTGGCAGCAACGGCGGTAAAGCTGGGTAAGCCGATCAAGTGGATTGAGGGCCGCACCGAAAATTTGGCGGCGACTTACCATGGGCGTTGCCAAATTGATTATGTTCGCATCGGAGCCACCGACGAGGGGGTAATCAAGGCTCTGGATTTGCGCCTTATTGCCGATATTGGAGCTTATGCCAACGAGGACGGCCTGCTCATTCCAACCCTAACCACGCTGATGGCTTCAGGGTGTTATGCCATTCCCGCGATTTCCACCCGTATTGAATATGTCTATACCAACACTACTCCCACGACGGCCTATCGGGGCGCAGGACGACCAGAAGCGGCTTATTTGGTAGAGCGGATAGTGGATGCGTTAGCCGCGCAACTTAACCTTGATCCAGTGGAAGTGCGCCTGCGAAACTTTATCAAACCGGAGGCTTTTCCTTACAAATCGCCTACTAAAGCCACCTATGATAGCGGAGAATATGCCAAGGCACTACAAAAAGCCCTAGAGATAGCGGATTATCCTGCCCTACGCGTGGAACAGGCCCGGCGCAGGGCTAGAGTCAGAACAGAAGGTCTGCCGCCTAAATTGATGGGTATAGGAGTTGCCAGCTATGTAGAGCGGGGCGCAATGGGTTACGAGAACGCGGTGGTACGAGTAAACCCGGATGGGAGCGTCTCGGTCTTTACGGGCGTTTCACCGCACGGTCAGGGTAGCGAGACTACTATGGCCCAGATTGTAGCCGAAACGCTGGGCATAAGCGTGGATCAGGTAGTGGTCAGCCATGGCGATACTAAAGATACTCCCTATGGTCAAGGCACTTACGGCAGCCGAAGTGCCGCCGTAGGGGGTTCAGCGACTAAGATCACGGCCTTGGCAGTACGCGAGAAGATGGTGAAATTGGCCGCAGATTTCCTAGAAGCCGCCGAAAGCGATATAGTAGTAGAAAATAATCAGTTTTTCGTCAAAGGCGTACCGCAGAAGGTGTTGACTTTTGCCGCCATTGCCCAAGCAGCCTACCAACCTCATAAACTACCGCCGGGCATGGAAGTGGGCCTAGAATCCTCCCGCTTCTTTAATGCGCCCAACTTAGCTTTTCCCTTCGGCTCGCACGTCTGTGTAGTGGAAATAGATACAGAGACGGGCGACCTTAGTTTTCTAAAATACGTCTCGGTAGATGATTGCGGGGTGGTAATTAACCCCTCAATCGTAGACGGACAGGTGCATGGTGGAGTGGCACAAGGAATATCGCAAGCACTCTATGAGGAATTGGTTTACGACGAAACAGGCCAGATTTTGAGCGGTAGTTTGATGGACTATACTTTTCCCAATGCTCAACAGTTACCGCATTTGGAGTTGGGTCGTACCTTTACCCCCAGCCCTCACAATCCGCTAGGGGCAAAAGGAGTGGGCGAATCGGGAGCCACTGGCGCTCCGCCAGTGGTAGTCAACGCCGTGCTGGATGCGTTACGACCCTATGGTATAACCAATTTGGATATGCCGCTACGACCTGAGAAAATTTGGCGAGCTTTGGCCTGTTACTCAGATGCGTCAAGCTAGGGATTTTGAGGTTAATGCCAGTTCAAAATCTAGGCCATTAGGCAAGGTTCATACCGGCTTTACACTTTAGGATGGTACTCATTGGTGGCTTGACCGGAAATAAATGT
>JACAUC010000078.1 GCA_013390945.1 Candidatus Chloroheliaceae bacterium
TTTTGCTAACACTATGTTAGCTTGATGCGTATGGGGCGTATTGCATACGCCCAAAGCCTATGCGAGGTTTATGCCATACGCCCAAAGCCTACGCAGGGTTTATGCCATACGCCCAAAGCCTACGCGAGGTTTATGCCATACGCCCAAAGCCTACGCAGGGTTTATGCCATAAACCCCTACTATTGAAATGATACCGGAATCCTATCTTCCGGCCAATTTTTGGTTTTTTTGAGTTTTTAATGTTTTTTAATAGACGTTAAGGGGTTTTTATAGTAAAATTCGGGCAGTGTGCCAGAAACTATCTGTTCTCTGGTTGCGTCTTTAATATAGACTCTTTTAAATCAAGAAAACAAAAAACGCAAAATGGCGGTAGACAAAGAAAATCGAGATCAATCTCTCCTACAACCGGAACCAGCCCACCGAATTTCAAGCCTAGAAATTCCCGGTAAGGCCGTAGTAACAGAAGTGGCTCTGGAGAACGCGCCGAAAGGTAACACTAGTCGGCTTGAGTTCGCCTTGGAGGGAAGTGAAGACAAAATTATGCTGGGTAGCACCACAGCGGAGAAACCCACTTGGAAGACTATGCGCGGTTGGCTTACGCACAGGATACACTTCCGATTGACCCTCGAAGGTACTCTTTACACCCTAATTCTCCTGCTGGCTATCTTTATGCGCCTGTGGGATCTGGATGTACGAGCATTGCATCATGATGAGGGTGTTCACGCATATTATTCTTGGCGCTATTACAATGGTGGCGGTTACGATCAAGAACCGTGGAAACATGGGCCGTTCCTCTACCATATTACCTCGCTTAGTTTTTGGCTCTTTGGGCCAAGTGATTTTACTGCCCGTTTGCCTACCGCTCTCTTCGGGGTGCTAATTTGCCTCCTACCCCTCGCCCTACGGCGTGAATTAGGACGTTGGGGAGCGCTCAGTGCTAGTCTCCTGCTGGCAATTTCGCCGACGCTCCTCTACTTTAGTCGGTTTCTACGCGAAGATATTTTTATGGCCTTTGCCACCCTGTTGCTCTTTATTGGGCTGGTGCGTTTCGTAAAGCAACCCTCGGCTCGCTGGTGGTATGTGGCGATGGCGGCTTTGGGCTTACTCTATTGCACCAAGGAGGCCAGTTATTTTTACACCGCCCTCTTTGGTGGCTTTATCTTCTTGTGGATGTGCTGGCAAATTGCGCCACGCTTAATCTTTATCTTTGTGGCCTATTTGGGAGTGGCCGCTTTCACCTTCTTCTTTGTAGCCGGACTTTACACTCCACCACCGATTCCTTTTGAACAAATTAACAAACTTTTGCTTACCAAATATCTCTCCGAACTGATCGTACACCCAATTTTCTGGACGGTTATCCTCCTCTTGGTTATTGGGCTAGTGATCGCTTGGCTGGCGTTTAAAGAGGCGGCTTCCACCCGACGGGAGTTTTTGGTAGCCACCGGGCGAATTGAAGCGGAGGTCACGGCGCAAGAGGCTCTCTTCCTACCTTATCAGGCGGGTAGTCCGGCCTATGCTATCGGTTGGTTGGGAAGGCATTGGAAGATTACGGGTATCGGCTTACTAATTCTTTTTGGAATCTATAGTGTCTTCTATACCGGTTTCTTCAGCAGCCCGGCTCAAGGCGAAGTGGGCTTGATTAGTGGCCTCTGGTATTGGATAGCCCAACAGGGGGTAGAACGAGGATCACAACCTTGGTACTATTACTTCCTGCTGATGCCCCTTTATGAACCACTAGCCCTACTTTTTGGTACATTAGGCGGAGGGTTGGCTCTCTTCCAGTTTGTCCGGCATAGCTATCGTCGCCCGGTACGTCGGGTGCGAGTAGCGGCTACTGTTACACCCAACAACCCCATCCAAAAATTGAAGCAAGCGTTTAGCGATGACGAACTTGACGAGCTTGACCCTGTTCCCGAATGGCCCCCGGTTCCCGGACAGACCCTAACCCCACCACCCTCTAAAGAACCAGAGCCAGAGTGGGTAGAAGTAGCGTTACCGCAACGCCGTCTTGGAAACAGCCTGTGGCCGAGCAGAGTGCGGCGGGAGGAGCATCCTTACTTTGCCCCTTTGCTACTGACAGTCTGGGCGTTTGGTTCGTTGGGCTTCTATACTTGGGCCAGTGAAAAAATGCCATGGCTGACCGTCCAAGTGGCTCTGCCTTTTATCCTGCTGGCAGCTTATTTCTTTCAACCTGTTTGGCGGGGGATTGAGCAATATCTCGTAACGGGTAGGCGAACAATCGTAGGGCTCTTGGCGGGAGCGATTGCTTTTACTTTTTGTCTAACCTTCATGATTGGCCTCTACCTGACCGCCTCGGCCCTAAAGCTCAACGCCGGGGGTACTCAATATGATTGGGTGGTCATCTGGATACCCGTTCTGCTGACCTTAGTCTTTTTTATTGGTGCGGGGATTTTGTTGCAATCACGAGTGGCCCTTTATGTAACGCTCGCGGTTGCCTTTGTAATGTTTAGCCTCTTCCTAGTGCGTACTGGCTTTGGTTACGCCTTCTATCAGGGCGATATTCCGGTGGAAATGGGCATCTACACCCAAACCGCCCCGGACGTAAAGCGCATGGTCAAGCAACTGGAAAACCTAACCCTGATGCTGCCCGAACAAAACGCTACGCCAATTCTTTACGATGATGAGATGCGTACTCCACTCGATTTTTACCTGCGCCAGTATACCAAAACCCGTAAACCTAGGGATTTTACACAAGCCGGGCTTCAAACCAGCCAAGTCAGTAACCTGACCGACTATCCGATTATTATAATAACGGACGATAAACTAAATGCAATGGACGAGACCCAAAAGAAAGTTTTGGAAACCCGCTATATCAGCCGCCATTTGGTCTTCCGCTGGTGGTTTGGTGAAGAACCTTACCGCAATTTCGAGCAGTCCGACCAGAAGGAGATAGATGCTCTGCGCGACAAAATCTCGAAAGCGACGGTTAAAGATGCCGAGGGCAACGTGGTAGTCCGGCAGGGCGATGTAATGAACGACACCCTCTTGAACACTGCCCGTAATGCACGTGGTCACGTCTTGGATAAGCTCTACAGCGGCAATGGAGGTAGTACACTGCTGCTAAACCTTTCAGAGTCGGTTAAAGCAAGTGTTAATCTGGCAAATCCAACCGACTTTTCGCGGCTCTGGCGTTACGTCTTCTATCGGGAGCAGGTGCAACCTTTAGGACACCTAGATTACACGCTCTATATTCGGGATGACCTCGCTGGTCTTTACCGCCAGTATGGAGATTTGGTACCTTACCCGCTCAGCCAACCGTAGGTAGCGGCACATGGGAGCGACTTTAGAGGAATAGTTAAATCGGTAAATAGTAGGAAGCAAACATTTAGATGACCGAACAGGCGAGACCTTTTCAGAATGTTAATAAAATAGAGACGCTGGATACACTCGATCTAGCCACTGGAAAACCGACGACTACCCCCCAATACCCGGCTGAAACCAACGGTGAGGAGCGTAGCGTCCTAGATAAATTATTGGCGGCGGGTTGGTTCAATTGGGAAACCGTGCTTTGGATTGGACTGATGGCATTGGCGGTCTTTATGCACGTCGTGGATTTAGGGCCACGTGCGATGCACCACGATGAATCGATCCATGCTAAATTCAGCTACGATATGTTCCGAGGTATTAGCGTCTATAAATATGACCCCACTTTTCACGGCCCCTTACTCTACTATATGGTCTCGCTCTCCTACTTCCTCTTTGGTGGAGCCAGCGAAACAGCCGCACGATTGGCTCCGGCCATCTACGGAATAGGTCTGGTAGCCAGCTGTTACCTCCTGCGGCCCCTTATTGGGCGTATCGGCGCACTGGCGATGGGCATTTTTATGCTATTTTCGCCAAGTATGCTCTACTATGGTCGTTCTTTGCGCCACGATATTTTTGCCACAACGGGCGAATTACTCTTTGTTATTGGCTTTTTCCGGTTTATCAAAGAAAAACCCGGACATAAAAGCTGGTGGTTGTCTCTTTCTGGTTTTGGTCTGGTTATAATTTATTCCAGTCATGAGATGGTCTTTCTAAATGTGGGTATTTTGGTGGGCTGGCTAATCTTGGCCTTCCTCTTTGAGTTGGTGGCCCTACCTGCTTGGGTCAAGAATCGCACCAACGAAAAGAGCCAAAATTTAGGGAATATTCCCACAACGGAAAGCGAAGAAAGCCAAATTAACCCCCTAAATGCGGAAGCCCTCAAAGAAGAATTAACCACGCTAGGATTGGCTGACGCTAAAACTGAAACCGAAAAATTAAGGCGGGTTGGTGATCCCATCTTAGGCAAATGGGGTCTAGTAGCCCTTGTCCTTTTTGGGTTGCTTACCATGACCGTCGTTTGGGGATCGCTTTACCTTTTCAAAACCCCGGAGGGCGGAAGTGCGCCCCTAGCTTTTAATCTTCCACAGTGGTTGGTGACTATTCCTTTTGGTCTGTTCGGAGCCATCGCCATCGCCTACAGCCTAGGTGGTTTCTTGGCCTACGGTTTTAGTCGCCTAGAAGCAAAAAACGTCCTGTTGGGTCGCGTGGTGAGCCTAGTAAGCTTAGTCGTACTAGGGGCAGGGGGTATCCTGTTGGGACTACGCACCAAAGCGGTAGACACCACCGGGCAAAACCCTATTCCTATCGTCAATGGCACTTCCCTCGGTGAGAGCGATGTCTACCTCTTGGGAATGTATGTCGTACCGCGTATTGTCTTTAATCTAGTAGTGGTAACCATCGTTTCGGTGCTAGTGGGTCTGTTGGTGGCTTGGCTGTGGCAACGGCGCTTGCTGACATACACCGTGACAGGGGTGTTAGGAGCCATAATCAGCTTTTTTGCCGTGATGCTCATTGCCTCACTGGTTAGCTTGCGCTTTATCTTTGGAGACAAGGCGCAAGGCGCACCAAAAGGTGGCCTCTTCCTAGTAGGGCCAGAGGTAGAGAAATGGCTGGCCTACATCTTAAATGGCCTTTTAATCGCCGTTGTGGTAGCCCTGTTTGCGGGTTGGCTAGTCTCCTTAGCCGACCGCATTGACGATAGTGAATTGGCTGGTTCCGCCATTCTGCGGGGAGTTTTGAGAATCGCGCGGCAACCCTTAGCGGTAGGTGGTTTTTTCCTCGCCTTCGGCATTATCTATATTCTGCTCTTTAGCAATTTCTTCTTCAATCTGCCCGGTCTAGCCGATGGCATTTTCCGAGGAATCGAATATTGGGGAGAGCAACACGGCAAGCGCCGCCTAGATCAGCCCTGGTTTTACTATCCCTTTATGATGCTGCTCTATGAGATCCTGCCAGTGGTCTTTGGCTTTGCGGCACTCTTTACCTTCCCCATAATCTTTGTGCGTCGGGCCATTCTGCGGGGACGTTGCCGCTTTACGGTGCGTGGCCTCTTTATCGGCTATAGCCTCTGGTGGTCTATTCTAGCGACGGTGGTCTATTCCCTAGCAGGTGAAAAAGCCCCGTGGCTCAATATGCAAATAACCTTGCCTGTGGCTCTTTCTGCGGCGGCCTTTCTCGATTCCTATTTGCGACGCATCGCTTGGCGCGAATTTTGGAGTGGGTTTAAAGGGCCACTCTTCGCCTTGTTCTTTGTCCTAGATTTTGCGGCGGTTGGGGTGGTAATCGGCCTCTTTATCAATTTTCCAAGTGATAAAACCCAGCAAGCTCAGCCGTTAATCGAAGCCTTGATCGTGATTGTAGTTGGGTTAGGTCTCTTCGCCTATTGTCTCTGGCTCTGGTGGACACAGCGGGTCAGTGGTCAAGTCGCCCGGGTCGCCATTGTAATGGTAATCGCGCTGGCCCTCTTTGGCTATACTGTCAAGAGTACCATTGCTCTCAACTATTTACACCCAGACACGGCTAATGAAATCTTGGTCTATGTCCAGACTACCCCAGAAGTACCCCTCTTTATGCAGCGACTAGACCGCCTAAGCCGGGATTTGCGGGATACTTACAAGACGGTAGCCCCACCTTCTGGCACTACCCAACCCGATCCTACCAATAGCAAGGGTCTACCGATCTTGCTAACGAGCGAGGTAGCTTGGCCCCTAGAATGGTATTTGCGGGACTACACCGACAAAAATTACACGGCTCCCAACAATACCGACCTCAACACTCCAGCCATCCCTAGCCTTGTAGACGGCAGAGGCAACAATTACGTGGTTATCGCCGTCTCATCGGGTGAGAACACTAACAAGCTTCAGCAACAATTACAGGGACAATATACGGCCCATCAGTATAAGTTCCGCTGGTGGTTCCCCGAAGACGATAGCGGCTATGGTGGCTTGGGTAAAGATATTACCCGTACCGATTGGGCAATGATAGGCCGTAGTTTTACCGAGCAACCTTACGCCGGGCGGTTGTGGCGTTATGTGATGTACCGCGAGTTGTGGAACCCGCTCCAATCTTTTGATATGGTGGTTTATATCCGCAACGACATTGATCCGCAATGGGGTTTGTACGAGGGCGGTAGTCAGGGTACTGGCAATCAAGGGCAAGCCTTCGGCCTCTTTGATTCGAGCCAAGCTGGTAGCCGCAACGGTCAATTCCGTACTCCGCGCGATATTGCACTTGCGCCTAACGGGGATATTTTGGTACTAGATAGTGAAAACGCCCGTGTCCAACGTTTTGATAAAGATGGCAAGTTCCTAAGTACCTTTGGCGGGTCAGGCCGAGACGATGGCAAATTTGCCCTAGCTCAATATTCCAGTGGGCCAAGTGGAGTGACGGTAGACGATGAAGGCAATATTTACGTCGCCGACACTTGGAATTTCCGCATCCAAAAATTTGATAAGGACGGCAAATTCTTGCTCAAGTGGGGCGAAGGCAAAGATACTACCGGCACTACGGAGGGCAATCAGCAATCCCCCAACGTCTTCTACGGGCCGCGCGAGATGGCTTATGATGCTGTACACAAAGAACTCTACATTGCTGACACGGGCAATCAGCGGATTGTGGTCTACAATAAGCAGGGCCAATTCATACGCCAGTTCGGAGAAAAGGGCAGCACCCCCGGCCAGTTCAGTGAACCAGTTGGGGTAGCGGTCAGCCCGGATGGGTCAAAGGTCTACGTCACTGATCTGCGTAATAAACGGATACAACTACTCGACCGCACCGGGCAACCGCTGGCCCAAATTCCTACCACTTGGAACGACCAGCAAGCTATGACCGAACCTTATGTCAAGACCGATAAAGTGGGTAATTTCTACGTGACCGATCCTAATAACGGGCGAGTCTACAAATACGACTCCAGTTATACCCAGGTAAACGTCTACGACTCTACCAAAGGGATCTTCCTAACCAACCCGGTCGGTCTAACCTTTGATAGCGTAGGCAACCTACTCGTAGCCGATGCCAAACGCAACGCAGTGGTGAAGATCGTGCCGTAAGGCAGGTTTCAGAGTTTTATAGTCCCGCTAGGGCGGTGTAGTTACAGATAAGCAACCGTGAAAGGAGGATGGGCGTTTTTGCCTTAGCCTAAAGGCCAAGGTCTCCACGCCTGAAAGTTCGGATGAGTACAAGCAACACAAGCATAGAAGCATTTGAGACAAACGAAGTAGTTTACGAAGAAGAGGGTCAAGTCGCTATACTGACGTTTAACCGTCCCAGAGTACTTAATGCGATGACTTTTGGGATGTACGAGGCTCTATACGAAGTATGCGAACGGGTAGATAGCGACGAATCAATTCGAGTACTGGTACTCAAGGGGGCAGGAGAGGCCGCGTTTGTGACTGGCACCGACATTAGTCTCTTCCAAACCTTTAGTGGCCCAGAAGATGTGCTGGCTTATGAGGAACGGATCGAGCGGGTGGTAGCGCGTTTAGAAGAGGTTAAAAAGCCTGTAATCGCTGCCTTAAACGGGTTTACAGTGGCAGGAGGGGCCATAATTGCTGCGGTAGCCGATTTGAGAATAGCCACGCCCTCCCTTCAATTTGGTATCCCGATAGCCCACACGTTGGGTAATTGCCTAAGCATCCGAAATTATGCCCGACTGATAGACCTGCTTGGCCCGGCTCGCACCAAGGAACTACTCTTCACCGCCCATCTGATCGAGGCCGACGAAGCCCTCGCTTCTGGTCTAGTCAATGAAATCGTGGAGGAGGAAGAACTGGAGGAACGGGTTAAGCAAGTGGCCGAAATAGTTGCCTCCAACGCCCCACTCACCCTTCAGGTAACCAAAGAGGCCATCAGCCGAATTTTGGCGCACCATCGTAGCGAGGTTAATGACGATTTAATCCTGAAGTGCTATATGAGCAAAGATTTCAAAGAGGGTGTAGATGCCTTCCTGAATAAACGCAGACCTCATTGGCAAGGACGTTAGAATTAAAATTTGCAAAACCGGAATGAGTGTGCTATGATAAATGTCACCTCAGAACTTCTAAGTCGGAGGTGACACCAATCTAAGAGGGATGAATTTTGTCGGGGCGTAGCGCAGCCCGGTAGCGCGCATCGTTCGGGACGATGAGGCCGGAGGTTCGAATCCTCTCGCCCCGACCATCTTAACCTTAGTTTTGGGACTTCAAGCACCAACGCAGTTACAATTTAATCACCTCACTCAAGGGGAATTAAACCAGAATTTAAATTAAATAAAATGGCAGAGTGATATACTACCATGCCTAAAGACTATTCTCACTAAAATTCCAATAATAAAATATATTTTCAGGTTAGAACCCATGTGCTATCGTCTATAAGGCTGTTGCAAAGTCGTGATTTGACAAGACCGGAGGTATGTCAAGATCAACTGACGGCAACCAGTTGGCGCAGCATCCTACAAGATTTGGGCCTTCCGACTAGAATGTGGCTATGGAAAACTATTTGTAAACTGGTTTAGCCTACCTATCAGCTTTCTCTTAGGCCAATATTGTAGGATGCTGCTCCGCCAGTTGATTTCTACTCTTGCCAGATTGGATAGCTCCTCGACTTTGCAACAGCCCTACTATCGTCTATCATCTGTTTTAGAGCGTTGAGCTAACTCGCAAAGGCGTTAATTCGGGGTAGGGGCGTATTGCATACGCCCAAAATGAAACCAGTTTACGGCCAGCCTACGGCGGGTTTATTCCATAAACCCCTACCTATTGAGAGGATACAAAAGTAGCCTGTCACCAATTGTTAACCGTCTTTGTCTTTCTTGTAAACGCAAGTGGTCGCTGTAAGAAGTATCATGGGAGCGGCCTGAAATAAATTTTGGGCCTAATTATATTTTTCTATTTTGGGGTCAATCCGGGGCGTTGCCCCGATTTGTTGGGTTGATACTAATTTAGCGAGTTCTTTTTCTATTTCCAGTTCGCTTTGACACGATATTATCTATTTTATCATTTAGAGTATTATTAGGTACGTGGAAATGAATTATTTGTGATGTTACTTCACGGTTCTGACATTGATAACAAATTTTATTAATTTCTTTGAGCTTTGAGGTATCAGTGTATGATCCAGTTTCAGCATCTAGTCGGTGCTTCCGATAACTTTCAGGATAACCAATAACCATAACCAATTCCATGAACTGTCTCGGATTTGGGACTCCTGATACCACTAACCGTGAATAGGGGAAAGCACTAATGTTCATATGACAATCATAGTGTAATACACCCTTAGCATCATCGGGAGCATAATCAATTCTTAACCAACTAACTGGCCCTTCTTGAAACCTATCTGAAACTACTCCGCCAGCAAGATCATCATCAAAATCATCAGGCAAAATCCTTGCATCCTCGCTTAGAGTGTTAAATTCTTTATAAGATTGTTTACTTAAACCAATAATTTGAGTGCTAAAGAAAGCTAAGCGAGCTTCCAAAAGGTTATTACCTCGTGAATCATATAGATAATACAATTGTATTATCGATTCATCTTTACCAATTTGAAATGTATATTGCTTTTTATTGATTAAATCAATAATATCAGATTTCATTACAGGGTTTTTTAAAATGTTCGACTCATAGCGATTCCAAGATATTAAAGAGTCATAACGAATATGTTGTGGATTAATTAAAAACGTTGACCAGTCAGAATATGTATCCCATATAAGCTGGAAAGTTTCATTAACCCTCACTTTGAGCCTCTTTAACAAGCTTTGCTAAACTTTCAAGCATCTCTGGTCCTAGAGCTGCTATTGTATCCTTATCTAATTTTTTAAATTCAGAAGCAATATCCTTAGCTTTGGCAACTTTTCCACGCTTTCGCATGGTTTCTGCATCCAAGCGACGAATGTTATTAATGTCTGGGAAAATAAATTCAAATTTAGGCAACTTGTTCCTTATTTGATCAATTTCCTTATTAACTTCCTCCATTTTCTTTCCAATTCCTGTAATACGCACCCAAGCTTTTGCTCTAGTAATTGCTGTAAAGGCTCTATTCCGGTTTCCAATTTCCTCAACATAATCATAAAGTGACTCAAAGCTAAAAATGTAAACGATATAAGCTTCATTCCCTTTCGCTCTGAAAACAGTGGATAAGGTTACTTTTCCAAGTTCAGCATAGGAAGCTTGGCTATCATAAATGCCAGGTATGGTAGAAGCTATACTATAATTTACCAAACGCTGCTGAATACCTACTAAATGCTGACGTGCTCTTGGTGCATCAAGAGCAATTACAACAATTTGCTCTGGTACAACTAGCTCTTCCTTGATATCTTTACGTATAGAATCGGCGATCCAATCAAGTTCCTCTTCACGGTTTTGAAAATGCTTAACTACTATAAACTCCTGTAAACCTGTGTAAATTCTTGAGATTGGATTAGGGCTGTTCTCAGGCGAACGGGAGATAATAGTTTTCTCACCTTTGCGTAATTCCCCAACTTCCACTTTATAACCAAGTGCCTCCCAAGATCCTTTATTCTCCAACATTTGAATACAGCCCTTTGGTCGGTAGAGCCCTAGCCCAATAGCATGTGCCAACATCAACAGTGATTGGGGACACCGATAAGAGCGGTGCAACACGAAATCCTTAGCTATTCCACCCGGATATGTACCATCCAAAGAGACTAATGGGTTCTTTTTAGAATCTAAACCAAATTGGTCTCCTAATTTCGGCATTTCAATTGATGATAAATTCTGCAACTCGTCATAAGCCCAATAAAGTTGCTTAGGGGGAAATGATAATTTATATAATAACTGAAAAAATTCTTTGGGAAAATCTTGAGCTTCATCTAATAAAATAAAATCATATTCAGGTGCAATGGATAGTTTTAATGCACTCTCACAACAAGCTTGAAAGGGAGAATTTGAATTAATATTTCTTGCTGTTACCAAGTCTAGTGGCTGAGTACCTTGACGCGCACATAAATCATAATAGACACCTGAACGAATTTGACCGCCCCAAGCATGTCTAATATGTAGCCGATCCCAATCTGGGTCGGTATCGCTATAAACACGATAAAACTTAGAAATCAAGGTCTTAGCTTGATTATAGAGACTTTGAGTATTAAAAGTAAATAAAATCTTCTTGTTAGGATAATGATGATGAATATTAGCAGCTTTCATTGCCAATAGAACTGTTTTACCTGTACCTGCTAATCCGCGAATACGTTGAGGACCAGGAGGTATTTGAATTGCTACTTTCTCTTGCTCATCATCTAAATAAGCAATTTCTCTGTCTAAGTATGGGATAGCAGTACCCAATAAGTCCGCATTACTATTAGGAAAAATGGTCGAAGGTTTGTTAAGTGGAGTAGCACTCTGCAAAACTGCTTTTGCATAACGCCATTCTGGATCAGTTAATTCTGGAGTTATAGGGGATATAAGTACCGCTGAACTACCACCCTTCCAAATTACGGCTATATCTTCTGGAAACTTATTAAACTTTGACTCAAATTCCCTTTGTGAGATTAAAGGAAAAGCCAATACAGCACGAACTTTAAACCGATGGCGTAACTGACGCTCTTTATCAAATTTAGCTTGTAGTAATACAACAAAATCTTCTAGTTCTAAGATAGGAGACTCGATTGGTCTACCAACAACGTCCCATACCGTTCCTCCCACTGATGTAATGTCACTAAGTTGATAGGAGAGACATCTAATAACAAGAGGCTGATTTGTTCTTACAAAAAGTGTGAAATCAGGTGTAATACCAGTATCGGTTTTTATAACAGGATGTTTGTAATAGCATTTACCATCTTGGTTTTCAAATTGTTTTTCTAAAATCTCCCAAACTTTATGAGCTGAATTATCATCCTCATAAGTAGGAAGAGTTACTATAAGATCCGCCATTTTATTTCACCATAATTTCAACTTTACCCGTATATCAGAAATTTGTGAAAGGATATAACGTCGCCTAAAGGAATAATCCGAAAACATCCTGTTTTGTGCCAAAGTCAACAATCAAAAAACTTCTATAGAACCCGTGATCTTACTCGGTTTCGACCACTGAGTTTAACAACCGCTTTTGGCTATGGAAACCGATCTATAAACTAGCTTTTGACACCACCTCAAAACCAAAAGTTAAGTTCAAAATTTATAGTAGGTTTCGACTAGCACCCTTAGTTACTACCAAAGCCTAATTTGGATAATATAGTAATTTGCCAAAAATTGCAAACACCTCATAGTCGCTCTTTAGGTAGATGACGCAAGAAAGCTGGGGAACATTTAGTCTAAAATTGTAATTGAGCGTAGCACCGTGAATTATGATATGCGCTTGACAAAATCGCGGTCAAGCGCATATAATACACACAAGTGAATAAGCGAAACAGGCTATGATGGAAAGAGTAAACCGCCTGCCAAAGCCAACAGCGAGTCCGAGTTGGTGAGAGCGGATGCCGAGGCCCGGTTGAAAATCGTTCCTGAGCCGCTCCCCGAAATTCCGGTTATATCGCCGGAAGAGTAGGCCGAGCCGGGTTGCGCCACCCGTTATTTTTAGGGCGAAGATGTGAAGACGCATCTTATTGAGTGAAAGAGGTCAGTAATTTGGCTGACAACTTTAAGCAGGGTGGTAACGCGGGATTTTTGATGGTCTCGTCCCTAAAATATTGGGGGCGGGCTTTTTTGTTTTTATAAGCATTAATTAATAAGGAAAGAGCAATGGTTAAATTTCAAGAGGTTGATACCAGAGTCAGTTTTCCAAAACTGGAGGAAGAGGTACTCGACTTCTGGCGACGTGAAAAGGTATTTGAAAAAAGTGTCCAATTGCGCGAAGGCAGGCAGCGTTACGTATTTTATGAAGGGCCACCTACCGCCAACGGTCGGCCCGGTATTCACCACGTTCTAGCGCGAGTCTTCAAAGACCTCTTTCCCCGCTATAAAACGATGAAGGGTTATTCCGTTCCCCGCAAGGCTGGTTGGGATACACACGGCTTGCCAGTGGAGGTAGAAGTTGAGAAAAAGCTAGGTTTTAGCGGGAAACAGGATATTGAAAATTACGGTATCGCCGAATTTAACCAACTCTGTCGGCAATCGGTCTGGGAATATGTTAAAGAATGGGAACGCCTAACCGAGCGTATCGGCTATTGGGCTGATCTGGAAAATGCCTATATCACCTATGAGAATAAGTATATCGAGACAGGCTGGTGGATTCTCAAAACCTTGTGGGAAAAGGATCTGCTCTTCCAAGATTATAAGGTAACAATGCACTGCCCCCGTTGCAATACTAGCTTGAGCGATGCCGAAGTAGCCCAAAATTTCAAAGATGATGTGGACGACCCCTCGGTCTATGTGCGCTTGCCTTTGCGTCCGGGTGAAGCCGAACGACTGCCTTTTGAGACCAAAGGCCATTCGGTCTCCTTTATGATCTGGACTACTACCCCTTGGACTCTACCCGCTAACGTAGCGGTAGCCCTCAAAGCCGATGGTGACTATGCTCTGCTATTGCCCAACGAATCGGACGTGGCCTATATCGTGGCAAAGGTCTTTGGCGATAAGCTTTTTGGCGAAGGTGGTTACGAAATATTGGGTGAGGCCAAGGGCGAGCAGTTGGTGGGTTTTCGCTATGAGCCGCTCTATGAGGGCGTGGGTAGTGGTGGGCAGGCGGTGGATTTATCGGAAGCCTATCGCTCTATCGTGGATGAGATTGTGGAGGTGAACCCTAGTGACCATGACAGCACCGGGTTGGTGCATATCGCCCCGGCCTATGGTGACTTGGAAGTGGCCCGGCGGGTAGGTGGTTTGCCTACGCTCTTTTCGGTGGATTTGGCGGGTAAAGTTTTAGCGGCTTTCCCCAAATTTGGCGAAAAATTCTTCAAAAAGGCCGACCCTGAGATCACCCGCGACTTGAAGGAGCGCGGCTTGCTCTTCCGTAGTGGGCGAGTATTGCATAATTACCCCTTCTGTTGGCGTTGCCAAACTCCTTTGCTCTACTACGCTAAGACCAGTTGGTATATCAAGACCACCGCTTACAAGCAGGAGTTGATCGAGAATAACCAAAAGATCAACTGGTATCCCGACAATATCAAGAACGGGCGCTTTGGCAATTGGCTGGAGAATAACGTGGATTGGGCCATCAGTCGCGAACGCTATTGGGGTACACCTCTCCCGCTCTGGCAATGTGACAAAACGGGTCAGTATGAGTGTATCGGCAGTGTGGCAGAACTAGAGCAGAAGACCGGACAAAGCCTAAAGGAGATGGATTTGCATCGGCCCTATGTGGATGAGCTAACCTATCCTTCACCTTTTGCCGAAGGTGGTACAATGCGCCGCCTGCCCTATGTGTTGGATTGTTGGTTTGATAGCGGAGCGATGCCTTTTGCTCAGCTTCACTATCCCTTTGAGCATAGCGATGATTTCGAGGATTTATTCCCGGCAGACTTCATCAGCGAAGCGATAGACCAGACTCGCGGTTGGTTCTATACCCTACACGCCCTCTCGGTTTTGCTCAAGAACAAGCCCTCTTACCAGAACGTGATCTGTTTGGGTCATATCTTGGATGGTGAAGGCCAGAAGATGAGTAAGACTAAGGGCAACATCGTGGATCCTTGGAAGGTGGTAAACGAGCAAGGGGCCGATGCTTTACGCTGGTATCTCTACACCGCCAACCCTCCGGGACAACCGCGCCGCTTCTCGCAAGATCTGGTCAGCGAAACTATCCGGCGTTTTATGCTCACGCTTTGGAACACTTATAGTTTCTTTGTGACTTACGCCAACTTAGATCAGCCCGATTTGAGCGACGCGGGACGAGTACCCGTTGCCGACCGTCCGGTGATTGATCGTTGGCTAATCTCTCGGCTCAATGCGCTGGTGAAGGAGATGTCGTCCATGTTGGACGAATACGATGTCACTGGCGGAGCTAGAGCTATCGAAAACTTTACCGATGATTTGTCCAACTGGTATGTGCGGCGAAATCGGCGGCGGTTTTGGAAGAGTGAAAGCGACACCGATAAGTTAGCCGCCTACCAGACTCTTTACGAAGCACTGGTAACGGTTACAAAGTTGGCGGCCCCCTTTATCCCATTCCTAACCGAAACGCTCTATCGCAATCTGGTCTTGTCGGTAAACCCGGACGCACCGATCAGCGTTCACCTAAGCGATTACCCGGAAGCCGACGTGAGCCTGATAGACGAAAAGCTCTTGAAGGAGACTGGCTCGGTAATTCGGGTGGTCAGTTTAGGACGGGCGGCGCGAAACGCAGCTAAACTGAAGGTACGCCAACCCTTGCTGGAAGTGCTGGTTAAGCCCCGCACTCCTGAAGAACGGGTGGGTCTGGAGCGTTTTGCTCAGCAGGTGTTGGAAGAGTTGAATGTCAAAGCTTTGCAAGTGGTTACGCCCGAAGAAAGTAGCGACATAATGAGCTATACCATCAAGGCTAACTTCAAGTTGCTAGGGCCAAAACTCGGCAAGAAGTTGCCCGAAGTGCAGAAGGCACTCGCGGGAGTCAACGGCAGTCAAGTAGCGGCCCAACTTCGCGCCGGGCAACACCTCTCGGTAATGTTAGCAAGTGGCGAAACCATCACGCTTACACCAAGTGAGGTTTTGGTAGAGGCCAAACAGAAGGAGGGTTATGCGGTGGTAGAAGATGGCGGCTATGTAGTCGCGCTTAACACCACCGTTACGCCCGAACTCAAGCGCGAGGGTTTGTTACGCGACATGGTAAGGTTTATCCAAGATAGCCGCAAAAACGCCGGGTTCAATGTCTCCGATAAGATCACCACTTACTATTTGGTGGAGTCGGACAAGAACGGCGTAGGCGCAGCATTAGAGGAAGCCCTCTCCGATCCAACAGGCCATCACTACGTCATATCCGAAACCCTCTCGACGGCCTTGCATCTAGGCGACGCTCCCGACAACACCGCCTTCATTCAAATAGTCGAGCTTGACGGCGCAAACCTGAAACTGAGCTTGGTCAAGATAATCAACTGACGGAGCTATCAACTGGCGGAGCAGCATCCTACAAATGGGGCGAGCTATCAACTGGCGGAGCAGCTTCCTACAAATGGGGCTATGACGACCTATCAACTGGCGGAGCAGCTTCCTACAAACGGGGCGACCTATCAACTGGCGGAGCAGCTTCCTACAAACGGGGCGACCTATCAACTGGCGGAGCAGCTTCCTACAAACGGGGCAAGCTATCAACTGGCGGAGCAGCTTCCTACAAACGGGGTCATCTCTCAAGATGGGTGGTAATCTATCCCTATCTTAGTAGAAAGCCTCCGACCTGTGGGATGCCGCTCCGTCGGTTGATCTTCCAATACCACCTCTCTTGAGAGATAGCCCGGAATGTTGTAGTATATATTGGTAGTTGGTAGTTAGAATTAAGGCAAAGAAAAGTTAAACTTTCGGCCTACCGCTCCTAGAGTTGGTTGACCTTATAACTCGATCTATCGTTAGAGCCTTTACAGGCGTTATATGCCGCCTCTTATTTAATTAGAAAGGAACGTTTAAGATGTACATCAACCTTGACCTGAATAATCTTATCCTAACCCTAGTAGTTGGCCTAATCGCAGGTTTTTGCGCTAACGCGCTTGCTGGACGCGGTCGTGCTTCTTGGGTCTATAATTTATTGTTGGGAATAGCTGGTGCTTTTTTAGGTGGAATCTTACTACCCGCATTAGGGTTGCGGCCTTGGGGCCTGATCGGTAATCTCATTAGCGCAATAGTTGGCTCGGTAATTATCCTAATGCTGGTCAGAATATTCAGCCAAACTTCTTATCCTCGACGTTAGATTGATAATCAACTGGCAGAGCAGCATCTTATCATCAACCGACGGAGCGGCATCCAACGAACGGACTATCTTTCAGGAGGGGTGGTAATGAAAACCATTCTGTCCCGCTCTTAGTAGAAAACCCGTATCCTGTTGGATGCCGCTCCGTCGGTTGATCTTCCAATACCACCGCTCTTCAGAGATAGCCCCTAACCTGTTGGATGCTGCTCCGTCAGTTGATCTTCCAATACCACCTCCCTTGAGAGATAGCCCCTAACCTGTTGGATGCCGCTCCGTCGCTTGATCTTCCAATACCACCGCTCTTGAGAGATCGCCCCTAACCTGTTGGATGCCGCTCCGTCGGTTGATCTTCCAATACCACCCCTCTTGATTGCGCCGCAAGAGGTTTTAGGTGGATTTGATTAGCATTAGTGTTCCTTATTAGGCGGTCAATCACCTGACAGAGCAAGTTCTGGGCCTTCTCTCAAGAACCTTAGCCCTAACCCAGAAGGTGAGTTTGGGGTTATTGCCGTTAATCCCTCTTAGGGCGCGTTGCCCAAATCGCATAGCCTGCCACTAAATTGACGAGATTGAGCAATAGAATTAGGGTGGAGAGGCTTACCGCTTTCTCAGCAGCGTAACCTAGCTTAGCGAGGATTCCCACCAGCGTTACGTCGCGGGTTCCGATACCGCCCACCGAAACTGGAATCAAGCTAACTGCGGTTGCCAAACTACTGACCGCCACTACCTGCAAGATTGTAAGATTCATATCTAGGGCGAGAGCCAATAACCAGACTCGAAAAAGTACCAAAGCTGTTGCCAACAGGGTAGAACCAAAGACGGGTAAAAAATTAACTGGACGTAACTGCTGCACCGCTTGGCTCTCCTCGGCTTCTAAGGCACTATCGCCTTGCTTTTGAGCCTTGCGACGCAACAAGAGTTTAAGCGTAAAGTCAATTAGCCACGTCCGCCAAGTGGGTATCGAAAAGACCAGCAAAGCGGCAGCTGTCCCACCCAACAGTACCAGCAAAGCGGGAAGCTCACCCGCAAAATCGGTACCCAAGAATAAGATACTGCCTGCCGCCAACAAGAGCAAGAGGGCTATATCAAAAAGCCGGTCCAACACAATAGAAACTAGGGCCGCACCAAGGGGATAGCCCATATCGCGCAGATACCAAGCTTTGATGGCATCGCCCGCCTGCCCCGGTGTAAAACTACCAGCAGCCAACCCAACCGAATAGAGCCGATAAGCCGTGCCAAAAGAGAGCTCCATTCCTAAATCGCGTAGGATAACCTGCCAACGCCAAGTCTTTAGGCCAATCAGGGGAAAACCCAATACTACCGAAAACCCCACCAACCAGCCATTAGCGTGTAGCAGATCATCAAGGATTTTGGTTGGGTTGAGATCGAGCTTCCACAGAAAGAAAAGGAGTAGAAGTATGCCAACCAACCGTACCAGCCAGCGTAAAAGTGCCTGTTTTTTCTCAGGAGTTAAATTAATCTTTTTCATCCGGCTCTGAATCTGAACGCGGAAGAGGTGGCTCCTCAAAATCGTCCGAGGGGTTAGATGGTGGTGGAGAAAGATCACGAATACCGCTACGCTCAAAACGTAGGGCAGCAATTTGCTCCGAAATCAGGCCAGCCAAAAAGATCAGGACACTGATGCTAATAAGTAAAACCGAGCCATTAGGAATCTTGCCATTTAGGAAGAAGTTTAACAAACCGTAAAACGTCCCCATAACAAACCAAGCCAAAGCTAAAGGTAGAAAGACTTTGATCGGGTTAAAGAGGGTAATCATCTTGAGAATGATAGTTATAAACTTGATTCCATCCCGCAGGGGCCGAATGTGGCTCTTGCCCCCTTGTCGCCTTTCAAACCTGAGTGGCACATGCTTTACATTGTATCCGGCTTTGATAAAACTCATCGTAGTGGTGGTAGGATAAGAATATTGGTTGGGCAAGAGGTGGATAAAATCCATTACCTTATCGCGCTTGAAGCAACGAAAGCCACTGGTAGGATCAGGTACTTTCATCTCCACTAGGTAACTGGCAAGACTACTAAAGACCCAATTGCCAAAGTTGCGATAGCCGTGAGTAGCACTGTCGCTAGTGCGAGAACCTACCACAAGATCATAGGGGCCAATATATTCTAGCAGACGGTCAATATTTTCGGGTGAGTGTTGCCCATCCGCATCCAACAGCAAAATTACCTCACCTCGTGCGGCCCGAATACCCGTTTTGACTGCCGCCCCATTGCCCTTATTATAAGGATGGCGGACGACTCTAGCCCCAGCCCGGCTTGCCTCAACTGCGGTTTGATCGGTGGAACCATCATCCACCACCAAAATTTCACACTTTGGCCTAGTGGCCCGTGTCCGACTGACCACATTACCAATTACGGCTTCTTCGTTATAGGCTGGTATTACTATCGTTAACTTATTGTCCGCGATCATGGTGGCTTTGCTACTCAATCTTGGCTGGAATCGGCGTGGGCCATAGCTTGATTTTTGGCTTGCTCAAGCTGACGCGCTTTGATCTGTTCCCGGTGATAATGTTTGTGTTCGTGCAACACCATCAGTTGCCACCAGAGATGCAATAAGTTAACACCTGTACGCCACAGTCGGGGGAAGTTAAAGAACTGGCTCTTGCCATAGGCCCGATGGTAGTGATGCACTGGCACTTCGGCAAATTTATAACCCGCATCCTGAATCTTCTTGACCAATTCCAGACAGATGGTGCCACTATTGCTAGTTAGCTCAATATCGGCAAAGCATTTGCGACGAATCAGCCGAAAATCGCAATCGGTGTCGCGAATGTGAAGTTGGAAGGCCATTTTCACCCCCCAATGGTAAGTTTTGCCGATAATAACGCGGTGCAAAGGGTCGTGCCGCTCAATTTTGTAGCCATTGACAATATCCACGTCGGCGGTCATTTGCTCTAGCAACAACTTTAGTTCATGGGGGTCATACTGAGCATCGCCATCGGTGTAAAAGACCAAATCTTTGGTAGCCGCCGCAAAACCGCTGCGGAGTGCGCCACCATAACCCCGATTCTTTTGGTGATGAATGATGCGGACTTGGGGATAAACTGAGGCTAGTTCGTCTAGCATCTCCGCCGTATAATCTCGGCTGCCATCATTGATAACGATTACCTCATAGTCATCGGTCAACTCGCGACAGGTAACGAGGGCCGCCAAAACCATGCTGGAGATAGTACCGGCATCGTTATAGGCCGGATAAAAGACGGAAATACTAGGCCGCTTGAGTAGAATGTCACTGCCCGTAGTGTTGACCTTACCGGAATGGTGCGGTTCTGGATGATGTTTAGAATCTAAATTACCCAACTTAACTCCTCTTCAAACAGCCCTGACTGGTTTGATTTACTGGCCTAAATATAAAAAATTAAATCTACCAAATATAAGCGTTCTAACCCCCAAAAGGTTACACCTTATTTGTTTAGTCTGAGCATGAGTTTATTATACAGTTTAAAAGTAATTTCGGTCAAATTGGCTGAATCCAACCTTAGGGTGCTTGTAAGGTTGATTCTATGAAACAAGCTAGAAAGTTGTCACTTACGCCCTTTAACTTGCGCCTCTGACAAAGTCAATAGAGTCAGAGGTAACCATAAAGATAATTCCCTCTTTGCCTTTTCGTAATGCTTTTCGTAATGTTTTTAGCTTAGTATGGTATAATGTGTAATGGTTCGGTTTAGTACTACGTTAAAATTGAAATAGCTGTTATTTAACCCAGCACTTTCTAAACCAAGCTCTCTCTCAATCTAAATCCTCGCAATGTTGTAACTATTCACCAAAGTAGAGATTTGTCCTCAAACTTCAAGGGCAAGACCTCTTCCTAAAGAGAATTTGAGCAGGTTTGAATGGTTACTATTTTTTAGTCGGTGTTGTTTATTTCACAAATTTAGGAGAATTACATGCGACGTATCTACTCTTCAAGGCTAACTCTCTTAGTGGGTCTGTTAATGGTGCTTGCGTTGGCACTAGGTGCTTGCGGTGATGTTACCGCCACCCCTACCTCCGTACCTGCCGCGACCACTGCCAAGGCCACCACTGCCGCTGCCGCCACCACTGCTGCCGCCACCACTGCCGCCGCGACTACTGCCGCCGCGACTACTGCTGCCGCCAAGGCTACTACTGCTGCTGCAACAGCCGCCTCAACTACCGTTGCCAATGCTGGTCCTAAGAAGACGGCGATTGCCAAGGCTACTGCCCCGGTTGAAACTCCATCTGGTAAGGTTACTATACCTTCAGCAGGCTCAGCCACCACCAGCGATCCTTTCCTAGACCTGCTGGCAAAGGTAACGAAGGCTTCTGCTGCGGCTAAGTCGGCTAAACTGGGCATTGCACTGCAAGCTCAGGATAGTACGGGTACGGTAAATGAGCTATCCGCCGGAGCGATTTTACTGGAAAGCGGTGATTTTCAAATGGATCTGACCGCCAACGGAACCGACATTAGTCTGATTTCGCTCAATAAAGATACTTTCTTGAAGGCCAATGGTGCTTGGCAGAAGGTGACTGATCCTACTACCTTGCAACCGTTCCAATTTATGTTTAGCATCGTTTCTGCCTACGCCTTGCCCAGTGATAAAGATCTTCAGAAGTTTGCGGGCAGCACGATGCAGGTCTACACGGATGAGAAATTGGATGATGGTACAGCGGTCGGCTTGATCCTGATAGATACCTCGACGGCCACTGATGCCAGCATCAAAGAACTTGGTACGATAGGCTATGTCTACGACAAGACTACCTTCCAAGTGTTGCGGTTTAGAAGTAGCTCCCCCACGCTGGAGATAGCTATTATAATGACCGATTATGACGATCCCAGCAACAAAGTAACCTCACCTTTGGGCTAAGCTCAACCACTTGTCCAAACTTTAACCCACACAAGTTCGGGACAATTGCGGTTAGCATCCCTAGAATTAAACAGGAGCCGCTCTACTTTAGGTAGAGCGGCTCCTACGTTTTCTTAAATTAACCTACTCGCCAATAATCAAACCTTAATGCAGCTGATTACTAACTTGGCGTTCGGTCAGTTGGTTTAGGGAAGAGTTAAAGGTTTTGATAGGCTGATAATTATAATCTTACACCTATCACCCGTACTGACCAAGTTGCCCTCTGCATCAAATTCGCCGATACCAAAATCGTTGTCGTTGGCAGTGGCAAAAGAAGCTACTCAGAGAGACCTCTGTACGGATTCTTCGTCTTTGTAGAACCAATCTAATTCTGGAGATTTTAACTTCCGGTTCCCTAAGTAATAACAGAGCTAGTAGCAATGCTCATCCGATGGCAGAGCAGCATCCTACATTCAGGGCCGTCTCTCAAGAGAGGTGGTGTTGGAAGATCAACTGGCGGAGCAGCATCCTACA
>JACAUC010000079.1 GCA_013390945.1 Candidatus Chloroheliaceae bacterium
CGCAGGGTTATCCTACTGTGCCAACTCCACCACAAGGGCAAGGCTATCCCACTTCATCGCAGGGTTATCCTACTGTGCCAACTCCACCACAAGGGCAAGGCTATCCCACTTCATCGCAGGGTTATCCTGCTGTGCCAACTCCACCACAAGGGCAAGGCTATCCCACCCCATCGCAGGGTTATCCTACTGTGCCAACTCCACCACAAGGGCAAGGCTACCCCACTCCACCGCAGGGTTATGCCTCTAGCTATGGTATATCTCCCGTTCAGGCTACCCCACCATTAACACCACCAGTGGCTCAGCCAAGCCCAACGGTAGTAGTACCGCCAGCGGTACGCCCAGCCCAAGTTCAACCACCAGCGGCCCCGGAACGAGGCACCTCTTCCAATTTTGAAGAGGTAAAGGATACCATCCGCGTAATTCTAAACAGCCGTGCCACCAACGGGCGCGGTCAGATGCGAGCCAGAGACTTAAAGGAAGAGTTGCTACGCCGTATTCCTAACTTCAATGAGCGACGTTATGGCTACTCCAAATTTAAAGCTCTTTTGAATGCGGTAGAGCAAGCCGGAATTTTGCAAATGTATCAGAGTGGACATATTCTCTGGGTCGCTTTGCCTGGTACACCTAAACTAGAGGAGCAATCGGGATATAGTCCGCCCGTCCGCGAAACGGTTAGCCCAATCGTCAGTGATGAACTTGAATTGGAAGAGGAAGAAGAGGTGGAAGAGGAAGAAGAGGAAGAAGTAGAATCCCCGGCAGTGGTGCAATTCGAGGTCGCGATAGCCGTTCCTGAATTGCCCTCTTTCGAGGAACCTCTCCCACCGACGGTTGAACCAGAAGAGACCATACTTGAACCAGCGGTAGAGGCACCGCCGCGTGAGGAACTTTATGTTCCGATACCAGCAGTCTCGGAACGTGTTACCGCCATACAAGAAGCACCAATTGGCGCACATCGCTCGGAAAAAGAACTCGAACGTCGTCAGCCACAGGCCGATACCTACAAGCCAACACGAGTTTCTGAAAAAATCCCCGGCTTGGGGGCAAAGCCCATTCTGCTAGAACAA
Source organism: Candidatus Chloroheliaceae bacterium (assembly GCA_013390945.1). Classification (GTDB taxonomy): domain Bacteria; phylum Chloroflexota; class Chloroflexia; order Chloroheliales; family Chloroheliaceae; genus L227-5C. The sequence goes on from JACAUC010000079.1 coordinate 1,065, forward strand.
CCTTATTATGAGGATGTCATTCTCTTAATCGAAGGTTTGCGCCACCGCAATCGTTGGCTGGGTTATGAACTCTTGCTCTCCAGTGTACGAGATTACCTGACCAAACAGATGGTCGAAAGTGAGGCTAAATCTCATGCTGGAACCATCCTCTCAAAATTACTCAATGAGGGTGTACTGAAAATGGCGATGGAAGTCCATTCTCGCGGGGCGCGTAAAATGCGGGTACAGGTGGCACATTTACAGGAGGAACATCCTTCGGTGCGCTATGCAATGGCGGCAGCGGCAGCACTGGCCGCTGCGACCGCCTTTGAGCAGGAGACTACGCCAGCAGAAGAGCCTGCATTAGAGACGGCTTTGGCGGAAGCGGAAGCCCCGAATCAATTAGAAACCGAGTTGGCCTTGCCTACTCTTCAAACACTCGAAACCGGGAACGAAGCCGTCACGGTGGAGTCCACGCGGGTAGTAGATGAAGACGAGGTAAAGGCGACGGAGGTAGAAGAGAGCCAACCCACGCTAGAACAATCTCAATCTGACGTTGAAGCCGAGTCACTCCCGTTGGTGGATCAAACTCAGACCGAGGTTGCAACCGATCAACCTGACCAAGAGCCAGAAGGAGTAGCCCTAGCCCTCCAAGAACCGGAAACCGAGCCACACCAATTTGAAGAACCGCAACTTCAAGCAGGCGACGGTGCGGAACAAGTCCAACAGGTGATCGAATCTCCTACCCTCGAAACCACCGCAGAGGGAACTGAAGCCGGGGAGGTGGGTCAAGTAGTGGAAGCAGAAGGGGTAGCGGAGCCAGTGGTTGAAGTGGAAGAGCCGAAACCTCACGAGGAACCAAAGCCTGCTACTTACGAGCCGAAACCTCACGAGGAACCAAAGCCTGCTACTTACGAGCCGAAACCTCACGAGGAACCAAAGCCTGCTATCTACGAGCCAGAACCGACGACTGTACAGCTTGCGGTAACGGCAGAGGTAGAGACGCTAGAGACTCCTGAAGTGGAAAGCCCTACTGAAGAAACTCTTCAGAGTGAACCCGAACCGACTCCAGAAAGCGAAGAAGTGGCTCCGGCAGAAGGCATTATCACTACATTTGATCTAGTTGAAATAGAAGTAATCTCTCCCACCGAAAGCGAGCAAGCTAAACACCTAGAAAATGGGGCAGCGAGCGAAGCCGAAGAAGAGGAGGAAGTGGTAGGCGATTCTGGCCCGGAAGAAGTAGCCGCCACCAGCGTACCAAGCCAGCCACGCCGACGGCGCGTAGCACGTCCGGCTACTCCAGTAGCCGAGGGTAGCTCCGAAACGATGGCCCAGCCACGCGAATCGGGCCGCACTGGAAGAGGCCGCCATCTGGCTCGTCCGTCGCACACTCTTGAATAAGGAGTGTCGTACTATTGAGCCTAACATTGGAAGCAACGAAAATCACTGATCCCTCATAGGGTAGCTAATTTATTTTAGTAGAGGACTTAGGGAGTGTAAGAGATTCAGTCTCAGCACTTCATGAGTCCTCTCTCTTATTCAAGGTAAAATATGGCAAAAGAAACGCAGTCCAGTTTTTTTGAGGTAGAGGAGAGTGAGCTACTTGAACCAACTTTAGAGCCAAATGCACCCCTCGCCGCCCGGATGCGCCCGCGCACTTTTGATGAGTTCGTGGGACAGGGGCATTTGACCGGGCCAGATGCCGCCCTACGCCGGATGATCGAAAGTGATCGGCTCGGCTCAATTATTCTGTGGGGGCCACCGGGGGTAGGTAAAACCACCCTAGCCGAGGTAATTGCCCGAAAAACCAGAGCGCATTTTGCTCGCGTCAGTGCTACTTCGGCGGGGGTAGCCGACTTACGCCGGGTAGTCGAAGAGGCTCGCCGCTTCCGCAAGGCTAACGGACGACGCACTATCCTATTTATAGATGAAATCCACCGCTTTAACAAAGCTCAGCAAGATGCTATTTTGCCCGTAGTCGAGAATGGCACGGTGGTACTGATCGGGGCTACCACCGAAAATCCCTCCTTTGAGGTCAACGCCGCACTACTTTCTCGCGCTAGGGTTTACACTATGAACGCCTTGAGCGATGAAGAATTAAAGCTAGTGGTACAACGAGTATTAGTGGACGAGGAACGAGGGCTGGGTAAATTCTCCCTAGAGCTAACCCCCGAAGCCGAAGAGGTGCTAATCACTTTTGCCAACGGTGATGCTCGTACAGCCCTTAATCTCCTAGAGATGGCGGTAGCTATTGGAGAGACCCCAGAGGGCCGGGTGGTTATTACTAGTGCCACCCTTGAAAATGCCGCCCAACGTCGTACTCTACTCTACGACAAGGGCGGAGAACAGCATTACGACCTTATTTCGGCTCTGCACAAGACTATTCGGGGAAGCGATCCTGATGCGGCCCTCTACTGGTTGGTTCGGATGCTGGAGGGCGGAGAAGAGCCCCTATTTGTAGCCCGGCGATTGGTAAGGGCCGCCAGCGAAGATGTCGGCCTAGCCGACCCCCACGCTCTAGTTCTAGCAATGGCGGCGCAGCAGGCGGTACAATTCTTAGGTATGCCCGAGGGTGCTTTGGCACTGGCTCAATGTGTCACCTACTTATCTACTGCCCCCAAGAGTAACCGCCTCTATAGTGCTTACAATAGGGTAAAATCCGATGTTATGTCCACTCGAAACGATCCCGTTCCACTCCACCTCCGCAACGCTCCTACCAAGCTTATGAAACAACTCGACTATGGAAAAGGCTATAAATATGCCCACGATTATGAGGAAGGCTATGTTTATCAGCCGAACTTACCGGAAGCACTAGAAGGCAAACACTACTACGAGCCAACCGAACGGGGCTACGAAAAAGAGTTAGGCGAACGCTTGAACCACTGGCGCAATCAAGCCGACGAGACCCGTCGCAAGCAAGAGCCTACCACCACTGTCAACTAACTTTACGCCTAATCTGAAACATGCCTTAGCTTTAATTGTTCAGGTTTACCCGCAGGTTAACTTTACTACTGCCGGATCCAGCAATAGGCTTGTACTCCAAAACTAGCCCTTTAGCGGTTTTAGGTACTTCAAAGGTGATCCAACCTCGCATTTTCATACCCTTTGGCAAATTTGAGATAAAACCCAGATCAGGCTGTCTGGCACGACCTGAAAACTGATAGCGGAAGCCCTCGCTATCTTTGAGGGTGGCTCCATTGCGGTTAATATTTACATCTTGGTTGGAAAGGCTCTCAAAAATTACTTCAACCGCTACAAATTGTTTTCCAGCACTAGCTTTAACTGAGCCAAAAACTCCTCCCATATCCACTTCAGTGGTGGTTTCTACTTTAGTAACGGTCATTACAATAGGGTCACTCCCGATGGTATCACCTACATTGCCCGTTGCAGCAGAAGGAATGGTCGGGGGGCTGTCGGTAAGTGTGGTTGGAGCTGCGTCATCTAGGGCTGCCCGCAGTACGGTTGTACTTATTCTAAGCGGATTAGAACTGCCAGGGGGCAGTTGTAAGATCAAACCTTTAGTTTGGTTAGGAACTTCAAACGTTAGCCAGCCCCGTACTTTATCGCCCTTTCCCAACTTGCTACCAACATCACCTAGCTCTGGTTTTCGGAGGTTTGTCAGACTAGAGTAAAGGAAATTCTCCTGATCCCTTAAAGTGGCGGGGTTAAAAAAGAGGTTGGAACCTAAATCAATTTCTTCCGCGTTATTTTCAAGCGTTATCTCCACACAAATATATTCAACCCCTTGTGCCGTTTGATCCCGCTCTATTTTATTGGTGCGCTCCACATTGTTAAGCGTCATCGAGAAGCCGCCTTGCGTGAGAGTCTCTCCGATTTTGCCAATAGCGGGTGCAGGGGTGGCAGTGGGCGGCTCGGAGGTGGGTGTAGCCGCTCTGGTGGCTACAGGAGACGCTTCCGCGGGGCTTGGGGAGATTATGAGGTTTGCGATTTGACTACTCACAGCGGTGGCCTTGGTAGCGGTAACTTGGCTTATGGCAGTAGGTTTGATCTCTAGTGGGCGGAGAAGATTTAGGCTAACTAAACCTACGACGGCAAACAAAGCCACTCCTAATAGCCCGATTACTAGCCACATTAGGCCAGATTTCCCTTTTGGGGGCGCGACAGCTAGGACGGTGGGGGGAGCATCTGGCGGTACGTGCGCTTGGGTGGTAGGGGTTGGGGAGTAGGCGGGAGGGGTTGCGTTGGCTGCTGGGGGCAGATAAGGGCTGGGCCAAGGCGAGGGTTTGTTCTCTTGCTCTAAGACGGCTTGAAAACGCCGATAAAATTCGCTGGCCGGGCGGGGGCGTTTGTGGGGGTCTTTCGACATCGCCTCCGCAATAACCTGATCCAATGCGGGCGGGTAATTTAACCCAGCAGACCGTTCCACTAAACGAGGTACAGGAGCCTCCATATGTTGCCAAGCCAACGCACTTTGATTGCCTTGGTAAGGTGCTTGACCCGCGATAAGTTGGTAAGTTACTACAGCGAGGGCATAAATATCGCTGGCTTTACCGGCCTGTCCCTCCCATTGTTCGGGAGCCATATAGAGCGGTGTGCCAGAGGTATTGGTTTGGAGTAGGGCAGAGGCCGCCGAGGTACTGACGGCAGCCGCCAGTCCAAAATCGGCCAGCAGTGGTCGTCCCTGTCCATCCAACAAAATATTCTGCGGCTTTATGTCGCGGTGGATTACGCCCTGAGAGTGTGCTTCATCTAAGGCACTGGTGATTTGTTCCAAATAGCGCGATACTTCAGGCAAGGGTAGGGCCACAGGCGGTTTGCTAGGGTCAGGTTGTAGCTTACGGGCCAACGAGCCACCCGCCGCATATTCGGTGACAATAAAAGCTAGATCATCGCCAATGTCAAAATCCAAGATTCGCAGAATATTAGGATGGTTAAACCGGGCCAAGGCACTGGCCTCGCGTTTAAGTTCTTCGCGTACTTGGGGATCACGAAAGTGTTGCGGGTGTAACAGTTTGAGGGAGACCACCCGGGGCGGTTCATATTTGAGGTCTTCAGCGTAATAAACTTCGCCGAAGGCACCTCGGCCAAGTAACCGACCCAAACGGTAACGTTTGGCTATAAGTGGATCGGAGTCACTCATAGCGACGGTGGGAAGATCGTTTTGCATTTAAAACCCCCGTTGAGGAAACAATAATACCAAGATACTGCTTTAGAACATAGCAAAGAGATCGCGAAACCAAAGCTAATTTACCACCATTTTCTACTTTTTTCAATAGAGAAACTAACCAAATTTAGCTCCATTCTGTCAAAGGGGCGGATCATCGTCCTCATTTTCGGTGGGAGGGTGGTTGGCGTTGAGGGCTACTTCACGTTCGCGTCGTTGGCCGGGAGTCAGTTCTAAGGGTAGACTAGCGGCACTGGTGAGCGAAGTAGTTCGTCCTAAATCTTCTTCCTCCATTAGCACCGAGCGCGGACGACCGCCATCGCCCTTTCCAATTACCCCGGCCTGTTCCAATTCCTTGATTAGATGAGCGGCCCGGTTGTAGCCGACCCGCAAGCGACGCTGTAGCAACGACACTGAGGCACTCCGCGCCTCCCGCACTATCTCTAGGGCGGCCTCAAAAAGCTCATCTGGTTCATCATCTCCGTTCTCTCGTTCGGCTTCAATCTCGCGTAATTCTTGAGGCCAGAGTTCGGGTTGGGAGAAATTCTCTTTACTTTTGGTGAAAAAGTCATTTTGGCTTCGCCAAAATTGCACTAGGGTGTCTATCTCTTCATCGCTGACGTAAGTACCTTGAACACGAGAGGGTTTGGCGGCATCACCGGGGAGGTAGAGCATATCGCCTCGACCCAGCAGCTTTTCAGCTCCGCCCGTATCGAGAATAACCCGGCTATCAATCTGGCTAGTTACGGCGAAAGTAATGCGGCTAGGAAAATTGGCTTTGATAAGCCCGGTTACTACATCAACAGAGGGTCGCTGGGTAGCTAGGATAAGGTGAATACCGACCGCACGAGCTTTTTGGGCGAGGCGACAAATCGAACTTTCGGCCTCTTCCGGGGCCACCATCATCAAATCAGCTAACTCATCAATAATTACCACCAGATAAGACATTTTTTCCCAATCGTTGTCATTACCCGCCACCTTGTTATAGCTATCTAGGTTACGGTGTCCAGTCAACGAGAGGTGTTTGTAGCGGCGTTCCATTTCACGGGTGGCCCACTTCAACACACTCATTACGGTAGGAACGCGGTCTTGATTCGAGCGACGGCGTTCCTCTTCCGGGTCAGCCTCAATTTGGGTAACTACCGGGAAGCGCAGGTGAGGAATACCATTGTAAGTACTGAGTTCGACCATTTTGGGGTCAATCATAATAAACTGCAACTGGTCAGGCCGATAGTGGAAAAGAAAGCTGGCGATGATCGTATTGATACAGACGCTTTTGCCCGACCCGGTACTACCCGCAATTAAAAGGTGGGGCATTTTAGCCAAGTCAGGTATAATCGGTTGCCCGGCGACATCGCGGCCTAGCGCGATTTTGAGTTTGCCCTGTTTTCGCAAGAACTCATCGCTCTCCAACAATTCGCGCAAGCCTACCGTTGCTACCTTTGCATTGGGAACCTCCACCCCCACGCGCGACTGGCCGGGAACGGGAGCTTCGATCCGAATGGCGGGTGCGGCTAGGGCTAGGGCTAAGTCGTTTTGAAGAGCGACTATCCTTGCCACTTTTACGCCAACATCTGGTTCAAGGGCAAATTGGGTTACGGTGGGTCCCGTGTTAACCTCCCGTACAAAGGCACTGACTCCAAAACTTGCCAGCGTATCCTCAATTAGCCGCGCCTTTTTGCGTAACTCGTTGGGGTTGACCTCCACATCGGTAAAAGAGGCTAAGATATTGATTACAGGTAAATGCCACTCTTTGTGACTAAGTGCGGTGGGTTGAACTGGCTCCTCGTCGCGCTTCCAATTTTGCTGAAGTGGGCGTTTGGGCTGGTTCAAGACTGGTTCTGGTTGAACAGGTTTACCTACAATGTTCATCTGCTTAGGAGTGGCGGGTTCCTTCTTGTTAGGAATAGGAATTGTAGGAAGAGGCTCGGTTTTAGAAGAATTACCGCCTAATAACATTTCGTCTAGTAGCTCATCATCGGTCTGGTAGTTGGGTAGGGTAGGCTGTGGTTTGGATTTATATCCGGCCAATTGGTAATCTTCTTCTGGGTCAAAATCCTCGAACTCCGCTGGTTCCACCGGGGCTATCATGGCCGAACTGTGCCTGTTCCGATAGCGGTGGCGAAGTTGCTGGGCTAACTCGCGCAGCGAAACATCAAAGGCAACAATTCCACCTACTACAAAGAGGGCTACGAGGAGCAGGACCGTACCTAGCGGCGTGACCGTGCCAGAAAGGAAAGCGTTCAGGTAGTAGGCAAGATAGCCACCACCCTCGCCCCGTTCGGCTACCTCTTTGGGATTGGCGGCAAAAAGATGCAGCAGGCAGATAAAGGCGACAATCATCAGGAGGCCAGCCGAGATTTTAGTTTGGTTAAACCGCTCTTGCTTGGTTAACCCCTCCCAAAAGAAGGTCAGTCCAATGACAAAGATCAGCACTGGAATGAGAAAAGCTCCGATGCCAAAGATGCGTTTGACAAAAAGCCCTACTTGGGCTACTACGCCGTTGGTGGCAAGCAGACCAAAGAAAAAAATCATGGCTGAGACTAGCAGCAAGATACCGTAAATTTCCTGACGAGCGTTAGGGCTGAGTGCGGGCAGTTTATCGGTATGGTGAAACCCCTCGCCAGAGCTTTGGCCGGGAGGGGTAGCCGGGGGTGTTACACCAAGTCCACCTCGGCGAATCACTGGGCTTGCACCAGATTTGCTTTTGCCACTGCTGGTTCCGCTGCGGGGAGGTGGAACCGTCAGTTTGTCGTCCGGGCCAGTTGTTGTTTTGCGTCGCTTACCGTTAATAACCGGGTTGGCCGGGTTTAGTGTTGGTTTTTTAGGTTCTAATGCCCCAATATTGATCGTCGGTTCTTCCGGTGCTTTGGTCCGGTTGCGTTCTGGCTTATTGGCAACTGGTTTTGGTTCCGGGGTTAAGTCGGTCTTTTTTTCTTTAGCCATAGCCCCACCTGATTTTAAGAAGGCAAAAATTTCGGTCAGTGCTTTACTGAACATAACATATAGTAGCACTTTAGTTCGTTAGCGTCAAGTGGCTCTTTACCTCAGAGACGAAGGCTTCTTTAAGAGACCGAGTTTTAAATCCGAAGCTCTTTTGGATTGACGCGCTGCGTCAAATTGGTTATTATGTAGGGTAAAGAAATCCAAGAATAGCACTCAAAATGTGGTCACTTGCTAAGGCTCACGTTGTAGGTTAGAGATAAAATAGAGAAGTTTGGAGAGATTAGGCTATGAGTATCAAACAAAGTTCTAGTGTAGATACCGCGATTTTCCGTTACCGGAGCGGGTATCATGAGATTAATGCCCTTTTAGCCGTACCAAGTGTGCCAACTCCGATGCCCGCTGTTCTATTGGCGCACGATACCGACGGCTTAGACGAACGGTTACAGGGGGTGGCAATTAGCCTTGCGGAACAAGGTTATACCGTCTTGGCCCCTGATTTTTACACTACCAAGAATGGTCACGCTACTGCCAGTGGCTCACTGGAGAATAGAGCCACTTTGCGGCGCAATACCCCGGACGCAATTGCGGTTTCCGATCTAAAGAATGGCTTGGCTTATCTCAAGCACCAAGGTCTGATTAACACCCGCCGGGTGGCAGTGGTTGGTTTTGGTTTTGGTGGCACTTTGGCCTTGCTGACGGCGGTTCAGTTGGGTGAATTAGCGGCAGTGGTTAATTTCTATGGTCATACCATTTACCCGCCTGCCGATATAAGCCGCGTGAGACCTACTTCACCGCTAGATGTGGTGGGGGTGGTTAGATGCCCCATCTTGTCGTTCTATGGAACCCCGGGTACAGGTGGTATTTCAAGTCACGAGGTCACTTCGCTGGAGCAAACTTTGAAAGCCAAGGGCAAAACTTTTGAGATTAAATCCTATCCAAAAGCACCTAATGGTTTCTGCGGCAGTAATCCTGACCTCTACCGCGCCGATGCTGCCAGTGATGCTCTTTCGCGAACGGTTACTTTCCTGAATAAATATCTCAAAACCGAAAGCTTGGCTTTAGTTCAAAAAGGTCGGATTTAATTTTAGGATTAGATAATCGGGATTTCAAATCCCGATTATCTAATTAGGTTCTAGCCGAAGCAACGGAAGCGTACCTGCGGTTTGCGGGCGGCAGTGGCCTCGTCTAAACGCTGAACAGGGGTATTTTGAGGTGCATTTTTGACGAGATCCGGTTCTTCCTCCGCTTCACACGCAATTTGACACATATCCTCAATAAACTTATCAAGGGTAGTTTTGCTTTCAGTTTCGGTGGGTTCGATCATAAGTGCCTCTTCCACGATTAGAGGGAAGTAAATCGTCGGTGAGTGATAGCCATAATCTAGCAGCCTTTTGGCAATGTCAAGCGTTTTGACCCCGGTGTTAGCCTTCTGTCGTCGCCCACTTAGCACAAATTCGTGCATACAGGTTCGGTCGTAGGGCAACTCGTAGACTTCCTTCAGGCTATTCATCAGGTAGTTAGCGTTAAGCACCGCATTCTCACTAACCGTTCGCAAACCCTCCGCCCCATGTACCCGAATGTAAGTGTAGGCTCGGACATGCATCCCGAAGTTGCCCCAAAAGGAGCGCACTTTGCCAATTGTCTCTGATACTTCTCGGAAGAAGTAGTGGGTTTGACCCTTCTTTTCTTCCTTATCTACCACCGGACTAGGCAGGTAGGGAGCCAGAAGTGCTTTGACACAGACCGGACCGCTCCCTGGGCCACCTCCGCCGTGAGGGGTGCTAAAAGTTTTATGCAGGTTAATGTGCATTACATCAAAGCCTAAATCACCGGGCCGGACAATACCTAGGATGGCGTTAAAGTTTGCGCCATCCCCGTACATAAGACCCCCGGCTTGATGCACAATTTCGCTTACCTCTAACACATTCTCATCAAAGAGACCCAGCGTGTTGGGATTGGTCAGCATTAGCCCAGCAGTGTCTGGTCCGACCATCTGGCGCAAATGGTTAAGATCCACATTTCCCCGTTTGTCGCTTTTAATGGTAATAACTTGGAAGCCACACATTGCAGCGGTGGCTGGGTTGGTGCCATGGGCAGCATCAGGGCAAAGAATTTTGGTACGGGCGAAATCGCCATGAGCGCGATGATAGGCTCGAATAGTCAGTACTCCTACCAGTTCACCATGCGCTCCAGCGGCAGGCTGGAGCGTGACCGCCTCAAAACCTGCAATTTCAGCCAGATACTGCTGTAGCTCGTACTGAATCTGCAAAGCTCCTTGCACGGTCTCTTCGGGCTGAAGTGGATGTATCTCACTCAGGCCGGAGAGCCGGGCAACATCTTCATTCAATTTCGGGTTGTACTTCATAGTACAGGAGCCGAGGGGATAAAAGCCACCATCAATCGAGTAGTTGAGACGGGAGAGGTGGGTGAAGTGGCGAACCACATCCAGTTCACTTACCTCCGGTAAACCGATTCGTGCAGGGTCGCGCAAAAGTGTTACGTCGGGCAGTGGACTACCCGGTACATCACATTCCGGCAATGAAAAAGCCTTACGTCCCGGTTGGCTTATTTCATAAATTAACGGCTCCAGTTGGACAGTCACGACTAAAAAAACCTCCTTCTAGGGATTAGCGGCCCTCTTTAATTAATTAGTCTTTAGTTGGGCTAAGGTGCTAAAAAGACTAATTACTCACTTTGCGCTATTTTTACAAGCGCGGTTGACCAAAGACAAAGATTGAAATCTCACGTGGTCGAGCCTGATCTAGTTCCACCAAAAAGAGACGCTGCCACCGCCCCATACCCAGTTGCCCTTGTACAATTGGAATGGTCTCGCTGGTGGGAAGTAGCAGATGTTGGCAGTGGGCGTGACCATTAGGCTGCTCATCTGGGTACATATTCACCGTGCGAATCTCAAAGTTATTGTGGCGATATTCATCCTCTTTGGGGAAAAGAAGGGCTAACCGTTCACACATATCTTCAATCAGAAGTGGTTCACATTCGTTAACCTTAATTGCAGCCGTTGTATGGCGGGAATAAACTACTACTGCCCCAAGCTCCACGTTAGCTTTTGCTACAATCTCCGCTACCTGATCGGTAATATCAATAAATTGGGGGGCTGTTTCCGTCTGAATACTTAATTGGTTGCTGGAACAGACCAGACCGGGCATTATAGCGGGAAGGACGGAGACAGGTAAGGAACTCGTTCCATTTGTCGATCCTTGAGCCATCTAATAAACGCTCCTCTCATAAATGAATTAGTTTGTGATTTTAAACTCTACTTGGTTTTAGACCTGCTATTGGAAGTTCTTTTCCTCAAACAGGCTTGTTACTTCAGTCTTAGACTCTTCTCTTGTATCCTCTACCTAGTAGTATAGAGGCTTGCGGTAAAGTTGACAAGGTGACTCTTCTCAACCATCACCCAATATTCTTTTATTAGTCTCTCTTGGGTAGGGCTTAAAATAGGCATCGGATTTTTGAATTGATCTATTATACCAATCTAGCCTTTGGGCAGAAGTAGTTTTTATTACAAACCCCTCGGCTTAAGTAGTCTGGGATAGCGGCTCCATCCGCCGATTTTTGGCTGCAAAATATGTTATAATTGAGCCAAACTGTTAGCTGTTTTGGGCAGCGCGAAGTAAGTATTCGATTCTCTGATTTTATTACTAAGCTGGAGGAATTTGAAATAATGCAAAAAGTGGTGCTGGCCTATTCGGGTGGACTCGATACCAGTGTAGCAATTAAATGGATTCAAGAAAAATATAATATGGAGGTGGTCACTCTCACGGTGGACGTAGGCGCAAATGACCGCGACCTCAATTCCATCCGGGAACGGGCGCTGGAGATTGGCGCAGTAGAAGCACTGGTACGAGATGTAAAAGAAGAATTTGTAAAATATTTTATTTGGCCCGCACTACAGGCTGGAGCAATCTACGAAGGCGAATACCCGATGGCAACCGCTTTGGCCCGACCACTAATTGCTTGGAATCTGGTACAAATCGCCCGACAGGAGGGAGCCAGCGCGGTGGCACACGGTTGCACTGGCAAAGGTAACGATCAGGTACGCTTTGATATTTCGGTGAATGTCTTGGCCCCAGACCTGAAAATTATCGCCCCGGTACGCGAATGGCGTATGACCCGTGACGAAGAAATTAAATATGCCCATCAAAAAAATATCCCTCTTCAGGATGTTTCAAAAAAACACTATAGCGTAGATCAAAACCTGTGGGGTCGCTCGGTAGAGGCGGGTGTTTTGGAAGACCCTTGGAACGAAGCCCCTGAAGACGCTTACGCTTGGACTGCCGGGCCAGAAACGCAACCGAACGAACCTCAATATCTGGAAATTGATTTTGAGCGGGGTATTCCGGTAGCCTTAGATGGTGAACGGCTAGACGGTGTAACCCTTATCAATCGCCTGAATGAACTTGGCGGAAAACATGGGGTAGGTCGGATTGACCATCTTGAAAACCGCTTGGTGGGAATCAAGAGTCGGGAGATTTACGAGGCACCCGGCGCAGTGATTTTGCACAAGGCCCACAATTGGCTGGAAGATATGACGATGACCAAAGAGGCGGCCCGCTTCAAGACCAAAGTGGCGGCGGAATACGCTGATCTGGTTTATAACGGCCTCTGGTTCAGCCCATTACATCAAGATCTGGCCGCTTTTGTCGCCAGTAGCCAACGTTATGTGACCGGGACGGTGCGGGTAAAGCTTTTCAAAGGCACGGTGGCTAAGGCAGGTAGCAAATCGCCCAAGTCGCTCTACAATTTTGCACTGGCAACCTACGACACGGGCGATCAGTATAACCACGAGGCTTCCACTGGCTTTATCAATATTTTTGGTCTTTCGTTACGCAATCAGTCCCAGATACAACTAGCAGGTAGCACTCAGGAACAGATGCTTTCGCTGGCTTCGCCGGAGGAGCCGGAGAAACAGTAAGGTAAAAATGGCCCAGACACGTGATAGCAAGCAGAGTGAAACGCCGGAGGCAAAAAAACCGCCTTCACACGGACTAGAAATCGCCATCGTGATTGTGTTAGTGGGATTGGTAGTAGCGGCTCTCGCAATTTGGGCGGCTATTTCGGCTCCCACTACTGTACCAAGCAATCAGACCAACCAAGCCAATAACTCTGGCAACCCAATCACCGACGGTTCGGTTTCGCCCTTGGAGGCCAAGAACAAAATGACCGCCAATGCCATTGCTACGCAGGTAACGGGCCTTGAAATACCCATTGGCACTACCGCGCCGTTTCCACCAACCCCGACAGGCTCGCTTGCCACGAGTATACTAGACTCGCAAGGGGTCAACTGGCCGGTTGGTGGCGCAAACCCGGCGCGGGTACGGGCAACTAACTCAAAATTGCCTGTTACACTTAACAAACTGTGGGAATATGAGGCAGGTGGTGAAATTGTCTCATCTCCAGCATTGGTGAATGGTCTCCTTTACGTGGGTACTAGCCGAGGGTTATTAGCCATAGAAGCCACCAGTGGCAAAGCCCAATGGCTCTCCCCGGTCGGTGGAGTCGCCAGCAGTCCGGCGGTTGCGGGGGGTCGGGTCTTTTTCGGTTCTCAGAACGGCTATCTCTATGCGGTAGAGGCCACTACTGGAAGCAAGCAGTGGGAATTTCCGGTGATTGATGCGGTGCAAAGTTCGCCCGTAGTAGTGGATGGGGTAGTCTACTTTGGCGGTAATGATGCCAATCTCTATGCGGTAGATGCTTATACCGGACAGCGACGCTGGGCTTTTAAAGTTGGGCGGCTTAACCTCAACGGGATCAACACCGCACCAGCAGTGGCGGGGGGTCTAGTCTTCTTTGGGGCTAACGATGGCAAATATTATGCGGTCACGGTAGGAAACGGCAGCAAAAAATGGGAGTTCGATAGCGGCAGCAACAACGGTACTTTTTCTTCACCTGCCGTTGAAAATGGTATCGTTTACTTTGCCAGCGAGAGTGGTAAACTCTTTGCGGTGGACGCACAAACCGGACAAGAAAAATGGCACTTTGCACTGGGTGGACCAAGCCGCTCCTCCCCGGCGGTGGCGGATGGCACGGTTTACATCGGTTCCAGCGATAAAAAAGTTTATGCGGTAGATGCCAAAACCGGGGCGAAAAAATGGGACTTTGTTACTGGAGATGTGGTCTTTTCTTCTCCAGCGATAACTGGTAATCTAGTGCTGATTGGCTCCAACGATGCCAAAGTCTATGCCTTGGATACCGCAACCGGGGCGAAAAAATGGGAATATACCACCAACGATGTTATCGGGGCTTCGCCCGTGGTAGCCGGTGGTAGGCTGTACGTGGCTTCATTTGATGGAAGAATTTACTGTTTTGGTTAGTGAATAGTTTATCTTTTAGATTTAATAAGGAGAGTGGTTTATGGCTGTTAACGGTGCTTCAAATGATCCGAAATGGGTGGCAAACGAACTAGAGATGGTCGAAAGAACCTACAAGATGTATAAGATTTACGCCGCCAACGCTTCAAAAGAGACGAAAGAGGCTTGGGATAAACGTTTACACGATATTGCAGAGCGCCTCGAAGAAGTTAAGAAAAAGCTAGAGCGTTTAACCAAGGTCTGAACCTGATCTTGTAGGAGGGATTTCCAATCTCGATTTGTGGCCTAATCAGGATTAGAAATCCCTCCTACAGAAGCTTAGAGGAATAACAGATGAAGCTATGGGGCGGACGGTTTGAAAAAGAGTTAGACAAGACGGCGGAGGAATTTGGAGCGTCCATCCCGTTTGATAAACGTCTCTACCGGGAAGATATTGCTGGTTCGATAGCCCATGCCAAAATGTTGGCGCAGCAGGGGATTATTGGTCAAGAGGATGCCACCAAAATAATCGTAGGGCTGGAGGCAATTCGGGCCAAAATAGAGCGGGGTGAGTTTGAATTTCGGCTAGACCGCGAAGATATTCACCTCAATATTGAAGCCCAACTGCGGGAAGAAATTGGCGAAGCGGCGGGACGCTTGCACACCGGGCGAAGTCGTAACGATCAGGTAGCCCTCGATTTGCGCTTGTGGACAAGGGCGGCAATTGTTAGCACGGTAGAGCGTATTTTAAAATTGCAGCGGACGCTGGTACGACTGGCGGTGCAATGGAATGGGGTAGTGATGCCCGGTTATACCCATATGCAACGCGCCCAGCCGATTTTATTCTCACATCACCTGCTGGCTTATTTCGAGATGTTTCAACGTGATGCCGGGCGCTTTTCGGATTGCTATGGTCGGGTGGATGTTTCGCCCTTGGGAAGTGGGGCCTTGGCTGGAGTACCCTATCCCCTCGACCGGGAGTTCGTGGCCCAAGAGTTAGGAATAAGTGCCATCAGTCGCAACAGTATGGATGCTGTCAGCGACCGGGATTTTGTGGTGGAATATTTGGCAGCGGCGGCTCTCTGTGCTGTTCACCTCAGTCGCTTTGCCGAAGAGATTATTCTGTGGAGTACCGCAGAATTTGGCTTTATCGAGTTGGATGATGCCTACAGTACGGGCAGTTCAATTATGCCCCAAAAGAAAAATCCTGATATGGCCGAACTAGTACGCGGCAAGAGTGGGCGCATGATCGGCCACCTAATGGCAATTCTCACCATGCTAAAGGGTTTACCGCTGGCCTATAATAAAGATATGCAGGAAGATAAAGAAATTCTCTTTGATGCAGTAGACACGCTGACCAATTCGCTTAAAGTTTTCGAGGGAATGGTTGGCACAATGCGAATCCGGGGGGGTACAATGTACCGGGCGGCAGAGGGTAGTTTTGCCACTGCTACCGACTTAGCCGACTATCTGGTGAAAAAGGGGAAGCCTTTCCGAGAGGCCCACGAGGTGGTAGGCAAAATGGTACGGCACTGTTTGGACAAAGGTAAAAATTTTAGTGATCTTTCGCTCCAAGAATTACAAACCTTTGCGCCAGAATTTGAAGAAGATGCCCGGCAAATTACCGTTGAAACCAGTTTGGCGGCTCGCAAAGTTTACGGGGGTACTGCTCCAGGCCAAGTAAATATGGCACTGGAGACGGCTACTAGTTTACTGGAAAGTACCCAAATTTGGTTAGAGGGTAAATAGAGTAATTTAGCAGCATTGTAGGGGATTGTAGGGGCGGAAGCACAAAAGCGCCTCTATCGGGGAATGGGGGTTCGGTTATGCAACGCTACAGTTACAAGTTACTCAAATTCAGTGATATAGATGGACCATATCGTGGAGTGGCTCGTGCTGAAGAGGAACTAGAACAACAGGTAAACCAGCAGTTAAACTTGCTCACTGTCAGCGGTTGGAGTGTACAACACTTCTCGGTGCATTACGTAGGTGGACGAGTAGTGTATACTTTTTTGCTCCGGTGCCTAGTGAGAGAAGAACCTACCGTCCCTCCAGTGGAAGCGACAGAAAGGCCGGGGCAACAGGCCGAGGATGCTACTCGTCGTCTAATGGATATTACTCCTTCGCCGCTGGTCTCTTTTTCGCGTCGGGTGCTAGATAACACTACCCAATTGCATCTACCCGTACAAGGCCCAACGGTGGGCGAAGAGGCTAACAAAATTCGGCGCACTATTGAGACTAGCAAAGGTTCTGACTATTTTCGGCGAGCATTGGCCTCTTTTGATGCCAGCCTTAAAGCCAGAGGAGAACAAGAGAAGACTGCGACGCAAACCATTGCTTTACGCGCCCTAAAACTTCGCGACCAGAAAAACGAGGTCACTTTCCAATTTGCGCTCTGCTGGCTGAGTGAAAACGGCTTTAGCGACCGACTACTTTCGTCCCTTCTATCTGCCAGTGAACCGCTTATCGCTGAGACAAATATTGCCAAAAACGTAGCAAGTGCCACCCAAAATGTTCAACAGGTGATGCTAGATGGTATGTCCGCTCGGTTTGATTTACCCGAACACCCGGAACCGGGACAATCCCGCTTCCAACCTCGTTTTGGTCGTTAAATAGTTGAAGAGGAATGGTGCAAAAAAGCAGCCACCGAGAAACAGTGTAGTCTGCTTTGTTTCTATTTCCTTCTTCAAATACTTTATTGCTAAATAGATAAATAGAAGAGAGTGAAAAAATGATTCAAACCCACGAAGGGGTACGCGGCATGAAGGGCCGCGATTTTCTTTCAATGACCGATCTTAACAGTGCAGAACTAACACAACTCCTAGAGACGGCTACCGAACTAAAGGCCCAAACCAAGAGTGGTCAGCCCCACCATCGGTTAGCCGGTAAAACACTGGCCTTAGTCTTTGAAAAGCCCTCCTTACGCACCCGACTCTCCTTTGATGTCGGAATGTTCCAACTAGGAGGCCGCGCTTTCTACCTTTCACCCCAAGAAGTAGGCTTGGGCAAGCGCGAGGCTGTGCGTGACGTAGCGCGAGTGATTGGCTCGATGACCGATGCCATTGTAGCGCGGGTCAATCGGCACAGTGATGTAGAAGAATTGGCTCAGTTTTCGCCGGTTCCGATAATCAATGGTCTTTCCGATCTAGAGCATCCTTGCCAAGTCTTAGCCGACTTGCTAACCATCAAGGAGCGTTTTGGTCAGCTTGCCGGACTAAAGATGGCCTATATTGGGGATGGTAATAATATGGCCCATAGCCTTATCCTAGGAGCAGCACTGAGCAAGCTGAATATTACCATCATTGCGCCGCCGGATTATCGGCCATCGGAAAAGATTGTAGCGCAGGCGCGTGAAATTGCAGCAGGACACAGCACTATCGAGGTTTTGAGCGATCCGGTCTTGGGGGTACGCGGAGCCGATATTATCTATACCGATGTCTGGGCTAGTATGGGCCAAGAGGAAGAAGCCGAGGAGCGTCGAGTAATTTTTGCCGCTTATCAGGTCAATGATAACCTGCTAGAATATATGCGTCCAGATGCACTGGTGTTGCATTGTCTACCCGCCCACCGGGGCGATGAAATTACCGAGGCGGTGCTAGAAAGCAAACAATCCAGCGTCTTCCAGCAAGCCGAAAATCGGCTCCACGCTCAAAAGGCACTGCTGGTACATTTGCTGAGCTAGAACTATTGGGGCTATAAAAGGGGGCTGCATTACAAATGGAGATTTTTGATGATTTTACCAACTCACTCATAGAAGGAGAGCAGGCAATAGAAACCAGTGGTGGCCGTGCTAGGCTCGATTTGCGGCGCGAAATGCGTAAAGGTGTACCTGAAATAATTTATGCTGAACAAAAAATGCCTGACGATGTGGTTGAAATTGCCCGCCGCTTCCTAAGCGAAGGACGGGGACGGGTACTCATCAGCCGAAGCAGCCAAGAGTTGCGTAACCGCTTACGGGCCGAGGTAGTGTGGGTCGAATCTCAGGGCGGTGGTCATCCGATCCATTTTGAGGAATATGCCGCCAGTGGAATGATGATCCTACGTCGGAATGGGGTGAGTCGGCCCCGTACCGGCGGGCGGGTAGGCGTAATAACCGCCGGAACCAGCGATGTTCCCGTCGCCGAAGAAGCCGCGGTCGTCGCTACCGAAATGGGCTGTAACGTTACCACCATTTACGATGTGGGCGTGGCCGGATTGCATCGCCTAATGCGCCCCCTAAAGCAATTGATGAAAGATGAAGTGGATATTATTATCGTGGCGGCGGGTATGGATGGGGCATTACCCTCAGTCGTCTCTGGATTAGTAGATGTTCCGGTAATCGGCCTACCCACCTCGGTGGGCTATGGTCTGGGAGGCAAGGGAGTAGCAGCCCTACTTTCAATGCTCCAGACCTGTTCCCCCGGCCTAACGGTAGTAAACATTGACAATGGCGTTGGCGCTGGTGCTACGGCGGCCCTGACCGCTAATCGGATGGCCCGGCTACGCGGGTAAAGATGGAGTAAGGTGGGTTGAAGCAAATCGTGCTTAACTTTTTGGTCGCGCTCCAATTCCTGACCACGTTGCCCGTACCACTCTGGCGCAGTGCCACCAGTGAAGATGTTGGGCGTTCGGTACGCTATTTTCCAGTAGTGGGATTAGTGCTGGGTATAATCTTGGCCTCACTCAACTGGTTCTTCCGACTCTGGTTGCCCCCGGCTCTTTCCGATTTGCTGCTGGTTATTTCGCTGTTGCTCTTGAGCGGCGCACTTCATTTGGATGGTTTCCTCGATTCGTGTGATGGTCTCTTTGGCTATCGTACTACCGAACAACGGCTTGAAATTATGCACGACAGCCGAGTAGGTAGTTTTGGGGTAGCAGGCGGTTTTGCCTTGCTCAGCCTCAAATACGTCAGCCTGAGCAGTATCCCCACCGATCTAAAGACCGCCGCCCTATTGTTGGCTCCCCTATTAGGACGCTGGGCCTTAGTAACCTCGGTGGTGCTTTTTCCTTATGGTCGGGAGAGTGGGCTAGGCACAATCTATAAGAGGTATACTACTAAATTAAGCTTAGCCCTAACTTCGTTGGTTATTGCTCTCTTCACCTCCCTGATTTTGGGGGGGCCGGGACTATTACTTGCTCTGCTTATTTTTGGAGTAGCCCTACTAGTAGGCAAGTACATTATGCTAAAACTTCCCAAAGGCTTAACGGGCGATAGTTACGGTGCTATCGCCGAAATCGGCGAGATGGTTACTTGGCTCTTCCTTGGCGCAGCCGCCAATATGATACACTCTTTGGCCTAAGGCAAGGTTCATACCGGCTTTACACTTTAGGATGGTACTCACTGGTGGCTTGACCGGAAATTTATTTCCGATCAAGCTATCCGAGACCAGTCTACATTGTAAAGCCAAAAGCCCCGATTTTGAACCTTGCCTAAGGATAAAACTATCATCTATCAACAAGGCCAAAATAGCAAATGTGTTTAAGGTTAGATATAATAAAAGGTGTGTAGCTAAAGCGGGTCTAGGAATACTTAATTTAACGCCAGAAATAGGAAGATATGTTAAATCCTGAAATCATTTGTTTAGGTGAAGCATTAATAGATATTACCCCACCTTCACGTGGAGCCAGCATCATTACCACAGGCGAGATGCGAATGGCGGCTGGCGGCGCACCAGCGAATGTTGCTGTCGGTCTGGCCCGATTAGGAACCGCTACCGGCTTTTTGGGTCGGGTGGGGGCCGATTTCTTCGGGTATCATCTTAAAGCAGTCTTAACTAAAAATGGGGTGGAGACTTCGCAGTTGCACCTTGATAACCGAGCCAATACTGCGGTAGCTTTTGTAACATGGGACGAGCAGGGAGAGGCCAGCTATCTTTTCTATCGTAATATTTCTGCCGACACCCTACTTCATCCCGATGATATTGATCCCCATTACATTAAGCAAGCCCGACTTCTTCAATTTGGCTCACTTTTACTAACCGCTGAGCCCTCCGCCGCCGCTACCTATCAGGCTCTTAGAATCGCCTCGGAGGTAGGTACACTTTTATCCTATGATATTAACCTGCGCTTGACTGCTTGGCCGTCCGAAGCAGCGGCTCTAGTTGGTATAACGGCACCGCTTGCTTTTACCAATATCCTGAAACTCAACCGCCACGAATTAGAATTTCTTACCTCTGAATCTGACCCGCTAGTGGGAACGCAAAAGCTCTGGCAGGAGAATTTTGGCTTAGTGGTAGTAACCCTTGACAGAGAGGGCTTTTTCTACCGTACAGCTAAGTCTAGTGGCTTTCTCCCGGCTTTTTCGGCGACAGTAGTGGATACGGTAGGAGCAGGCGATGGTTTTCTAGCGGGCTTGTTAGATGGCTTGCGGCGAGGCAACTTTGCTTTTGAAAATGAAGAACTGGTGCGACAAGCTTGCCGACAGGCTGCAGCAGTAGGAGCCATTACCGTAACACGTCCCGGTGCTATTCCAGCCCTTCCTAGCCGTCAAGAAGTGGATGCCTTCCTAGCGATCCCCATCAATAGCCAGTTGAACTTTTAGTCTATTGCTCAGCCATCTTGGGGTTGGCACATTACTAGAGCTTTTTGAGAACCACCCCTCGTAGTTGGTCAGTTTCTTTACCTGAAGGTGTCAATTTTTCTCCTTAATCAGGAGATAGCTTTTGTGAACTAGTATTCACATAAGCTATCACTCGATAATGACCTTTATGGGGTGTCAGGAACATACGGACAAAAATGGGTCACAATAATTAAGCCTACCTTG
>JACAUC010000008.1 GCA_013390945.1 Candidatus Chloroheliaceae bacterium
GCCCAAAACTTCGTATCACCAATTCGGGTAGGGGCGTATTGCATACGCCCAAAACTTCGTATCACCAATTCGGGTAGGGGCGTATTGCATACGCCCAAAACCTCCAGAGGGTTTATTCAATAAACCCCTACCTATTGAGATGATACTATGCGTCCGACTATTTCGGACTTATAAAGCCACCAAATTTTCCTTATTCGGGTTTGTAGTCCTCTTGAATAGTTTGAAGGCTTCAAACCAAATGATACTTACAATACCTCCTATCACACAGAGTGCTAGTTCAACCGGACTCAAAGTAGAGAAACGGAAGAGTTCACGCAGAATTGGCACATAAAGTACCAGAGGCAGGAAAACCAATACACCGCCTACTACCCACCACAGTGCTTTATTTGGCAGACGCATCGCTTTGAACATGGTGGTTGACCAAGAACGGTTGGTAAAGATCAGGGCTAGGTTTGCTACAATCAAAGTAGTAAAGGCTAGGGTACGGGCTTCCAATTCGCCCTCGCCTAGGTATAACCCACTAGTAAACATAACCACTAAGACCACCAGCACACTTGCCCCTTGCAGTAGGCTTAGGCCCAGCGTCCGGCGAGCAAAGAGCGGTTCTTTTGGATTGCGCGGTGGACGTTTCATGACCCCTTCTTCTTCTGGTTCAGCCTCAAAGACTACCGAGCAGGCCGGATCAATAATCAGGTGCAAGAAGGCAATGTGAACTGGCAGTAGCACTAACGGCCAACCGAACAATACAGGCAAGATAGACATTCCGGCGATTGGGACATGGACGGCTAGAACATACGCCATCCCCTTTTTCAGATTGTCAAAAACCCGCCGACCCATCTTGACCGCTTGGACAATCGAAGAGAAGTCATCATCCAGCAGTACCAGTGCTGCCGCTTCGCGAGCTACGTCTGTGCCGCGCCCGCCCATGGCAATACCGATGTGGGCCGCTTTGAGGGCCGGGGCATCATTTACCCCATCGCCAGTCATGGCTACTATTTCTCCGTTGGATTTGAGCGCGTTTACCAGTTGTAGCTTTTGCTCTGGCACTACCCTAGCAAAGATATTGACACCTCGAATCCTCTTTTGAAGTTCAGTAGCCTCCATTCGATCTAGTTCTGGCCCGGTTATAACCTCATCACAAGGGGTTAGGCCAATTTGCCGGGCGATGCTTTGTGCGGTACCTGGATAGTCCCCCGTAATCATTATGACGCGAATACCTGCCTGATAACATTCTTTAATCGCCGCCGGAACGGTTGGGCGAACCGGATCAGCCAAACCGATTAGTCCTAAGAACTCGAACTCAAAATCGTGTTGTTCTGGCAGTAGGGTCTCCTGCCTTGAGTAAGTTTTGGCTACGCCCAGCACCCGCAGATCTTGGGAGGCCATTTCACTTATCTGTCGGGAGAGTTCTTCAATCTGGGAGGGATTGAAATGGCACAGATCGGCAATCGCTTCAGGGGCACCTTTGGTGGCTACGGTATAACCCGGCCCTTCTCCGCTCTTCCAAACCAGCGTCATTGCCAGCAATTGCTTGGAGAGTGGATATTCGTTTACCAACGTCCAATCCTCGTGCCGAGATTGGAGGGCGTTCAGCCGTTCCTGACCCAATCGTCGGATCGCTTTTTCCATTGGGTCAAACGGATCGGGATGGCTGGCTAAGGCACTATATTCCACCAGTTCGCGCAGGTAATCCGGTAATTCCTCCGTTTTGTCCCCTTCTTTTACTTGATAAAACTTTCCCCCCGCATAGAGTTGGCTAACCGACATCTGATTCATGGTAAGGGTTCCGGTTTTGTCCACACACAATACGGTAGCAGCACCCAGTGTCTCAACGGCGGGAATCCGGCGAGTCAGGACGCGCTTCTGTGATATGCGCCACGCCCCTAGAGCCAAGAAGATAGTTAGCACCACTGGAAACTCGTTGGGCATAATTGCCATTGCTAAGGTGATACCAGCCAAAATCCCGTCTAGCCAGTTGCCTCTGGTTAAGCCATAGGCTACTACTACCACCACGCAAAGGACTACCCCAATTACCGCAAAGATCTGAACTAGCTTTCGGGTCTCTTTTTGTAACGGAGTCTTTCCGGTGTCTACCTCTTGCAACGCCTTTCCGATCCGGCCCATTTCAGTACGCGGCCCGGTGGCAAGGGTTTTGGCAATCGCTCGGCCTTGTACTACTAAGGTGCCGGAATAGACAAAGGGAAGGTCATCTCCCCCAGGTCGGCCTAACTCCACTGCGCCATCCCAGACTACTTTCCGCACCGGAATCGATTCTCCGGTCAGAAGTGACTCGTCGGTGGAGAGGTTGAGACCGGAGAGTATTACAGCATCGGTCGGAATCCGGTCTCCTTCGGAGAGGATAATGAGGTCGTCCCGCACCACTTCACGTCCTGGAATCCGCTTTTGTTCGCCCTCCCGAATTACCAACGCCCTAGGGCTGGATAAATCCCGCAACGCCTCTAGGGTGCGTTCGGTCTTGTTTTCTTGGTAAACCGTAATACCGATTATCAAGAAGACAAAGCCGAGTAACATCAGAGCCTCTTGTATATCGCCTAAGATCAGGTAGATTATGCCACCTACGATCAGCAGCAAGAACATTGGCTCGCTTATCACCTCGATAGCCAGCGTTAGGAAAGTCCGCTTTTTAGTAGAAGGCAATTCGTTAAAGCCTTCTTCTTTAAGTCGTTGTGCGGCTTCTTGCTCTGAGATTCCGGTCATCTTCTCATGTTCAGTTTCGACTATCATACTTCTCATTCCTTTTTCTTTTAGACTGTGACCACAACATAATCCGAAATTAATGGAGCCATGATTACGGTAGCTATAGGAAAACCAGCAGTGTCAGGAGATTTATTCGCAGCAAGGATACAGGGGTATCCTTGCTTGCTATTGCATAACTCGTGCCTCTCCCAACTTTTTAGATCCGCGTTATAGCTAGTAACGGCTTTGAAAGTGGATGTTCGTTTACTAGCGTCTGATTCCTGTGTTGGACTTGGGTAGAGTTTAGCCGTTCCTAGTGCAGTTGCCCACGCAACCATAGATGAGTCTTCACTAATATTTAGGAAATTTACTTCAGGTATAGAGGTTAAAGCGGTGGAAAGGGGCAGCGGGTCGTTTTGGTGAAGTTGACCCTCACCAAAGTACTGAAGCACCTTGCTAGAAACTCCCGTTGTTACAGTCCATACCAAATAGGTTTTGGTGGCAGTGCCACCTGGTAGATAAAGCAGTTTGCCAAAAAAAACGGTCTCTTGGACATAACCATTCCCGTTCCAAATCAAACCTACCCGGTTGCCAGAGTTCAGCACCAAGGAGGGCCATTTGGACAAATGGTTGGAATTGTACTCATCGGCTAGAGGGTCTTCTGGGAAAGGTAGGTCGGCGGTTCCCTCTTCTGAGCCATTGTGACTAACTTGGGTAGTGCTAAAATAGGACCTAGTTTCAGAACTGGAGGTAAAGAACCCGGCGGTGGCAACGTCGCCACTAAAGCCAAGCTCTTTTTCAGCAGCGTTTGGTACTGACCAACTCATACCGCCCGTAGGTTGGCTAAAACTGGGTATCTCAAAATCAGCAGCCGTTTTTAGCCCCATAAGAGCCGGAAATATTGAGATTAATATTGCCCCGCATAGGGCTAGGCTACCGATCTTGCGCCACATAGTTGTTATCCCTTTCTTTAATTAAGTATACACTCTTAGAGCTAGATGAAAGAGAATATTTAGGGATTACAACCGCGATTAAGAAGTTTTTATTAAGTTAAAGGCATAAAATTAGGTCACAAAAAACATTAGTGAGTGCTAAAGCAAACCTTACCGAGATGCTAATAGAGTAGCTGGCCAAGGCTCTGATAATAGATCAAAGCCAACGCTTCGCGTATGAGTGCTGTATTGCGTCGGCCAGTGTTTTTCCAAGTGCTACTTTTTATAGCAGGCCACCAGCCGACTACTTCGAGATTTAGGTCGGAGGCTTGTTGTCGGGCGCGGTAGAGGTGATAGGGCTCACTCACAAGGATAACGCTTTTCCAGCCGTGTTTTGCTAGTAATTCCTTGCTATTTCGCAAATTTTCAACGGTATTTTTTGAATGTTCTTCTATGGCTATTTCAATCGTCGGAATACCAGCTTGAATGAGCAGTTCTGCCATATAATATGATTCCACCCCGAGGTTGCCATATCCTCCGGTCAAAAGAATATGCTTGGAATACCCGGCTTGCCATAGTTCCACTGCTGCTTCAGTGCGCTCAATTTGGCAAGCACTAGGTTTATCCCAGTCTTTAGCAGGGCAACCTAGTACGATAATGGCATCGGCTTGTGTGGGCAATTTATAAGTGGGGGCGTTAGCTATTATCAACCATAAGGAGTAGTCAAACCAACTACCAAGAAGTATCAGAAGTAGGAGCAACCCTCGTCCAAACCAGATTACTCTTTTTCTACCTCTCAAAAATTTCATAAGGCTTCTAATTCTAGCGTTTGGCCCATTTAAAATCCTGCTTTAGTTTTTATAATTCATCCGTTGGTAGACCTGTTCCAGCGTCGGTACTTCGGTCAGGCCCAGCTTTTCGATTTTACAACTTGCCGCAGCATTGGCAAAACGGGCGGCCTCGATGGGATTATGAGTGGCTCGTAGTCGAATAAAGAAGGCTGCGGCAAAGAGATCTCCCGCTCCGGTGGGGTCTCGCTCTTGGGCAGGAAAAGCGGGTACGGTCTCGGCTTTTCCCTCGTAGTAGACTATACAACCTTTGTGGCCTTGCGTGTAAACTACCACTGGGCAGCCCTCAATATATTCTTGGAGTAATCGGTTGCCCTCTGCTCCGGGGGGTAAATCTTCTTCACTTAGCACTAGCGCGTGGGCTTTAGAAAGGAGTGCGTGGGCTTGTGTACCCTCCCATCGGAGCGGGGAGACCCTTCCGGTAGTCATATCCCAAGTTCGCATAAAGCCTTGCGGTGTAATACCGATTAAGGCATCGGGGAAGAGATCAAGTAAATTTGGTGGGCACTCCTGCGCTACCGGCCCAAGGTGGACAACTTCCACTCCTTTTCTATAACCTACCCACTCTAGCGGTACATCTTCTGGTTGGATTAGTGGTGCAACCGAGCGGATAAATTGTTCCCGGCCTTGCGCGGTATAGATATTTTCAAAAATAGTGGTTTCTTCAATTATTCTTCCTACAATTTGGATCTCTTTATAAATTGGTAAATTACGTAAGAAGCTAGGTGCAACGGTTACAATGGCGGCTGATTGGCCCAAGTGGTGGGCGGCGATAGAGGCAAAAGAAACAGTACCGCCCGGTGCATAAGTACCACCGGGCAGCAAATCTTGAGTGAGGTGTCCAATTGCAATGAATTTGGGAATCACATGACTCACCAATTCTACTTAGGGAAAATAGTAACCTTGCGTTCTTCTCCATCGCCAAAACTCTCGGTACGAATGTAAGGGTGATCGAGTAGAGCCAAGTGTACTAGACGACGTTCGTAGGCGGGCATCGGTTCTAGGGTAATGGGTTGGCGCGTGGTTAAGACCTGATCGGCCATGCGACGGGCCAAGTTTACCAGATTAGCTTTGCGCCTAGCGCGGTAGCCCTCTACGTCAATCAAAACTTTACCCCAAGTGCGGGTTTTTTTGTTCATAATTAGGTTGAAGATATATTGGAGATCGGTTAAAGCTTCACCCCTACGCCCGATTAAGGCGGCTAGATCATTCCCGATTAAATTGATGGTTACTAGTGGGCTTTGGCTCTCTTCCTCACTGCCCGGATCTTCTACAGGGGGATGAAATTCAAGTTGTAGACGGGCCTGAATTCGCATCCGTCGTAGGAGATTAAGAATTACATCCCGGCCAATATTGGCTAACTCTTGGACATCGTAGCCTCCAACTCTGGGAGCGATGGGCTGTGGTGGCGGAGGAGGTGGTGGGTTGTAACCCATCCCTAGCATTGGTTGAGGTGGCAGAGGAACTTGATTATAGGATCCGGGAAGAGGCCGGGCCATTCCATAATAGGGTTGCGGTTGAGGCGGCATTGGTGGGCGAGGTCGCATCCCTGGAATCCGTACCGTCACCCGAATAAGGGCATCTTCGGCACCTACCCCAAGTACCCCGGGTGAGCCAGGGTTGAGAACTTCTATATCTACGTCCTCATAGTTGCGTCCCAGACGCGATAAAGCGATACGCACGGCCTCATCTACGGTTCGGGCTTGCTGGTCAATGCTCTGCATAAGGTCTGGTTCTCCTCCTGAGTTATAAGGTGGTATAGGGTAGGTAGTCTAGGTTAAAGGCAACTACCGACCCAATTATGGCGTATGCCTAAGTGCGCTCTAAGTTATTACTTTTTCTTTTTAGTACCATTACTACCGGATCCCCCGGATTTCTTGGGAGGTCGGCGATTAAGTTGATTATAGGCGTTTTGAACCTTTCTAGTGTTCTCTACGCTATTACTGCTGGTGGCCTTAGAACTAGTGTTACTTCGTCCGTCAAAGCCTCCACTTTTACGCCCAAAGTTATTCCTAGGAGCCTCCTCTTCCAGTTCGTTGCTGCCATCCGCCGAAGCAGTGGATGTGCGCTCCGCTTGAATCCGCTCCGAATTTTCGGCGAGGCGTTCCATCATCGTCTTTTTGCGTGGCTCATTCGGGTCACGTTTCTTTAGCTCCATGGTTTTGAGCTTTTTCTCTGGTAAGAAGCCTAAGCCGGGCAAATCGGCCAGCGAACCCCAGCCCGTGATAAAATATTGTTGTAAGACGCTGAAAATGCTGCTAGTTACCCAATAGATGACCGACCCTACTGGGAACCCAAGCGCGGTAAGGCCGAAAATCAAGGGAGTCCATTGCATAATGCGGTTGATGTTGCGTTGTTGTTCATCTGCGCCACCACCGCGAGGGATAGTCATACGGGTGGTCATAAACTGAAGCACCATCATCATTATGGGTAGGATATTAGTAGGATCGGGTAAGGTCAGGTCGTTTATCCACAGGATACCTCGGTTTGTAAGTATAGCCTGATCTGCCAAGGTTTTAGCTTGGGGCGAGAAGATATTCCACGTGTGTTGAACATAACTCATCAGGGGGTCTACTTTGCCTGCCACACTGCTTACGGCACCATAGACGGCAAAGAAGATGGGAAGTTGGATTACTATCGGTAGACAGCCTGCAGCCGGGTTGACATTATATTCCCGGTAGAGTGCCATTATTTTCTGTTGTTTTTCGGTGGTTTTTTCCTGACTCTGTTTACCCGTGTAACCTTTATTTATCTCTTTAATAAGGGGTTGTAGCTGCTGCATCGCCCGATTACTGCGGACACTCTTCAAGGTTAAAGGCAATAAAGCAGTTCGCACCACAATGGTAAAGACTATGATACCAATAGCAGTATTACCACCCACTATTTCAGCAAAAAATTTTATAACGGACGCAAAGAGTTGTATAAAACTATCCCAGAGCTGTCCCACTAGATTGCCTCCTTAAAAAATTAGCTCTCCACCATCGGTTCTTTGCCGCCAGATAGGTGTTAGCTTTTTCACTATGGAACCGGGTCATAACCACCCGGATGAAACGGTTGGCACTTGGCAATGCGCTTGATTGCCAGCCACCCGCCTTTAAAAAAGCCGTATTTATCAATTGCCTCATAGCCGTAGTGGGAGCAGCTTGGATAAAAACGGCAGGTATTAGCCGGTAGCAACCGGGAAATAGTCATTTGATAAAGTTTGATTAATCCAAGTAAAGGGTACTTCATTCTTCTAACTTTTCAGTCCCCATCCTTATCTTGTATGTGGGGCCGATTGGAAGCTTCGGGCGGAACAAAGTCGAGCAGACGGGCCCGCCGGAGCAGGTTTTCGACCGTGTGGTCTATTTCCCAAAAATCGGTCTTTTCGGTCAAAGTTGTGCGGGCGATCCAGACTAAATCATAGCCCGGTTTGATTCCCGCATGACGTACTCGTACAGCCTCCCGCACGACTCGTTTAATCCGATTACGTGTATGGGCCTTTCCCATGCGCTTGCCTGCCGAGAAGCCACACCGGGTAATATCCAAGCCATTAGGTGCTACTACTAGTACCAACAAAGGGTGCGCCCAACTTTTACCTTTGGCTCTTACTCGTTGAAATTGAGTGCCTTCAGTCAGTCGGTAAATTCGCTTCATTAAAATTTTTAGAAACTAAAGCCAGAAGCTAATCCTCTAGCTCAGACCTATTATATAACAGACTTTAAAATTAAGATACCGCTAAAGCGTAGCAAATTTTGGTTGATACTCCGTGATTGTGTTTGACTGCTCCTTCAAAACCCTTATCCATGCTACTAGAGCTACTAGACAATAAAAAAGCGAGCGATTGCTCGCTTCCAAACCTTAGCCTCTAGCGTGGCTCCCTAGCTTCGTGGCTAACTGTTAGCTTCCAGCGACCCTTACGTCGGCGGGCTGCCAATACCGCACGGCCATTCCGGTCATCCATACGGGACATAAACCCGTGTTTGCGGCGGCGTGGTATCCGTTTTGGTTGCCAAGTTCGTTTAGTCATCGCTCTCTCTTCACCCCCCAATACACTTTTAATTACAAATTTAAACCTTGTGCATTATACCTATTTTGAGCGCAATCGTCAAACTAGAGCTTGCCTTTTTTATAAACCTACTATAAGATTGTCAAGAATCTGTAGTGGATTATTGGTGACTTTTACAAGATTATGAGGTAATGTAGCTAATGCAAAGCGGTATACCTAGCGCATCTGAAGCAGACGAATCTGATAATCCTTCCGCCGAACCTAAAGCCAATCTCTTAGCTGGTTGGAGGCGCAACTTAATCCAGTTCTTCTATAAATTACTGCCGGGGCAAAACCTAGTGACGGATAACCACCAAAGGCAACAATATTTGCTGCGCCTGCTGATTAAGCTAGTGGGCTTACTATTTTTGCTTTCGCTTCCGGCTACCGCGTGGCTTGGTTTGTTAAAGGTAAACTATACTTACCTTGTTATTATTGGCTTTGTGATCTTGTCGGCTTGTTACTACCTGAATCGGCTCGGTCTGGTCTATCAATCGGGTTATCTCTTTCTGTTGTTGCTGGTCTTATTGTTGGGGGGTAGGGGGTTCCTAATACAACTACCACTGGTTAGTGAGATCGCTTGTTTTTTTGCTTTGAGTGGTTTGATTGTAGTATCCGGGCTATTGGTAAATGAGGTGGCCCCTTTGCTAGTGGCTTTGAGTGGTAGTGGCCTTTTTTTAGGTTACTTTCTGGGGCAAAACCGTTTAGGTGATTTATCGCCTGACGTGAAGCCTATCGTTATTCAAATTCTATTTTTTGGTATGGGCTTACACCTTATTATGGCAATCCTCGCTTGGGGTAATGCCCAAACCGTACAGCGATTATTGCTCAACTTGGCTTGGCAAAATGAAAAATTAATGAAATCTAACACACAATTAGGACACTACCTTGACATAAGTGTTAGTGCTGGTAATAGCATCTCTGATTTGGCCGAGGAACTCACCCTTATCAGCCATGGTCAGACCGAACGCGCCCAAAGCCAAGTACAATCGGTGACCTTGGTTAGTTCTACTTTAGAGGAGTTAAGTAGCACCGCTGGGCAATTAGCCAATATTGCCGAACAAGTCTTTGGTGCCACTGAGAAGGCGTTGATGACCGCCGAAAATGGTGGCTCAGCGGTTGGGGAGGGGATTGATGGTATTGAGACCTTGCGCCTTAAAGTAGAAGGCATTGCTTCGATTGTCTCTGAATTAAGCCACCAATCTAATCATATCGGTGAAATTGTGGAGCTAATCACCGAGTTAAGCGAAGAGACCAATTTGTTGGCCCTTAATGCTACCATAGAAGCCGCCGGTGCAGGCGAGTATGGGCGCAGATTTGCTGTAATTGCTGCTGAAGTGCAAAACCTTTCCAAGCGTGGTCGTGCTTCGGCCAAGGATGTGCAGCACATTTTGGGACAAATTAAAAACTCGATCTCCAATACTCTAGTAGTGACGGAGCAAGGGTTGGAAGAGGCCCGACGTGTTGCGGGAGTGGCCTTAGAAGCAGGACAAGCGATTGAACAGATTATAGAGACGGTCGAAAGTACTAACCATTTGGCTCGTCAGATTTACTTGACCACTCAGCAGCAAAAGAGTGCCACGGATCAAACAGTGGAGATGATCCGGCAAGTGGCGGGTGAAGCTCAAGAAGCGGTGGGTGGTGTCCAGAATGTCCTTATTGTGAGTAACCAGCTTAGTCAAACTGCTGCCAGCTTGCGCGACGAAGTGCATTCCACCCTTGTAGGAGGGATTTCTAATCCCGATAGGATTTCTAATCCCGATAGGATTTCTAATCCCGATAGGATTTCTAATCCCGATGGGATTTTAGAACAATGAATATGAGTTTTCTGAACGGTTGGCCGGTCGAAATAGATCTAACCCTCCGTTTGTTATTGGCCTATTTCTTGGGCGGAATTATAGGTTGGGACCGAGAGCGGGATGGTCAAGCTGCTGGGCTACGTACTCATATGGTTGTAGCGGCGGGATCAGCGGGCTTTACACTACTCTTCATCTTTGGGTTTGTAGGGGTGGGAACTGGCACTGATGCGGCTCGTGCCGCCAGCCAGATTATTACCGGGATTGGCTTTTTGGGAGCCGGGGCAATTTGGCGCACCCATAGCCAGGTGCGTGGTCTAACCACTGCGGCTGACCTGTGGGCAGTGGCCGCCATTGGTATGATGGCTGCCGTTGGGATGTGGTATCTGGCTTGTCTCCTAACTTTCCTGATCTTTATCACCTTACGCTTTGTACGGCCTACCGAGGAGGCTCTGCGGGCTAGGTTACTTCGTAAGCGAAAATCTTCAGAAATTTCTTCGGCAGCAACTTCTCCAATGAAGGCGGAAAAGGATAATTCTAAGCACAGCTCTGGTGATTAAAATCAGAGCGCCTCTTCTCAATTGTTCTCAGCAATTTCTCAGCAACTTCTAAGTATGAATTAAGCTTAGCCTGCTAATTTTTAATACAAGTACTAGTTAAACTAGCCACTCGGAAGAACCTTCCACCTCTGGTCGGTTCTAAAAAACCGGTATCTTTTCCATAGGTAAGGGTGTCTTGAACGCGCCTCCTACCCCTGATTTTGGAGAAGATACCAGAATCGAAATAGCAGGAGAATACTATGTCAAAGAAGACTCACACTATTACGGTTGTTGCTGTTATAGTATTTTTGGCAATGGGGATTATTGGCACCTGTGCTGGCTATAAGGAGACCTCGCTGTTTGCAGCAGGGTCTTCCGCCCAGCAAGATACCACTAACCCGCCACCGCCACCGCGACCGCAGTCTTCGCCGCGACCGCAATCCTCGCCGCGACCGCAGTCTTCGCCGCCGCCATCCAACCAAGGCCAAAACCCAGGGGCAGATAGCACTCAATATACCCTCGAGCAGGCCATGAGTGACAATGCCCAGCTTTCTACCATTGCCTTCAGTGGACTGGCCTTTATTACGGGTAGCAGTGGTGCAGATACCTTTATGCCACCGGGAAAAGTGGCCGATTTCTTCGGTTTTCAGTATATGCGGGATGTGGACACGGCAGGATATGGACACAATACCACCTTCCTTAGTCGCGTTGCCAACAACGTCCTTTATCTCTTGAATGACACGCAAAAGGCTAAACTGGTGGCACTGGCAAAGCAGCAGGCTCCACTTTATGTCAATTTTGCCTATAATCGTTTTCCCCTAATGAACGCTTTCCGTCGTAGCCTAACGGGAGATATTCCTACTGGATCAACGGGCCTTAACAGTCAAGCGGTTTCAACCTATACGGCAGGACTCTATAAGACTGATGCGGATTTAAGCTATAACCGTGCCATAGTAGTCGGGGAGATCATAACCTCCTTTACCGACGAGCAAAAGGCATATTTAGCGAAAATGCAGTTCAATAACTACTTATCTTGGCCGGATGTAGCAGAGGATCAAAACTTCAAGAAGAGTCTGACTAACGATGAATTTGTAGCGGTTATGACCTATGCCAGTGAGTTGTTTTCATGGTACAAGGGTGGTCTTGAGGCGGATGTCTACTTCTGCCCCGAACGGCATGGAACCTACTTTGGTGGTTTCTATATGAAGGATTATCCTGCGATGAATAATCCAGATTACTTCATAGGTACGGATATTACAGGAGAGAGCGGAAAAGCGTTTCTCAATACCCTTGATAGTGAGCAAAAGGCTTTGGTCACTGGCATTATCGAAGAGCAACGCGCGGCACTTAAAGAGATAGCCCAAATTAGAACGACAGTATCCACCGAACTGCGTAAAGCTATGGCGGGTGGGACGGTAGATAAAGCGAAGGTCTATTCTCTAATTGGACGCTATGGTGAACTAGATGGTCAGATGTCGGCTCTATATGCTTCTCGGTTTTCGGCAGTCAATAAGACTCTTACCGAATCGCAACGGGCTACTCTGGTGAAACTGAGGAACCTTAGTGTAGTACCTCAAGGAGCCTATAAGTTTTCAACGCCAGTAGCGATGCCCGCAATACCAAATACTGATTTCATGTTTGGTGTGGGCAGTCTACCTCAAAATGTCGGTCAAACCACCGCACCTGAAAGCTTTGCGAATACAAATGACCTCAACAAGCCCGGGGCCAACACTGGGTCGCCTACGCCTGCTTCTGGAACCAATCAGGGAACGCCTGCTTCTGGAACCAACACCGGAACGCCTGCCGCTGGAGCCAATTCGGAGAAATGCCTTACCGGGTCTCCGACAGGCAAAACGGTTTGTGGTGCATTTTATGACTACTGGAATAAAAATGGTGGCCTAAAGTATTTTGGCTGGCCGGTAAGTGATGTTTTTACGGAACAGAATGCCCAACCACCTGCTGGAGATGGTCAATCCTATCAAGTGCAGTACTTTGAACGGGCTAGAATGGAATCTCATCCCAAAAATCAACCTCCTTATGATATTTTGTTAGGGTTGCTTGGTTCTGAACAGTGGGCCTTATCACCCAATAAGAGCCCAACTGCTGCCCCGGCTCCTGGGGGTGAGAATGATTGTTTCTCTGTTCCTGGTTTCTCACCGCAGACTTGTGGCACTATCGGTCAGTACTGGAAAGTAAATGGTGGCTTAGCTAAATATGGAGGGCCAATTAGCAATATCTTCTATGAGCAGAATGCCCAACCGCCTGCTGGTGATGGTCTGGTTCATATCGTCCAATATTTCGAGCGGGCTAGATTTGAGTATCATGCTGAAGCAGCCGCCGATTATAAAATTCAGTTCGGCTTGATTGGTACAGAGCAATATCTAACTAAAACAGGGGGAACTAAACGTGTACCTGCCCCTGTAGCTTCGCCTAACGGTCTCTAAGATTGCTGGTAAATTGGTAGGGGTTGCAGGTTGGCCTATCGCCTAAACCTGTTGGCCCCTACCCCCAATTTTTTAGCTGATAAGTTTGTGGATCAGGCCAATTTAGCGTTAAGGAAGAAGAAGAAGGCCACCACGATTAGGGCCAACCACGCTAGGGCAAAACCTAGCCAGAGCAGGTTATTATTATCACGTTGGGTTATCCGCAACCGTCGGTTGGGAGTTTGGGAAAAATCATAGAGGGGGCTACAAAGGTAGCCCAAGACCAGACCCCCCACCAACCCGCCACCATGCGCTAAATTATCTACGCCGGGTATTAGCAAGAGCAGGACGAAGTTAAGGGCAGCGGTGGCGAGCAGATTTTTTAAATAGCTACGCCCAAAGACCCCAAATTTGTCGCGTTGGCGTAAAAAATAACCGATGGTTGCACCTAACAAACCAAAAATTGCGCCACTAGCTCCTACTGCCAGCACTTGATCGTGTAATCCATAGCTGGCGATACTGCCAGTTAGACCCGATAGGAAAAAGATCATCGTGTAACGCGCTGGGCCAAAGAGTGCCTCTAGTTGTTTGCCCAAGATGTAGAAATTAAGCCCATTAAGGAGAATGTGGATGGCGTTGGCATGTAGAAACATTACGGTAACTAATCGCCACCATTCTCCGCCCGTAACCAGTGGACTGTAGAGCGCTCCTAGCTTGACTAGCGTTTCGCTTGAAAACTGATGGCTAAAGCTGATTCCTCCCCCATCTGCTACTATCGAAACTACATACATTATCGCAATCATGGCTAGTAGCGCGTAAGTAACCATTACGGTATGGAGTGGCAGTGGCAAAGGAGCTTCTTGTGGTGGTACTTCGGGAGTCCTCTCGCGCTGCTGTGCTTCTAACCAAGCCCGTGGGGGCGGTTCTTGAAATGAGGGAGGCGGGTTAGTGTAGTCGCCCGGATTAGGATTGGAGGTAGGGTAAGGATAATTAGAGGGTGGCTGGACTGACGAGGGGCGCGGATAGCCGGGATAGAGCGGTGAATACTCCTGATTCGCCTCTTTGTTCTCTTTGTCTGGTTCGTTAGTCATATTTTACCTTGCTAATTGTTCTAAGGCAGCCAATAGAAGCTCTTCTTGTTCGGCTTGTACAGTGCGTGGGTCAAACAAGAGTGTTTCGCGTTCCACCCGTCCTATAATGGGCGGATGCTGATGGCGTAAGGCGGCGGTTAGGATTTTGGCACTTTGGCCTGTTGGCACGGGTAGGGCGAGCAAATAAGTTGGTAGGGTCTCTCCCGGCAGCGAACCACCACCTATCGCAGAAAGGCTCTCCAGCACCTTTGCACCCGGCCAGAGGTGTTCCAAGCGGCTACACCATTCGTGGGCCTGTTTTTCGATATTTGCTAAGGGATGTGAGATCATTTGCCAAGCCGGGATTTTAGTTTCGGCCTCATTTTTCAAGTAGTGTTGGAGTGTAACTTGCAAAGCGGCAATGGTCATTTTATCTACCCGCAAAGCCCTAGCTAGAGGGTGTTTTTTCAGTTGGTCAACCAATATCTTTTTTCCAGCAATCAATCCGGCCTGTGGGCCACCTAGCAATTTATCGCCACTAAAAGTAACAAGTTCTGCTCCAGCCTGAATACTTTCTTGAACGGTGGGTTCGTGGGCCAGTCCGTAACGGGCGGTATCTATAAATGTGCCGCTTCCTAGATCATCTACTAGAATCAAGTCATTTTTGCTGGCTAGTTGGGCCATCTCTGCTAAGGGGGTGTTGTGGGTAAAGCCGATAATCTTGAAATTGCTGCTATGTACCCGCATAATTACGGCGGTCTGGGGTGTAATGGCGGCTGCATAATCGCTGAGATAGGTCTTGTTGGTAGTGCCTACCTCGATTAGCTTTGCGCCACTCTGGACCATTACATCAGGGATACGAAATGAGCCGCCGATTTCTATTGCCTGCCCTCGCGAAAGGATGACCTCGCGCTCTTTGGCAAAAGTTGAAAGTACCATAAAGACGGCGGCGGCGTTGTTGTTAACCACCAGTGCCGCTTCGGAACCACACAACCTAGCCACTAGATCATTGAGGTGGCTCATACGGTTGCCGCGTTCACCACTTTCTAGGTCATATTCTAGGTTGTTAAATGAACGAGCAATGCGTTGGACGGCCAAGGCCGCTTCTTGGCTCAGGGGAGCGCGTCCTAGGTTGGTATGTAAAATTACGCCTGACGCATTAATAACTTCGCACAAGCTACCATTTAAGACTTCGCTTACCTCAGTTGCTACTTGTTTACCCAGAGCATCTAGCGTGAGCGTGGTGACATCGGATAAGCTACCATTCCGAACGGAGGCGCGTATTTGTCCCAGAATCTCACGAGCTAATTCCAGTACTAGTTCACGTGGAGAGCCTTCTTCAATTAAATTTTGCAAGATTTCGGCTCGCATTAGTTTATCTATACTTGGTAGACTGCGTAATAGGGAAGCCGCTTCAGGTGAAGTTTGACCATCCGAGATAATAGTTGACATAACTATCCAATCTGTAGTTTTTCAGAGAAGTCCTACTATTCTCTCAAAGAACCAATCTAAAATGTAGGGTTAATTGTACCGTCCGCGCTCTTTTGTGGCAAACACTCCGCTTTGTGATGGCTTTCAAAAACCACCTATAGACTTGACAATAATAAGGCAATGCTCTACCTTAGGTAGCATACTTGAAAGTACAACTTAATCTTAACCGTTCTAAGCATTCCTGCCTTTTCAAAAATCACGCTACTCTTTAGCGAATTTTAGAATTAAGAATTAATATCTGTGCTATTCATTAAATCAATTAGAAAGGGAGACTAAATGGCTGATACACCTGGAAAGAAAGCCACTGCCAACGAGGAGATTGTGGTCCTGCTTAAAGAGGATATGAAAGGCGAACACGCCGCTATTATCCAGTATTTGCAACATGCTTATAAGCTGAGCGAAGGTGAAATACCGACCGAGGTAGAAGGAATTGCTCGTGACGAGATGCGTCACTTTCGCTGGTTGGGTGAACAGGTGGTAGTGTTGGGGGGCAACCCGACGATGGAGCGCGATCCAATCTTCTTGGATACGCCCGAAGGTTTTGATTTGATGTTGTTGGATGTCGAAGCCGAAGACCGGGCGGTTGAGCAGTATGAGGCGCACCTAGCGGCGATAGATCACCCAAAAGTGCGACGGTTACTTGAGCGCATTTTGGTGGACGAACGTACCCACCGCTTAATGTTCAAGGATTTTGTAAAAGAATTAGGAGGCGACCCTAACAAAAAATTGAATCCGCCTGTTGGCCCTTGGAATCAGGATGGCAACGCATCCGCTCAAGATTTGGAAGTAAATAGCAAGGGTGAAACTATTTCCGCCAACCTAGAAGCCGAGAATCGCAACGATCATCCCCTAGTAAAGTTGCTGAATAATCGAGTGCGGCAGGAATATATGACGGTGATGACCTATTTGCACCGTTCGTTCGTTCGTTGGAACACCAACCCGGCTCTAAGCCGCAGCCTGCTTGAAGACCGGGCCATTTGGCATATGACC
The DNA here is from genome assembly GCA_013390945.1 of Candidatus Chloroheliaceae bacterium. Lineage (GTDB taxonomy): Bacteria > Chloroflexota > Chloroflexia > Chloroheliales > Chloroheliaceae > L227-5C. The sequence continues at coordinate 16,814 of JACAUC010000008.1, forward strand.
CATCTGGGACACGTGGGTGAGGCAGTCGCGGGTTTGGGTGAGCGACCTGAAATGATTAGCTCACCCTTGCCAATGGTTCAAGCGGAGGTCAGCGACCGCGACTTTAGCCAGTGGGGTAAGGAGAACGAGACTCAATTAGTCGAGGATACCCTTCAACTACTCCAAAAATTGCTAAGAGCCGACGGCGAAGAACTGGAGGGCTTGGAACTTCAGCTTAAACGGGTAGAGAAGCACGACCGCTTTATGGAACAGCAATTCGAGGACGACCTAAACTAGTTATTCCGGAGGTCTGTTGCTCTACTAGTTGATTTTCCCCTAAAAAAAACGGTTCGGTAGCACTACCGAACCATACTCCCAACAAGTCGGAAAATGCCGCTGGCTGAAGAATTTACTTTTTAGTGAAGTTTCGTGCTAGAACCGCGCCTACGCCAGCCAGAACCAAAACCAGTAGTAACACGCCCTTTTTACCACCGGATTTCTTCTTGCTATTTAAAACTTCGGCCTTGGCAACTAACACTTCTGCTTTTGCTCGCAGCTTGCTTGCTGCATCATCTAGCGCAGTGGCATTCTTGGTTAACGCGGTGGCTTTCTTGGTCAATTTGTTGGCTTTTGCCATGGGTATTTTACTCCTTTGCTAATCTGCATGTTTTAAGACCTAACGGATTTAAACTACTAGCATACTATACCACATTTTGAGAATCTTGTTTACTTGGAATCTTCCCGGTGGTAAAGCGCGAGTACAAATCCGTTTTTATTCAAAACCTACGCTACGGTTCTAGTCACCTTTGGAATATTGGATAACTTCAGGATTAAATCGCGCAACCTTTCGCACTGGTTCTCCTGCACCACTTCCTCTGGCTATTATAAGCGATACAGGGTAAGTTTGCCGTAGTGTAAATAACCTAAAAATTTATTAGTAGGGTGAAAATTTAGGTTCAACTCCGTCCTAACATAAATTCAGTTGAAAAGGCCGGACATTCCAAATCGTATTCGGTCTACCTCGCCGTGATTGGGTTCTACCGAACCTTGACTCCTCGCCCTTAATCGCAGACAATAGATAGGTTATAGTAGTTAGTAAGCGTACTTAATTAGCTATTAGACCCTAAAACTAAATAACTGATACCTATAAACTAGCGAGATGCCATGAACATTTTAGCGATTGAAACGAGTTGTGATGAGACTAGCGCGGCGATTGTCCGCGATGGGCGGCACGTGCTGGCGAACGTCATTGCCTCACAAATAGATATTCATCAAAAGTATGGTGGTGTTGTGCCAGAAGTGGCCTCGCGCCAACATATACTCTACATAACTCCGGTATTGAATGAGACGCTTGAGACCGCCGGGCTAGATTGGAATGAGATTGACGCAATAGCTGTGACGAACGGGCCAGGTTTGGCGGGAGCTTTGCTGGTGGGGGTAAATGCGGCTAAAGGTCTAGCTTTTGCCCGACAAAAGCCTTTAATAGGGGTTAATCATCTAGAGTCGCATATTTATGCTAACTGGCTTATTCCGTCTCAGGCCGAAGATTCGCCACCGCCTGAATTTCCTTTGGTTTGCTTGGTGGTATCGGGTGGTCATACCGAGCTAGTTTTGATCGAAGGACATGGCGACTATCGGATGTTGGGCAAGACGCAGGATGATGCCGCCGGGGAAGCTTTTGATAAAGTGGCACGGGTGATGGGTTTAGGTTATCCGGGAGGTCCATTGTTGGAACAAGCGGCTTATGGAGGCAATCCTCAAAGATTTCCGTTTACAAGAGCTTGGCTTAAAGGTACTTACGATTTTAGCTTTAGTGGCCTCAAGACGGCAGTGTTGCGTAAGGTCGAAGAGTATCAGGCTGCTCCGCCGAAAGTGGCTCCCTTCTCTGGTGTGGTGACCGATACCCGTCCTCTACCCCAGCCTCCTCGTCCTCTACCGATTAAGTTGGGGGATAAAGGGCAAGACCCTTGGGAGGAGCAAACGACAGATAAGGTGGTGCGTGAAAGCGAGAGACCGGTTTCTAAACTACCCCTAGCAGACTTAGCAGCCTCGTTTCAAGCGGTGGTGGTGGAAGTGTTGGCAACCAAAACAGTACAAGCGGCGGAGGAGTATGGGGCAAGGCAGATTTTGGTGGCAGGTGGGGTAGCGGCCAATAAAGTGCTACGGAGTGCTATTGCAGAAAGGGCAACCAAGCGCGGTATTCCTTTTGGCTATCCCCCGTTCCTCTTCTGTACGGATAACGCCGCGATGGTGGCTTCGGCGGCTTACTTCCGGCTAACCACAACCAATCCTGCTTTGGCAATTCCTGATTGGAGCCTTGATATTCACCCCAATTGGGAATTGGTGCGTTAGGGGTTTCTGCGATAAACCTGAATCAAATTGGGCGTATGCAATACGCCCCTACGCCGAAATTTGTATCTTCTCAATCGTTAGGGGTTTATTGAATAAATCCACCTTACAACCTTACAATTTATGGATTATAGAACCAGCAAATTAGTTTAATTATGATGCCCAAGGTGGGAGTCGAACCCACACGGGTATTAGCCCAACGGTTTTTGAGACCGCCGCGTCTGCCATTCCGCCACTTGGGCTGAAATTTTACAATCCGATAAATTCTACCATTTATTTAATTTTGTTGTGTCGTTTGATTTAAACCACTTATCTTAAAATAAGACCTATCCACTTTCACTATAGTCTAATGCCCAAGGAGGGATTTGAACCCTCACGGGAGTACTCCCACTACGCCCTGAACGTAGCGCGTCTGCCATTCCGCCACTTGGGCTTCCACTTCCTAACGGTGTTATAATACCAGAGTCTCTGCGATTTTGCAAATTTTAGTCGAAAGGGATCAGCGAAGATTCAAAGCCGAAATAGGGCCGAGTATGTTACCTAATTTTAACTTGCCAGAGCCATTTTGGTAAGTTAAAATGACACCGAGCGTAATCATCTTTATCTATCCTGCACCCTGTAGTAGCGATGCCGGATTATTTTAGGCGAGGGAAGAGTACTCTATATCCATGAAGTATTTTTTAACTAAGCACCTGCACGATTTACTAGTCTGGGGTGCGTTAATGCTGATTCTGGTGGTCGGTGGAGCATTTCGTTTTCAGGCTTTGGATTGGGATCAGGGGCAGTGGTTCCACCCCGATGAGCGAGCAATTGTAAATGCAGTCATCACCCTGAATAAAGTAGTCACTAGTGGTGATCCTAAAGATTCATCTGGCCCCCGCCGAGATGTCCAATTCCCTTATAACGGCCTCGGTTTTTTTATGCCCGATGGTGCAGATATTCGTCCTGCTACACCGGCAGAGGCTCAACTCTATCGGGATGCTCAATTAGACGGTAACACTTATAGCTTGCCGCCTAATGTAGTGCTACCAAACGAAAAGATTCCTGATAAAGCCTTTAACTTCTGGAATGCGGCTTATAGCCCTCTTAATCCCCATTTCTTCGCCTATGGTTCCCTGCCGATGTATCTGATTAAGTTTAGTGGCGATTTGATGACCCTCGTAACAGGCGAGAATTGGGGTGACTACGGTAATTTAATGCTGGTAGGCCGCTTTCTAGCGGTACTGTGGAGCTTGGGAACTATAATCTTGGTCTTCTTGCTGGGTAGGCGGGCTTTCGGCCCGGTGCTAGGCCAGCGACGGGGAGAGGCTATTGGACTACTGGCGGCGGCTTTTTTGGCGGTCTCCGTGTTAGATATTCAACTGGCTCATTACTTGACCTTTGATGTACCTTTGACCTTCTTTATTACGCTGGTGGTCTACGTGGCTATTGGTCATATGCGAACGGGTACACGCTGGAGTGCCGTACGCACGGGCCTTGCCGTAGGACTAGCCTTGGCCTGTAAGATCAGTGCCGCGCCTGTAGTAATGGTGGCCGTGATTGCTGCTCTGCTTTACGGGCTATATGGTTCAGCTAAACATAGTGGGGAACAAATTGGGCGACCTCAAACCAAGCCACTACCTAATGAAGTTGGCCGTTACCTTAGCGCCGCCCTAGTACGTCGCTTGTTGGGTCGTACTTTGGTTAATTTGTTACTTATAGGCTTAGCAACCCTAGTCGCTTGGTTTGTGACTATGCCCTATGCCTTCATTGACTTTACCAGCTGGAGTACGCGGGTCATTGAAGAGGCTGGGATGTCGAGGGGTATTGCCGATCTTCCTTATACCCGGCAGTATATTGGTACAATTCCATTTTTATACCAAGCTGGTAATCTGGTGCAATGGGGTCTCGGTTGGCCGTTGGGGGTATTGGCTTTAAGTGGCCTCGCTTTTGGTTTGTGGCGACTCTTAGGGCGGAGGTTCAAAGCCGAAGTATTGCTTTATAGCTGGCTTATACCCTACATCCTGATAACCTTTACCAGCGAAGTTAAGTTCAATCGCTATATGTTGCCGATTCTACCAATCCTGATAATTCTTGCCGCTCGGCTTATAGTGGAAAAAGCGACTAGCCCAAAAGCCCAAGTAGCCGATGATACTACCACCCCACTACCCAGTGAGAAAGTTCGTTTTTATCGTCGTCTAAAAGGGGTGAAACTTCGTGTTTGGGTGGCGGCGGGTTTAACCCTCTTTACCTTTGGATGGACGACAGTTTGGGCAATCTCTTTCAGCCAAATCTATAGCCAAGAACAGCCAATGACTCAAGCTAGTCGCTGGATGTACCAGAATATGCCAGTGGGTGCTAGTTACACCACCGAAATGTGGGACGAAGGAATGCCGCGTCTCATGGATAGCGTCAATTTTGGCAGCAAAAATTGGCGCAACATACCGTTAGATATTTATGGTGATGCCTCTAATTATAGCAAAGTACAATATTTTATCTCCCAATTCAAAGAGGCCGATTACATTATAATTTCCAGCAATCGGCTCTATGCGACGATGCCAAAATTACCTTGGCGCTATCCGGTACAGATTCGCTATTACGAACTGCTCTTTAGCGAAAAGCTAGGTTACAAGCAGGTGGCAACTTTTACCGATTACCCAACTATACCACTCTTAGATATTCCGATTAATGATGATAAGGCCGACGAAAGCTTTACGGTTTACGATCATCCCAAGGTGATGATTTTTAAAAAGACCCAACAGTTTACCGATGAGCAGTATAACGGTCTTTTTGCCAATAGTGTAAAAGCACCCCAGATTCCCCGCCGTCAAGTAACCTCTAGTGATTTGCCACAGGTAAATGTACGTAATGGAGATGGTGCCCTCGATTCCACTACGGCTGGTTTGGCTAACTACTACGATATTAAAGATGGTAATCATATCAGCACTAAGAGTCTCCTATTGGACAAGCCTGTAGACCAACTACCGACGATAGATGATATTGGTTGGTTCACCCTAGCAAACGAAAATCAGTGGTTAGCCGTGTTGGTCTGGTACCTCTTGGCCCAAGTATTAGGTTTGCTGGGTTTACCGCTTTTACTACGCGCCTGCCGTCGCCTACCGGATCGGGGCTACATCTTAGCAAAGCCTGTCGGGGCGATGGTGGTTGCCTTGGTAATTTGGGTGTTGGTTTGGACACAGCAGGTAATGAATACGGTCAGTACCGCTTATATAGCCTTGACCCTCGTGGCTTTGGGTGCGGCTTGGGTCTGGTGGCGCAACCGTACCGAAATATTTAGTTGGTTAAGCCAAAATCGTAAGCTTATTCTGATTGAGGAACTTGTTTTCGTGGTGGCCTTCGGGGTTTGGCTGTTGGTGCGAATCGGCAACCCTGACTTGTGGCATCCCTACTTTGGTGGTGAAAAGCCAATGGAGTTTACACACCTCAACGGTATTCTCCACAGCCCTTATTTTCCACCCTATGATCCTTGGTTCTCGGACGGCTATATTAATTATTACTACTACGGTCAATATATTGTGGCAACTTGGATCAAGCTGACCGGAATTACTCCTTCGATCTCCTTCAACTTGGCTTTACCTTTGCTTTATGGTTTTGTCTGTGCTGGTGGCTTTAGTCTAGCTTTCAACTTGGCCCAAAATTATCGCCAGCATCGGATTCGAGAAACGGGCGAACCTTCAAACCGAAAGATTGGTGGACCAGTTGGCTGTGGCCTTTTTGGAATGTTTATCTTTGCTGTCGCAGGCAACTTTGATGGCTTTATCCAGATCTTGCAACGGTTTCAGGTTTTAGTAGACTTGGCAAACTTTTTTAAACTCTATCCCGAAACAGCGCAGGTAGTTACCAAGTTTGACTACTTCCGTAGCACCCGTATAATCGGTGGCACAAATATCAGCGAGTTTCCCTATTTCAGTTTTCTCTATGGTGATTTACATGCTCACCTAATTAACTTGCCCTTTACTCTAGTAGCCTTGGCCTTGGCTTTGAATCTGGTTTCGACGGATTGGAGCGGGTATGATGAGACGGATTGTAATGTGGTTAGTCGGGTTGCTTTGCGTCTAAATCGTCTTTTTGATGGTACTTTCCTATTACCTTTGCTGCTGGCGGCTTTGTTGGGTTTGTTGGCGGCCACTAATATCTGGGACTTGCCTACCTACTTCGGCATAATTACGGTAGCTTTTTTCTTGGGCCTCTTCCGTCGCCCCCCTACCCCAAGCAAAGCGTCTAACTTGTTGGATGCCGCTCCGTCGGTTGATACTGCGTCGGTTGATGATGCGGGGCAAATTAAGAGGTTGCGTCCGCGCTTCGATCCGCTCGGTATGTTGCTTGATGCAGCGATTACGGTAATCATAATGGGCGGTATCTTGGCACTTAGCTACGCCTTTTACTGGAATTTCTTTAGCCATTACCAAGCACTTTATGGCGAAATTGCTACTACCCGTAATCGTTCGCCCCTACTCTATTGGTTGGTAATTTTCATCCTCCCTATCTTTATCTTGATTAGTTACCTGATCTGGAGCTATGCTAGTTGGCTCAAACCGGGGCCTAAGCCCACTTCGGGCTTGTCTACCGACGACAATAAAAAACGGGAATCAGTTTCAGCCATTCAACTAACCCTTCCTGGTTTTAATCTACAATGGCGACGACCTGAACTGGCCTTTTCGTTAGGTGGTACTGAGGGCGGCTATAACTATGATTCAATTGACCTAGGCGAAGCACCGCCACCTAGACCAAATCCTAAAAAGCCCCTTAGGATTAATTGGTGGGCGGTACCTTGGTTACTCTTATTACTCTTAGGGTTAGTTGGTTTTGGAATAACCGCGCTGATTATGCCTGACCGCTTGGTCACAGTGCTAGGGCTATTGCTAACGTTCGCCGCCTTGTTTCTGATTGTGATGCGTAGTTTTGACCCTGACCCGGCTCAAGCGGACGAGGCTCGCCAGCCTCAAAATCTCTTCTTGCGGCTCCTAATTGTCACTAGTATGGCCGTTGTCGCAGGCGTGGAGACCGTTTATCTAGTAGATGACCTGAGTGGCAGCGATTCACTCCACCGTATGAACACCGTATTCAAATTTTATTATCAGGTCTGGACTATGCTTACCCTAGCGACGGCTTTTGCGGCCTATATTCTATGGACCCGTTGGGTCTGGCCCAAGGTTGGAGGTTTGATACGAGGTGGTTCTTGGCGCATCGCCGGACGCTTGGTTTGGCTATTGGTAGCGGTCTTTCTGGTGGGTTCGGTTTCGATTTACCCGATCTTGGCTGCACCGGGCAAATGGAGCGAGCGCAGTTCCACCCCCCTCCCTCCCGCTACGCTGGATGGTTTGGCTTACTTCGATAACCTACGCGAGGTTAGGGGAATGCCTAATATGGAAAGGTTTCGAGCTTTCGATATGAAATATGAGGCTCAGTCTCTCCATGAGTTCTATCAAAAAATTAGTGGAACACCAGTAGTAATGCAGATAAGTATTTGGCCTTACCGAGGAGGTGGTAGTTGGATCTCTATCAACACGGGCCTGCCTACCGTGCTGGGCTGGGATCACCACGAGACCCAACAGCGTTACTCGGAGCAGATTTTTGCTCGAAGCGAGGAGGGCGCGGTGGTAGGCTGTGTGCGCGACTTTTATAATACACCCGATATTGGCTATGCCCTCAAAATTTTGAACCACTACCATGTCACTTACGTTCACTTGGGGGTGATAGAGCGCGACGGGCAAACAACAGGACATTCTGCTTATACTGGCGGCCCGGATGAAAATTGCTTAACCTCCCGGATGTATAACGCTGGCGGTGATATTGAGCCGCTGATGTCGGAGGAGGGTTTTAATAAGTTTGATAAGATGGTCAAGCTTGGCTTGATGGAAGTGGCTTACCAGAACCTAGGTGTAATGGTTTACAAGCTAACGTCCGCAGGTGAAGCAGGTGTAGTGGAGGGCGATCCAAACACCATTCCTAGCGACACCACTAGTGGCAATGATCCAAAGCTTAACCGCTTGCTGGAAGCGGTTAATCGCAGTCCTAGTGACGCACAGATTCGTTATGATTTGGCTAACTACTATTTCCAGCGTCAAAATTATGAGAAAGCAGTAGAACAGATGGTGATGGTGGTACAGCTACGACCCACCGAGGTAAACCCTTATCACATCCTAGGCGACTTCTATATGGCTATGGGTGATAAGCAAAAAGCACTGGAGACTTGGAAGCAACCTACCATTATAGCTCCAACGGTTCCCGCTGCTTTTAATAAGTATGGTCTCGGCCTCCAAGGAGTAGGACGTTACGATGAAGCGGTGGAGGCTTTCAAAACAGCTATAAAGCTCAATCCTTCTTTTGAAGAAGCCTATTTCCATATAGGCGAGTGCTACGAAGCCTTGAACCGTACTCAGGATGCGCTCCAAGCCTATCAACAGACGGCCTCGGCGACTATGGATGTCAATAGCTTTTGGCTTAAACGGGCCTCTCAAAGGGTTCAAGCTCTTTTGGGGAAGAAATAAGTATCTTTGGCGTAGGGGCGCATTGAATGCGCCCAAAAGTTGAATGTGCCTAAATAAGGTTTAAAGAAAATGGCTCAAGCTATTGTCTGGTTGTTAATAATTGAACTTATCGGGTTACTAGCACTGCCCGCTACTTTTGCGTTCTTCTCCTTTTTGCCCGACCGGGGCTATACCCTCACTAAAACTTTTGGTTTGCTGGGCGGTGCTTTTGTAGTTTGGTTCCTCGGCATGTTAGGGTTACCCTTTACCGCGCTAACCAGTTGGGTCTTGTTGGTGGTCTTATTTGGCGGATTAGGCTTTTGGTTGCTCCAGCGCAAGGACGGAGAACTTCGCGCTGATATAGATCGCTTCTTTCGCGAACAGCGTTGGTTAATGTTGGCGGTGGAACTACTCTTTATTGCCACCTATCTCTATCTGATTAATCTACGTTCGTATATGCCCGAAATTCGCGATCAGGAAAAATTTGGTGACTTTGCCTTCCTCAACTCGATGGCCCTTCATTCCACCTTGCCACCGACTGACCCTTGGATGAGTGGCTACCCGATTAATTACTACTACTTCAGCCATTTTATGATGGCGATGTTAACCAAAATGAGTGGCGTAGTTCCGGCGATTGCCTTTAACCTGACTAGTCCGTTGATTTTTGGCCTGACTGCGCTAGGGGCTTTTGGAGTAGTTTATAATCTGGTAATGGCTGTGCGCCAAACGGCCAGCCGACCGGCCCTCCGTGGCTGGTTGGCGGCAGGGTTGACGGGAGTGTTGGCAGTGCTGAGTGTCGGTTTTTTAGGCAACCTTGACTCGGCTCGAATTGCCCTCTTCCCCTCCGGTAATATGGGTGGCTTTACTTACAATTGGTGGAGTCCCTCGCGGGTTATCTCCGACTTTATGCCACAGCCTATGGGCAACGGTCTCTTTAGTTACCATATGATCGAGGCTATCACCGAGTTTCCGTTCTTTAGTTTCTTGCTGGCCGACATACATCCCCACGTTATGACCTTGCCCTTTGCCTTACTGGTCATTGCCGCCGCCTTCAATTTGTTACGAATCCCGGCCGATTCAGGTTTACTTGACTTGCACACCAGTGAGGGGCGTTATTTCTTTATCTGGTTGGCACTCATTGTGGGTTCGCTCTACTTCCTCAATAGCCTAGATTATCCCACTTACCTACTATTGATCTTAATGGCGGCACTGGTACGTGAACTGAGAGTAGGTCTAATAGAACAGAAGCCGGACGAATTGGCCGTTTCGGGCGAATGGTGGAAAGTAGCTCTATTTGGCGGCAAAATTTCCAGTCAGCTTAACGGACAAACTTGGCGCAGATTTTGGCGTTGGCTAGGGTTTACGGTTCGGCTGTTGATCGCCTCGGTAGGTCTCTATCTACCTTTTCACCTTACCTTTACCTCCTTCATTGGCGATAGTTTTGTACCCGATGCGGTAAACCTCCCCATTCTCAGTTCGCTGGCTAAAACTTTCCTGCTGGTGGCGTGGGATCGTACCCCTCTGTTGGTGCAGACCATTATCCAAGAGAATGGACAACCCGTAGATCGCTGGGGCTACCTGATGGTTTTTGGCCTCTTCCTCTATCCCATCGTATCTATGATAGCCCTGAAGTTGTGGCCTTATCTTAAAGCACCTTATGGTTACTTGGATGGTGAACCGCTTAATTCGGAGACCGCCGAAAAAGAGGTAAATAAAACGCTTCCGTTTGGTTCATTCAGCTATTATGTAACTGGCTTTGGGCTATTTATGTTGCTCTTGTGCAAAATGATGGCTTTGGCCTATTTAAATCCGGTTATCATACTGCTGGTAGGTCTCTTCTCCGTTCCCTTTCTGGCAATCGGAGTGGGTTGGTTGGCAACCGAATACCTTGAAAAAAGACGTTCTAGCCGACCTGTAGTGGTCTTATTGAGTGCTTTGGGAGTGTTGGCCCTTCTTATGATTGTCTTAGGCTGGTCTGTCCATTTTGAACTTTACGGGCCACTCTTGATACTTGGGATTAGTGCTACTCTTCTGATTCTTTGTAAAGAGCCGTTCGAGCGAAGTAAAGAGCCACTTCAAGCCGAAAACCACACTGCTGACTCTCTTGAATTAGTGGATAAATTTGGGTTGTTGTTGGTAGTATTACCAGTCTTGATTACTTTTGTGATTGAGATAATTTTCCTACGTGATGTCTTTAACGCCCGTTTTAACACCATCTTCAAATTTTACTATCAGGCTTGGGTACTCTATGCCTTAGCGGGAGCCTACGCCACTTGGCGCGTAGTTGCTTGGGGTTGGAAGCTTGTACCCTTCGGTAGAACTGCTCGTTACCTAGAAGAGACCGAGTCGGAGAAAACCCAAAACCCAGCCTACTTTGTTTCAGCACCACCACAAGCTTCTCCTCTGTTGGGGGCAATAGGCTCCAGTGGAACTGGTGTAGCCCTCGAATTTCAGGCTCCTTCAAGCTCACCCGTTTACGCTGACGGGACAGAAGAGGACGCGGACGCACTAGCCGCCGAAGAATATATCCGGCAACGACCACGGAGTTCATGGTGGCGTTGGATTTGGGCGTTTGGGTTGACGCTCCTGTTATTAGCCGGACTGATCTACCCGCTCTTTGGCCCCTATGAAAAGAGTGGCAACTATAAGCAACGCAAAGGGTTGGATGGTGCGGATTGGTTAGCGCAATGGTATCCCGACGATTATACCGCGATAAAATGGCTACAAACCCAATCCGCCAAAGACCCTAGTTTTGAAGGGCCACTCTTAGAAACGGTTGGACCAGATTGGTTTGATTATAATCGGGTAGGTACTTTTAGTGGTTTTCCGGTTTTAATGGGTTGGCCGGGCCACGAGCAGCAGTGGCGGGGTGGTAAGGCTGCCACTCGTACCGAAGTAACCGAGCGTATTCAAGCGGTAGACCGCATTTATTCTACTACTAGTGTTGAAGAGGCCCGTAACCTGTTACAAAAATATGGCCTTAAATATGTCTACGTGGGTACGCTTGAAACCAGTGCTAATGATGGGCGATGGTACGATGGCAATGGCAATTCGGTCAAGAAGAACTATCCCGCCGAAGGTTTGACCAAATTCAGTCTCTTTATGAAGCGCATTTACCAGCAGAACGGTGTCACAATTTATAGTTTTTAACGCACTATTACAGTGGTAGGGACGTTTAGAGTGCGTCCCTCTTCCTACCACTTGAGATTATAAACTCGATTACATTCGCTAAAGGAGGCTATTCAAAATCAAAGTCATCGCGGCGTAAGGCTCTAAAGGGTGTATTACTCTCCTCCAGCCGATAGCGTTCCAATTCTCTTCCACGTCTCGATTCTAGCCGGGTAAATTCAAGTTGTTCTCGTACAATACCGGGTAAGCCTCGAATCAACCTTCGAACCCGCAATAAGAGATCGGAGGGGCGTATTGGTTTGACGATAAAGTCATCGGCCCCCATATTTAAGACGGCCTGCTCAAAAGTTGGGTTGCTTTCAATCGTAGCTACTAATAGAATTGGTATAACCTCTCTAGTGGTTTGTTGTAAACCACGCAACTCTTGCACAAAATCTAGCCCATCTCTATCTCTAAGGAAAAGATCACAAATAACTAAAGCTGGAGTGAATTGCTCGTTACATTGATACTGATTAGCGGCTAACTTCAGTTGAACCAGAGCATCACATGGATTTACTAGATGTGTAACTTGATAGCCACACTCTGTGAGGGGATGACATAACGGATGAACTCCCCTAGAGGGTTGATCGTTGTCTACTACCATAATCCGCCGATTAGTGATTTGAGCGGTTGCAGTTCTAAGGCCAACGGTTTTTGGTAGAAGTAGATGATTGTCGGTTTGCATAACGTATTTTACCTCTAACTTATAAATTTGCCTGAATTGAGATGGAAATGACCCTACTTCATTTCTAAGCTTCTAAGCTTAATTTTTCTGGATACCTTCCTGATACCTTTCGCCTTCATTAAACCTGATAGCGATATTAGAATTATAGACCTTTAACATTACATCTTGCATTACAAATGTCAGCGTGATAAAGAACTTCGTTAAGACAAAAGGGGAAGTACTTTTTGCGGTTTCGTCCCTACCTATTAACCTTTATCTCTTAACGCAGATGAATTCCCTTAGTGCTTGAGAGTACTGGGATGATACGCTATTCCCAATTTAAATTTTCTGTTATAATAGTGGCTACAATCAATGCAACGTAGGTATCATTGGAATACCCAAAAAGGAAAAGTTTAGAAAGCAATTTGGGGTCAAATGAGTGGAGAAAGTAGAAGCGTCGGTCAGCAGTTAGCTGCATTGGAGGCGTTGCTTTTTGTTACAGCTGAGCCAGTCAGTCTTACCGACTTACAAAGAGTACTAGGCGTAGAGGTGGATTGGTTGAAAGAGCTAATCACTACACTCAATAGTGACTATACTGAGCAAGGACGTGGGCTGCGTATTTATTCGCAGAGTGAGCATTGCCAGCTTGTAACGGCCCCTGAAGTGGCCTCCTACGTCGAAAAATTTCTGGGCTTGCAAAGTGGTAGTAAGCTTTCGGCAGCAGCACTGGAGACCTTGACCGTAATTGCCTACCGACAACCGCTTACTCGTCAGGGAGTGGAGGCTATTCGAGGCGTAGATAGTAGTGGAGTCATTAATACCTTACAAGCCCGTGGCCTGATTGAAGAGGTCGGTCGTCAAGAGTCGGTGGGGCATCCGGTTTTGTTTGGTACTACCTTTGAATTTTTGCATCAGTTTGGTTTAGCAAGCTTAAAGGAATTACCGCCTTTGAAAGAACTGGAGGAGCCGCTTCAAAGCACTCCCGCCGATTCATTAAGTTTGTAAAGGCATCTTGCTGGAAAAGGCGAATTTTCGGTCTAATTGAGATGATACAATAAAATGGGTTTGCTTTGAAAGCGATTTCAATCTAGTCTTGTCTTCTAGCTAAATTTAGCGTATATTTAATATACAGAAGATTCTTCTGTTTTACACGCTTAATGGTCTTATACTTGGTAGTACCAACCAAAGAGGGGGTTATGGGAGTTATGCAGCAAGAACAATTCTTTGGAAGTAATGTAACACATCGTCTGGAAAGGTTTGAGCGGGAAGAAGCACGCGACCCTAACGATTGGTTGGCAGAGTTGAAGCGTGAAGTGGAAGCAAAGCACCGAGCCGAGACTGAGGCCCAGTATAAACGTGATGCTCTGACTACTCGTTTGATGTTTGAACTGAATCGGGTGCATACCGTTGAATTATTGGAAGAGATGAACCGAGCGTTACTCAACCGCGAGGGGCGGGTAGAGCCAATCTTTACAGATCGTCACGAACTTTGTTTTAGTTGGCCTGTTACTGGAGGTCGTTACCAGATTCGGGTAGGGGCAGATTATGATGACGAGTCGGCTGATACCTATCTCCTAGTCAATGGTCAGGATGAGCAACGTATTAGGGTGGATGACCTAGAGTTAAAACAGGCTCTAATTAAGGCTTTCCGTGAGCCCTATTTTAACATCTATCGCTGGTGATAAACTCTACTCAGTTCAAGGCAGCTAACTGGTTATTTCCAACAAGCTGTTTTTTTCGGTTGGGGTTTTCTAATTTTTCTAACTTTTGATTTGATAGAATTAATCAGAAAATTTATCGGCTTGGTTTTATGATAAATATTCACCATATTACCATTTATCAATAGGTAATAATCAGAGTTGAACAAACCTTCGCAACTGAGTAATTTGGTCAGTAATGCGGCTCGTTGCCAGTATGAAAAAAGAAATTATGTTTAATAATGAGCCAACTAAAATCTTATTAGTTGAAGATAATCCTGAAGATGCCCAACTACTACGCGAAATTTTAGTTCAATCTGGGGATAATCAATTTCAATTGATCCATTTGAAGCACCTTGAGGAAGCCTTGGATTACCTATCTGGAGAGAGCATTGGTATTATCTTGCTAGACCTCTCGCTACCAAACGATTCTTGGTTGGAGGCGATGGTACGGATTCATCACGCCGCCCCGGACGTACCAGTTATTGTAATGGCCGAAACCGAGAATAGTGCGATGGCAATTAGCGCGGTACGGGCAGGGGCGCAAGATTATCTAATCAAAGGGCAAATTGTGGCTAGTTTATTAGTGCGCGTCTTGCGTTATGCCACCGAACACTATAAACTTCTAGCGGATTTAGAGCAGACCCAGCAGCGCGAACAACAAGAACGAGAAATCCAAACCCTTGAACTCTTTTCTAGTTTTCTTCCCACTAGCGTAACGGCTCAAACCTTTGGCTTAGGACCGTTGCGTAACAGTCTACCAGAGATTTTTGACGACTTAGTACAGCGTTATAGTAATTTGCTAGACCTTGCCCTAGAGCAACGACTCTATAAAGTGGAGTATGCTGTTTCAGAAGCTCTTCGCGCCCTTTCTGAGCGGCTAGGGTTTTTGAAATCTGGCCCACGCGATGTGGTAGAGATTCACAGTACTGCCTTGAAAAAGACCCTCAAAGGAGTTACTCCTCAAAAGGCTCAAGCCTATACCGAAGAAGGGCGCTGGATGGTTCTTGAACTTATGGGTTATTTGGTCTCTTATTATCGTAACTACTTTATTCTATCGGTGCCAAAGAAATTAACCCTTCCGAACTCCACAAAACCATTAAAAGAGAAGGAACATGAATAAATATTTACTGAAACTCTATATCGCCGGGCGTAGTCCAAGATCAGAACGTGCTATCGCTAATCTGCAACGGATTTGTGACGAGCAGTTGGGAGACCAATACGAGATGATGATTATTGATGTTCTGGAGCGACCGGAACTAGCCGAAAACGAAAAAATTCTGGCAACACCCACTTTAATAAAACAATTACCACCACCTCTCCGGCGGATTATCGGTGACTTGTCCGATATAGAAAAGGTCCTTATTGGGCTGGATCTCTTGCCGTAGATTGAATTTCAAAGCCAATAAGGAGATACAAGAAATAATGAATTTGGAAAGTAAGTACCCTCAATTAGAGAAGCTAGAAACTGGAATTACGGGCTTCGATTTAGTCTCTAATGGTGGTTTACCAAAGGGTCGCACTACACTGGTGGCTGGAACGGCTGGAAGTGCTAAAACCGTCTTTGCGGCTCAATTTTTAGCCGAGGGTATTATCAAAGCCAATGAGGGCGGTGTTTTTATTACTTTTGAAGAGTCGGCTAATGACATTCGCAATAATGTACTTTCAATGGGTTGGGATATTACCAGTTGGGAAGCCCAAGGTAAATGGATTTTTGTAGATGCCTCTCCTGTGCCTGGTGAAGAAGCCGTCGTGATCGGTAGCTATGACTTAGGTGCCCTCCTAGCCCGTATCGAGCGAGCTATTCAAAAAGTTAATGCCACCCGTGTCTCTATGGATTCGCTCGGAGCCATCTTTACTCAATTTGCTGATAGTGCCACCGTCCGCAGCGAACTCTTTCGGATTGCCTCCGCTTTGAAAAAAATGGGCGTTACCGCCGTAATGACGGCGGAACGCACTCAGGAATATGGCGATATTGCTCGCTATGGCGTGGAAGAATTTGTAGCTGATAATGTGGTTATCCTTCGTAATGTTTTAGAAGAGGAAAAACGTCGCCGCACTCTCGAAATTCTCAAGTTTCGGGGAACCTCACACAAAAAAGGTGAATTCCCCTTTACTATTATTCCGGGTGAAGGTATTATTATCATTCCCCTCTCGGCTATTGAACTAAAACAAAAATCCTCCGATATTCGCATTACCTCCGGTAGTCCTGAACTCGATAGAATGTGTGGTGGCGGGTTCTTCCGGGATTCGATTATTCTGGTATCAGGTGCAACCGGCACTGGCAAAACATTAATGAGTACCGAGTTTATTGCGGGCGGTGCTAACAATAACGAGCGTTGCCTTTTGTTTGCTTTTGAGGAGAGCCGCGAACAACTCTTCCGCAATGCTATTGGTTGGGGTATTGACTTTGACCGGATGGAAAAAGAAGAGAAACTCAAACTAGTTTGCGAATACCCAGAGACTGCCAGCCTCGAAGATCATCTAATTCATATGAAAATGTATATAGATGAGTTTAAACCAAATCGGGTTTCCGTTGATAGTCTTTCTGCCTTAGAGCGGGTCTCCAGTTTTAAGGGTTTCCGTGAATTTGTGATCGGTCTTACCTCCTTTATCAAGCATAAAGAAGTAGTTGGGTTATTTACTTCTACTACCCCAACTTTGCTTGGTGGCTCCTCCGTGACCGAGGCTCATATTTCTACTATTACCGACTCGATTATTCTCTTGCGTTATGTGGAAATGTATGGCGAAATGCGTCGCGGTCTGACCGTCTTGAAGATGCGTGGCTCGATGCACGATAAAGATATTCGTGAGTTTGCGATTGATGGTACTGGTATGCACCTCGGCAAACCTCTTCGCAATGTTACTGGCATCCTGTCGGGTAATCCACAACACATTACCACTGGTGAAATAGATCGTCTTAACAATCTGTTTAAGGGTGAGTGATGAATTATAGTGCTGAGACTATTATAGAACTCCATAAACTGCTAGAAGAGCGCAACCAAGAACTACAGACCAGTGAAGCGCGTTTTCGCAATATTATAAATCGAAACGCCGACGGTATTATCGTAGTGGATAAAAATGGTATCGTGCAGTTTATAAATCCCGCCGCCGAAAATCTCTTTGACCGTTCTGCCGAAGAACTGCGTGGCGAACTCTTTGGTTTTCCGCTGGTGACGGGTGAAACTACTGAATTGGATATATTTAGGAAGGGCGGGGAGACTGCGGTAGCAGAAATGCGTACTGTCGTGACCGAATGGGAAGGCGAATTTGCCTACCTTGCTATGCTTAGGAATATTACCGAACGCAAGCTCGCGGAACAGCAGTTACGTCTTTTTGAGGCTTCCATCGCCCATCTGCACGAAACGGTGGTAATTACCCAAGCCACTCCCCTTGATGAACTAGGGCCACGTATTGCCTTTGTCAATACCGCTTTTGAGCATATGACGGGCTATTCCCGTGAAGAAGTCATTGGTAAATCCCCTCGCTTTCTTCAAGGGCCAAAAACAGACCTGTTAGCTCTCGAACGGATTCGTCAGGCCCAATTAGCTTGGCAACCTATTCATGAAGAACTGATTAATTATACTAAAGAGGGCAAAGAATATTGGGTTGAACTGGATATAAGTCCTATTAACGATGAACGCGGCTCGGCTACCTATTTTGTAGCGATTGAACGTGACATTACCGAACGTAAGCAAGCCGAAGAAGCCATTAAAAAGTTGGCCGCTTTCCCCCGCTTCAATCCCAACCCCGTTCTTGAACTGGAGCGCGACGGAACCCTTACCTTCTATAATGCAGCGGCCCTCCAAGTAGCTCATGCCCTTGGTAAGCAACAACCCGCCGCTATTTTACCGCCAGAGGTAACGCATCTTATTGAGGAGTGTCTTTCTACGGGAGACTCCCGGCTGGGTCTCGAAATCACCATAGGTAATCGTACCCTTAGTTGGTCTTTCTTTCCTATTATGAGTAGTCAAGTTGTCCATGCTTATGCGTTTGATATTACCGAACGTCTTAACCTCGAAGCACAATTTCGACAGTCTCAGAAGATGGAGTCAGTTGGGCAATTGGCCGGGGGAGTGGCGCACGATTTTAATAATATCCTCACCACTATTCAGGGCTACACCGATCTGATTTTGCTTAGTGATAACCTCGATACTGAACTAGTGGAACAACTAACCCAAATCTCGGTCGCGGCGGAACGTGCCGCCAATTTGACCCATCAACTCTTGGCCTTTAGTCGTCGCCAAGTAATGCAACCAAAGCAACTTGATCTAAATGAAGTCATTAGCAATGTTACCAAAATGCTGCGCCGTATCTTGGGTGAAAATATTACCCTACAATTTAATTACCAGCCGAGCTTACCTCGGGTTCGGGCGGACGAGGGCATGGTAGGACAAATCATAATGAGTTTGGCGGTTAATGCTAGGGATGCTATGGCGCGAGGCGGACAACTTGTGATTTCAACGTCGCTGATGGAGATTGATGATAATTATATTCAGTCTCATTTGGAAGCTCTGCCGGGGCAATATATTTGCTTGAGCGTGTCGGATACAGGCTGTGGAATGGATACGGAGACCCAGCTTCGGATCTTTGAACCCTTTTTCACTACTAAAGAAGTCGGTAAAGGTACTGGCCTAGGTTTATCTACCGTCTATGGTATTGTCAAGCAGCACCAAGGCTGGGTAGAAGTCAATAGCCAAGTAGACGTGGGTAGCACTTTCAAGGTCTTCTTACCTAGCTATACCAAACCTAGCTCGGTTCAAGCCAGAGAATCCAACCGCGCGGAAGTAATCGGTGGGAATGAAACGATTCTGGTGGTAGAGGATGAATCCTCAGTACGAGCCCTAGTACGCAATATTTTGCAGCGTTATGGCTATCGGGTCTTAGAAGCAGCTTCGGGAAGGGAGGCACTTCTAGCTTGGGAGATCCATAAGAATCAGATTGATCTGTTGCTGACTGATTTGGTGATGCCCGGTGATGTGGGCGGCTTAGATCTGGTAGAGCAATTACATCAGCAACAACCAGACTTGAAAGTGATCTATACCAGTGGTTATAGTGCCGAAATCGTGGGTGAAAAAATTGCCTTTTATGAGGGATTGAATTTACTTTCAAAACCCTATACCCCGACGATGCTGGCTCAAGCGGTACGCGCTTGTCTGGATCGCTAATCCAAAACAAGAAGACCTTAGCCAAAGCTCAAACCCACCCTAGAAGGGTACGCAAGCTCCAAACTAGGCCCACGCCTACAATCATAGCCAATAATAAGTTGCCGCTACGGGCGGCTACTAGGGCCGTTGCGAGGGCTGCGAGGGCTCCTATCGGGCCACCCTTAATAATTTCGGGAGCGATTATCGCTACTAATACTGTGCCGGGGATATAGGAGAGCCAAGCCTCCATCCGTTTCGAGAGCGTTACCCGATCCATCAGCCATAGACCGCCTACTCGGGTGCCGTATGTTACCAGTGCCATCCCCAAAATAGTCAGTAGTACCGTTGGGTCAATCTGCATGGCGCAACGCTCCTATCAGACTTCCAGCTAACCCTCCGCACAAAATATACCACTTGCCTGGCAACCATTGGGCGGCTATTAGGGCTACTATTGCCGCTACTATCCAAGGTAGTATATCGGCTTTGCCCTTCCATAACCCTACTAACAAGGCAATAAAAACGGCGGTAAAGGCAAAATCGAGACCTAGCCGAGAAGGGTCTTGCAGCACACTCCCAATTGTCCGACCTATTCCAGTGGCACTTGTCCAAGCCACGAAGACCGTGAGGCCACTCCCCAACAAGAAAGCGGCGTTGCGCTTGCCTTTGGCAAACTGGCTCATTGTCAATGCCCAGCTCTCATCGGTCATAAAGAAGAGGCTGACATAACGCTGGAAGAAATTTAGGCGCGAGAACCAAGGATGGAGTACGGCCCCCATCAAGAGGAGTCGCAAATTGACTAAGAGGGTGGTGAGAATGATGGTAAGCACTGGAAGAGGCGCAACCCAGAGACCTAGTGCCGTAAACTGAGAGGCTCCCGCAAAGACCAAGCCGCTCATCAATAACGATTCGGTTAGGCTAAGTCCAGCTTGGCGGGCTAGAATACCAAAGACCAGCCCATAGGTAAAGACCCCAATATTAATTGGAATACTTTGCTTTACCCCGGCCCATACTCCGCTTAGGTTAAAACTGAGGGGCTCGTCATTATGCGGTGCATTGTCCATTGGTTTATTGGTTAGGCGCAATCGGTGGGATCGCCTGAGATCTTTTCCACCGCATGAGGTAAGGCGCGAATAATTGCTTCCAGCGACTCAGTAGCTCCTTTAGGACTACCTGGCAAATTGACAATCAAAGTGCTACCCCGAATACCTACTACTGCCCTTGAAATAACCGCCATTGGAGTTTTTTGCAGGCTATAAGCTCGCATTGCTTCGGCCATTCCTGGCACCTGCTTCTCTATCACAGCTAAGGTGGCCTCTGGTGTTACGTCACGGGGGGCTACGCCAGTGCCTCCGGTGGTTAAGATTAGGTTTAGATGTAAGTCATCTGACCAACTTCTAAGTTTGGCTTCAATTAGGAGGCGTTCGTCTGGTATAACCTCGTAAGCCGTTACCACGAAAGCCACTTTCAGTTGTTCGGTTAGCAGCTCGCGCAGTTTTGGGCCACTGGTATCTATGCGCTCCCCTCGTGCGCTTCGGTCGCTTAGGGTTAAAATACCGACTTTGAAAGGCGTTTTCGCGCTTCCCTCATTTTCAGATTCCATTTTAGGGAGTAACCTCCTCAGTGGATGAAGTTCCTCCTAGCCGAGCCGCTTTACGCGCTGCTTTTTTGTTAATTTGTTCCAGCTTGGTTTGCTCGCGGAGAGCCTTACGTGTTGCCAGCTTTTGGGGAGCATATTCGCCCTGATATTCGGGCGGCATTAGCTCGGCAATTCTGCTCATCATTAAGTCGGTCAATTCTTCCAAATCGTCGCGCTGCCCCGGCCCGGCTTTGGGTAGTTTGTAGGGTTTACCCACTCGTACCGTTACAGGTGGGCGACGGTGGAAGAAGGGTTTACCCTTCTTCCACTTGGTCTTGCGCGAAATAAGTTCGGTGCCAGTGATAGCCACAGGCACAATAGTGGCATCTGCTTGCAAGGCGATGAGAGCGGCCCCTTTGTGGGCTTCTATCAGGGCATAATTATCGCTGCGGTGTCCTTCAGGAAAGATGTTTAACAACTTGCCCTCTTTGAGCAATTCAATCGAGCGGCTAAGTGCTTGTCGGTCGGCTTTACCCCGCTGGACTGGAAAGGCTCCCCACACTCGCACTACCCCTCCCACAAAAAAGACTTCAAATATCTCTACCTTAGCCATCTGATAGAACGAGCGTGGCAAAATATTATGAATTGCGACCAAATCCCACTGGCTTTGATGGTTGGAGGTGAGCATTACACCTCCTTTAGTGGGCATATTACGCTGACCTTCGATCTTAAAGTCAGATATGAGCCACATCACGATTGGCCCCATAAACCAGCCGAAGTAGAAGATGGCTTCATGGGCGATGCACCAGAGGAGATATTTTAACTTTTTCCAAAGTGGCTGTAAACTTGACATAAGTTTAATTAATCGCGGCAGTGAGGGCCATATTTATCTTTTCTGTTACCTCTTGTTGGTTTAGGTTGTCAGTATTAATTACCAGTGCGCCGGGTGGAATCACTAAGGGGGCGGCGGCTCGTGAGCGATCAATCCGGTCACGTTCCTCCAAACCTTGTTGGGCTTCCTCGGCGGTCTTGGTTTGGGTCTCCTGTTGGCGGCGACGTTGCGCTCTTACCTCTGGCGAAGCATCCAGATAAACTTTCAAATCGGCCTCTGGTAGTACCACACTTCCAATATCGCGCCCAATCATAATAATACCCCCCGCTTGTCGGGCAATCTCCCTTTGCCGGGCCACCAATTCGGCCCGCACTTCTGGGACTGTTGCCACAGGCGATACCCATTGTTCTACCTCCGCCGACCGCAAAAGTTGGCTGACATCCTCGCCTTCGACTAGCACGGTATATTGTCGCCCGTCTTTTTCTTCCTCCAGCGTGGCATCCCGTGAGATAAAGTCCAAATTGCCTGCAATTGCCGCCAAGCCTGCGTTATCCGACATTGCTACTCCGCGCCGCAGTGCCAAAAGGGTTACGGCGCGGTACATTGCCCCGGTATCGAGGTAGGGTATCTTCAACTGTGCTGCTAGTATTTGCCCGATAGTTGTCTTTCCTGATCCAGCGGTTCCATCTATTGCAATCAAAAACCGTCTACCTTCGCCCACTGCCAAAATATTCCTCCCTTACTTTTTATGCTTTATTTCGGTTTTTTCTTGAACCCGGCAGGAGCAGAACGTTTGCCTTGCCGAGGTGGTTCAGGCTTTTGCCCTGTGCCATAACGCTTTGGACGTTGTGACCCGCTTTTTGGCTTAGCCTTATTCTCCCTTTTTCCGCCACTCTCCTTTTTCTTGTAACTTTCTACCGGAGCAGAACGCTTGCCTGAATCACGCTCATCACTGGGCGGTTTTCTACCAAAGTTTTGGTTCGTTCGTTCGTCGTTAGGTGGCCTCTTGCCAAAGTTTTGGTTAGGTCGCTCATCTCTAACAGGCCGCCTAAAAGGTGGCTGCTCGTCACTAACGGGTCTTCTGAAAGGAGGTCGTTCGTCCGCAGCGGGTCGGCTGAAGTTAGGTCGCTCGTCACTAACAGGTCGCCGGAAAGGTGGTCGCTCATCAGCAACGGGCCTTCTAAAGGGAGGGCGTTCGTCAGCAATGGGTCGTCGGAAAGGAGGGCGTTCGTCAGCAATGGGCCGTCGGAAAGGAGGGCGTTCGTCAGCAATGGGTCGTCGGAAAGGTGGTCGTTCGTCAGTAACGGGTCGTCGGAAAGGTGGTCGTTCGTCAGTAGCAGGTCGTCGGAAAGGTGGTCGTTCGTCAGTAGCAGGTCGCCGAAAGGGTTGCTCGTTATTATTAGATATTCTGTTGTCATTGATCGGTCGGTCATTAACGGGTCGCCTGAAAGGTGGTCGCTCGTCAGCAACGGGTCGTCGGAAAGGTGGCTCGTTATTGGGCTTTCTATCAAAGTGCGGTCGTTCGTTACTAACGGGTCGTTGGAAGATTGGTCGTTCCTCATTAGGTAATCTTCTATCGTCGTTAGATGGTCGCCGAAAGGGTTGCCGTTCGTCATTGGCGGGTCTTCTATCGCTTAGGCTAGGAGTTCGTCGGTCAAAGTGCGGTCGTTCGTCACTAACGGGTCTTCTAAATGGCTGAAATTGGTTGTTATCAGGTCTTTTACCAGCGTTTTGCCGCTCCTTAAAATCAGGTCTTAGGTGTTCCTCATTAGGTCTCTTCTTGCCAGCAGTTGTCGGGTCTCCCTTGTTGGCGGAACGAGAGTTTGGCTTGTTCTGAATGGTTACTCGTTCCCCATTGGCGGCTTGTAGCAAGGATTTGATTTCGGCTTTGCTCAATGGTCGCGTCTTTCCTTCATCCAAATCTGCCAGAGGCAGTGGACCAAAGCGTACCCGTTTCAGGTTCAGGGTAGAAAAACCAATCGCCCGTGCCATTAGTCGCACTTGCCGTTTCTTACCCTCCTTGATTACAAACCGAATCAGGCTGTTTGAACCCTCGTAACCCACCAAATCCACTTTGGCTGGTTGGGTCACTTGTTCTTCTAACTCTCCCGTTTCAGGGTTTTCCACGGGAATTTTGATACCTTTGCGTAACCGTTCTAGCTCTTTTAAGGGTGGCCTGCCGTCTAGCACGGCCAAATATTCCTTTTCCACCCCAAAGCGGGGATGGCTCAGGGATTGGGCAAAAGAACCATCATTGGTCAAGAGCAAAAGCCCCTCGGTTTCTGCATCCAAGCGTCCCACTGGATAAAGCCGCTCCTCGATTTCTACCAGATCCATAATGGTAGGGCGGCCTTGGGGGTCGCTAACTGTCGAAAGGTATCCGGCTGGTTTGTTCAGCATTAAATAAATCTTTTTGGGGGTAGTGCCCGGCTTTACCGCAACCGGGTGTTCATCTACCAAGATTTTATCTTGGGCGGGATTAATTTTTACGCCAAGTTGAGTGACCACTTTTCCGTTCACTCTTACTCTTCCAGCGGTAATTAGTTCCTCGCAGGCTCGGCGGCTGGCAATTCCAGCCCGTGCCAGAACTTTTTGCAACCGCTCCTCGTTATTTGCATCATTCATTTTTTTCAAGATTCTCCTGCCCCTATTATACCAGTCATGGGCAAGCGGTTACAAACGGGTTGACTAGCACTTTAAATCAAAAAAGCAAAAAGCCCCCTACCCTATAGGGCAAGGAGCTTTTTGAGGTCTCTTACCTAGAAGTCCTCACACATAGCAGGCGGTTTTTTATCCAAGGCGAAATAAACAAGGAGTTAATTTGTTTATTAGCAAAACCTTTTACCCAAATATTATGAAGATAGTTGCCAACACTCAGCTGGAGGCCATCGCCAATTACTCCGCTGCCATCAATGACAATAGTAGGAGGCGAGCCACAGATAGTACCGCCGTCAATACCTACCCCCACTGGAACGGGTGGTAAGACTCCGTTGACCTTAATAGTTTGGCTGAGAGTTAGTGCAAAAGTAATAATTTGACTGGCAGTGGCACGTTGACCTGTAAAGTAGTAGGACAAAGTACCGGGCGTATCACCTGCTCCATTGTCCGTATTAGCGGTTACTATCAAAGCACCCTTACATTTCAAATCATAAAAAACGGTAGGTACTAATCCATCGCTGGTAGTCAGATTCAAGCGGGCAGTACGTGTTCCGCCTTTAGCCGGAGTACAGTTGACCTTAAAATTAGTTTCGGTCGTGCCATTAAGGGTAATAGGGAAGGTTGCACCGCTAATGGCAAACTCATTGGGATTGGTTCCGCTAAAGACCGGATTACTAATCGTCAAACTAGCCGCTCCAGTGTTGCTGATAGCAATTGTAGAGGTAAGGGTAGTAGCCAAGCGGGTAGTACCGAGGTCAATCGCGCTACCTGGTAGCGGGTTGGAAGCAAAACTTACCGTGTTCGAGATGGATTCTAAGGCTACCAAGGTCTTACCAGAAGGTATCAGTAATAGATCTTCACCCACTCCTAAACCGGAGACTACCCGATAATCACTTAACCCATTAGGAACACCAGTGGCAATTTGCTGGAGCAGATTACCAGAAGTGTCATAAGCATAGAGGTTGCCATCGTTCGCCCCAACATAAGCCACCTGATTGATTACCACTGGTGCTACAGAGAAGGAACCATTTTGTAGTTGTTCTTGCCAGAGTAGCGTTCCGGTGTCGGTATTCCAAGCTTCCAAGCCGCCGCTACTATTTACCACGAAAGCTACTTTATCCGCAAAGCCGGGTAAGAGGCTGGAGGGTAGCCAGTTACCTAGAGAGATACCAGTACTGGCATCTAAGATCAGGCCGGAGGGATTAGAATTGCTGCGAAGGTAGAGCTTACCCTTGTGCAGTGCAGCATCTTGTCCACTCTTAGAGCAACCTTGGTCATAAGTCCAGACCGGGCTACCATCATACAAATGGAATTTGGCGGCTTTCTGACAATTACCCGCGACATAGACTCCCTCCTGATCTACCATAATAGAAGAGCCTATTAGGGTGTAATCGGTCTGCCCTGAGACCGCTTGCGACCACGAAAGCTGACCATTAGTAGCAGAATAGGCCCGTAGGGTATTTCCGACTAGAATAAAGACGAGGCCATTGGCTGCTACCGGAGGTGCTTTGTAGGTATAATTGTAGCCGCCGCTGACGACATCTATATTCCATGCCAGAGACCCATCCGAGGCGTTATAGGCCCACAACTTATTATCATCGTTCAGTACGAAGAGACGACCATTATCATACGCTAAAGCTCCCCAATAGTGGGTATTTGTGATGGTGAGTGGTCCCCATAGAGTTATTCCCGTAGCCGGATCGAGAGCCCACAAACGATTGCCCGTACCTACATCGGGGGTTGAAGAGAGGGCAAAGACCTTATGTTGGCCTGCAAGGGCATAACTTACGAAGCCTCCGGTATTGTCCAACCCTACCGCCCATCTCTGTTGAAGCGTGGATGCAAAATTAGTTAGGCTGATCGAGCCACTATGGGCCACGTCCACTTGGAAAGAACTGGGTACAAAGTCGCCGTAGCTGCTGGGCAAGTTGGTCAGGTTAAAGCCGACACTAAGATTAGGATAACCGTCCACCGTCGCGGTTATGGTATAGCTTCCGGTTAGGGCGTTGGCTGTAAAGAGCGGGGTCAGGGCAATGCCGTTTGAATCGGTGTTGACCGAGACCACATTGCCGATAATACCTGTAAAGTTACCCCCAACGCCACTGGTAGGAGTCACGAAAGTAACTGCCACGCCGCTAAGCGGTTGGTTACAGCTATCCCGCACTAGGGCTTTCAGGTTGGTTTGGAAAGCGGTATTAACGTAAGCCTGTTGACCAAAGCCGCTCAAAGGAATGATGTTATTGATACCAGTGGTATTGGTCAGAGCGAAGGTGGTTGGAGTGATTAACCCACTAACGGTTGCCGTTACCACGTAACTACCGACAAGACAATTGGCTTGGAAGGGCGGTGCCGAAGCCAGCCCACTGATATTAGTGGTTGTAGTGGCGGTTAAAAGGCCGCCTGGGAAGGTTCCACTGGCCCCACTAGGCGGGGCGATAAATTGAACCGTTTTTGAAAATACTGGCTGGCTAAGTGCATCAGTTACCAAAGCCTGTAAATTAGTGGTAAAGGTCAGACCAATGGAAGCACTCTGGTTAGAACCGGCTACCGCCGTAATACTAGTCGTTGGTACAATAGAACTACAACTATAAGATAGGGGCTGAACCTCAATAGACCAACTATTGAGTGTACCAACATCTCCATTGGCTAAATCTGTAACCTGTAAACTCCAGATACCGCTAATTTGCTCACCATAAAAAGTAGAGAGCGGTTGCGGCGGTCTATACGAACCAGTAAAGGGAGCAATACCGCTTGTAATTACAATGGAGGCAGCATCATCAAAAATAGTATTAGTAAAATTATCGCCACTACCACCCACCTTGTTTGCTAGTGTAATTTTAGTACCAGTAGGCGAGATTAACTCTATAGATAAATCTCCATCATAGGTATGGGAAATATTTAGGGTTATTTTAATTTTAGCCACATTACCTGTGAAAGTAATGGGTATAGTGGAGGCAATGCCAAGTGCTGGTGCATCCGGGATCGCCAGTGGTAGACCTGTCGCATTATAGGTACTTGGCGAATTAGACTGTGGTGTGCCTGTCTGTAGTGTAAAGTTATAGTTGAAAACAGAGCCACTATTATAGGAAACGATTAGGGTAAAATTAAGTGTAGCACCGCAAGTAAGCTTGGGGCTAATGGTAAAAGTATAAGGGTTGGTATTGGTAATAGTAGCACCCGGTACGATATTGGGGTAAGCCGAGGTACTATTGCCTATTAAAACCTCACTTCCTGCCTGTAAAGTTGCGCTAACACCCGTAGCGGTTACATTGCCAGAGTTTAAGAGGCCAATATTCAGCAAGATCGTTTCACCCGGTTCTAGGGTACCATTGTTATTGCCCAAGCTATCGTTGGAAACTACGGATGCTGCGGATAATACCAGAGTACCTGTCCGTAGTGTAAAGTTATAGTTGAAAACAGAGCCACCGCTATAGGAAGCCGTTAAGGTAAAAGTAAGTAAAGTGCCATAAGAGAGGTTTGGGTTAATGGTAAAGGTATAAGGTTTAGTATTGGTAATAGTAGCACCCGGTAGAATATTGGGATAGGGCGACGTGCTATTTCCTATTACAACCCCTCCGGTTGAGTGTAGGGTTGTGCTAATGTTCGTAGCGGCTAAAGTACCAGAGTTTAAGAGGCCAATATTTAGTGAGATTGTTTCACCCGGTTCTAGGATACCATTGCCATTGCCTAACACATCGCTGGAGACTATAGATGCGGCGGATAGCACAGGAATCGGAGTGGTATCCGCGTTATAGATCACCAGCGCAAAATCTTGGTGGGTTAGGCTACCACTGCCTGGTATAGCGTTGGCAACTAGATTGGCGGCGGTTACTTTTACCGAGAAATTACCGCTGATCCCGGTGGGAAGAAAGACATTCTCCACATTGTTACGGTAGTCGAACGAGCCGCCGATAATGGAAGTTCCACCGCTAAAGACGTTGCCCTTATAGACCTGACCCCCAGCACTTACCTCCAAGTTAAGATCATTGGCATAAGCTGCGCCAGTAGTGCTGCCCGGAGCATCTGTCCAGACTAAAGAGACCCGCAGTGGTTTGGTTGGGTCTAAGATGTTACCTGCGCGAGTATAAGTTTGACCAGTGGCACTGAAAGTATAGCTCTCATCTACCAAGGAGCGGGGTGTACCGTCAAAGATGCTACCTAAATCGAGATCGCCCCAACCTTGATTAGGACTAGGCAGGGTATCGCCGGTGTTTAAGCCGCTCAGGTAGCGCGGCGTGTTGAGAATTAGGGCTTTCAACATCGCCGGGCTAGGAGTTTGCCCTGGATTGAGTACTCTTTGGTAATAGTTATAGACTAGCGAAGCTCCGCCAGCCACCGCCGGGGTAGAGTGACTAGTCCCACTTGACCAAGTATAAAGGGTTTGATTAGGCGGGTAATATTTATTGTTAGCGGCCCCACAAACACCAGTGCCGTCATAGCCGGGGTCTTGAGAAGCGGGACCTTGAATGTGGATACCGGGTGCTACAATGTCTGGCTTAGAGCGTAGATCGGCGGCAGGACCACGCGAGGAGAAACTAGCCATATTGTCGGCGTTATTAGAGGCAGCAGCACCACAGCCATCTAACACTCCTTGATCGCGCACATTTTCGGTAGCACCCACAGCTAGGACGTTTTTAGCCGTGCTGGGTGAACCCACTGTTCGGGTGTTAGGACCTGCGTTACCTGCAGCAAAGATGTGCAACATCTCTTGATTCCCTGCGGTGGCAGCAGAAGCATCCCGACTCAAGGCATCATAAGCTTGAGAGTCTGCATCATAAGCTCCTGCACTATCACTACCCCAACTATTAGAAGTGATTGTAGCGCCATTATTGTAAGCATTTTGTAATAAACTTATATTATTATTATTACAAGCGGATATATCAAAATAGCCACCAATATTGTTGAATATTTTAGTACTAGCAATTCTAGTATAGGGTGAAATACCTAACCCATAATGGTAACCGTTGGTATCCGTATATGGAAAGCCGTTGCGGTCGTTGTAGCCGCCCATAATTCCAGCATTGATGTTACCATGACCTGCGGTACCGTTGGGAAGTGTATCGTTAGTACAGTTAGTATTAAAAACCAGTCGGCTGCTATTGGAGGTCAAACCCTGTTGATAAAAATCCGGGTGTAGTGGCGTAGTTGAACCATTATCAAGACCATCATCTACTATATCCACTACCGGATAAGCGGCGGGGTCAGTAGGAAAGCCTTTGCTACTTAACCAGTTCAGGTAACCCGGCCCGGTGGGAACAAACTTACCGCCAGAGTTAGTCAGATTACCTGCTAGAATTTGGCCTTGTGCCTCGTCCAATTTGATAGGAGGACTCCAAGGCTCCACATTGAAAACATCGGCCCAATTCGCAATAGTAGTCAGCTGACCAAAGGGCAGTTCTAAGGATATGTCGGTAAAATTCAAGACCTCTGAAGGGTTCCTTAGCACCTTTCCGCCCAAGGTTTGGAGATTACTCAGGGTAGTGGCGGTATTGGGGGTAGTGTAAAGTTGGACAGTAACGCTAACAAGGTCACTACTGGCCGGGAGTGTTCGATTCTTTCCGGGCTGAAAGACCGGGGAGAGACGATAGGCCGGGTGGTAAGCTCCGGTCCACTGAACCGTTTTATCAATATTGGGTAGATTTTCCAGTTGGGTCAAGCTGGCTCCATTGAGCCATACGACATAGGCATTAGTTGGCATGTAGATCACCGGCTCGATTCCCATCTGTTGCAAATTTTTCAGCCAAGCCTCCTTGACTGGGCCGATAAATTGTACCATCCAGAATTGAGCATCGGTGGTTTTAGCTTGGCTCAGTCCAGTTGGAGCTTGTGGCGTGGTACTGTCGGTCGAAATACGATTCTCTCGTAACTCAATCAAGTTCAAATTATCGGTGGGTTGGGCGGTGGGGAGGCTTTTGCCGGAGGCCAAGAGTCGGGTATTTTGGGTGCTAGTAACTTGCCAGAGGCTAAAAGAGTTGTAATCTACCAGCAAAGTTGCCCCAACTTTTGCCATTTCTGCCAAAGTTGCCGAATCGGAATTGTCCACTATCACTTTACGCGCGGTGGTAGAAGCTATGGCAGGAGACAAGACCGGGCTAAGATCAGTTGTAGCGGCAGTGGTTGGTAGTTGGAGTGGTGCGTTTGCTTTAACTGCTGAAGGTAAAGGTAATAGACCAAAGAGTAGTAGGCAAATCAGTATCTCACAAAGGTTAACTATAAATTTACGCTTTCCCATTTGTCAAAATCTCCTTCAACTTTCATTATAAATGTAGTATATTTGGTTATTAAGCATGGTTCCAACCTTGACTTCCACCATATCCATATTTATTTTTGGGGAACTTTCTTAATCACTATACCATTAATGGGCTGGTACTTACAAATGTGTGTACTACCGAGAGAAAGAAACCCCCTTGCTTTATTGGGGCAAGGGGGCTGCTATGAAACCGATATTAGAAATCTCTTCTACAGGCGATGGATTATCTTCGTTCGCCTTCGTTACGGGTAGGGCGAGAATTATCTGCGGGTCGGTCAGGGTATGCCCCCGGCCTAGGTGGGGCTGAGCCTTCCGTTGGGTTGAGATCATCCGAATTAACGTAGATTCGGGCATTGGGGTTATTTTGGGTAATATCTCTGATGGCTTCTGTTCGGGACCACTGCAATAATTCTTCCCGACTGAGTTTAAGGGTTTGCTGAATCCTCGCCTGAACATCGGCTTCCATCTGCTGAATTTTGGCTTGGGTTTCGGCTTCCATTTGCTTGATTTGGTTTTGGATTTGGCTGCGTGAGACCGAGGTCAAAAGTTCATAGGTACTCTCATCCACTTTGGGATTGCTTAGAATGATTTCGGTTATTTCTACGCCATATTGCAGAGTTCGTTCGTTAAGTTGCTTTTTAATAATAGCTGAAATCTGCTTGAGCGTATTGGCTGGACCATTAAAAATATCTTTGCTAACATCAATAGCACCCATATAGCCGCGTAGTATGGCTTTGGCCTCTTTTTGGGTACGATCTTGCCAATTATCTACTTTGTAGATGGCGTTATAGACATCTCGCTGGCGGATGCGGCCCCGGCTCCATTTAATGACTGGTTCGGGCTGCATTTGACGGGCTTGCTCCGGTGAAACCTGTTGGGGGGAATAGTGGGCAATGCGATACTGAAGATACATATCCATATCTACTATTACCGCGTTGTGCATTACCACCTTTTCAAGCGGCAGCGTCGCTTCAAATTCTTGGAGGGGTACTTCTTGACGGATACGGTCAAAAGGTAATAAGAAATGCCGTCCGGCATCGAGTACGCGAATAAAGCGACCCTGCCGCTCAACTATTCCTACACTTCCCTCGGGTATAAGCTCTACCCTACCCAAGAGAAATTTCACGGCAAAACCAACTACCGCTATCAGGAAGATCAGGAATAATAGATAAGGTAAGATGTCCATACCTTCGGCCTGCTCTCTCTACTTTCAGCTAATAATAAAGGTGAGAGTTTACATAATAAACACTCGCCATTATTTTAGCACACTTTCAGTTTTCCTTCAAGAAGTTACGATCCCTTTCATCCTCTAGTTCAAAAGCTTCTTCACCCTCAAAATCGTAGCCGCCAATTAAAACTGAACTATCTTTCTCCTCGCGGGTCAACTCTCGGTAGTTGGTCTCTATATAAGCCCCATTTTCCAAGCTGACACTCACGGTACCTTTTAGAATATTGCGGGCTTCCACCTTCCCGCAGCCGTGTGTACCACTGACTTGTTCCCCAACCTTGGGCATATGCTCTT
Organism: Candidatus Chloroheliaceae bacterium; assembly: GCA_013390945.1. Taxonomy (GTDB): domain Bacteria; phylum Chloroflexota; class Chloroflexia; order Chloroheliales; family Chloroheliaceae; genus L227-5C. Next base: position 49,126 of record JACAUC010000008.1, read on the forward strand.
TCATCTCATTATACATGGGATGCTCAAAGCTTAGGCAGCAAAGTAATCGTCCACATACGCCGGTAAGCTTGGAGGGATTGAGTGGTAAATCCTGATCTTTAGCCGTTTTAACCGTAACCACCGGAAATTCGGCTTGCCAAGTGGAGCAGCAAAGCGTTCTGCCACAGCGATCCACGCCTCCCACAATTTTGGCTTTGTCGCGCACTCCTATCTGTCTTAGTTCAATGCGAGTACGGAAAAGACTGGCTAGATCACGCACTAACTGTCGGAAATCCACTCGGATTTCAGAAGTAAAGTAGAAAGTTACCCGGCTACCATCGTGATTAAACTCCCCATCTATCAACTTCATCGGCAAGTCGTAATTCTTGATTCTTTCGCTGCATTTAAGCAGAGCCTCTTTATTGCCTATCTTGAGTTGGTACATTCGGTTTAGGTCTTCGGGTGTAGCAATCCGCAAGATTGGGTGTAGCGGTTCGGTTAGGGAACTGGCTTCGATAATGCGCGGCGGCAGAATTACCCGGCCTGCCTCGGTTCCTTTGCCTATATCGGCGATGACCCACGTATCCGGTTTAAGCTCAAAATCCTTAGCGTTGAAATAAGCCAGCTTTCCTACCCTTTTAAATCGTACCGCTGCAATTCGCACTTGGCCTTCTTCTAACGTCACTGTTGGCATAGAGGCCCTCCTGTAGTAAAAGTTCGGGGCGTATGCCATACGTCCCCACTAATTGAAGGGTAGGGTGCATAGCGGTGTTTGTCATACGTCCCCACCAAAATAGACTAGAAATATAAATTTAACACCCACTAAAATAGTGGGACGTTTATATCCGAGGTAATTTGTTGATAAATAGATCACCCAGTGCCAATCGGGGAGTTACATTACCTTCCAGTTGTGCTGCCGCACGGGTGATACCAAGAAGCATCTCTTTAATTTGCAGGTCAGTGAGTTTTTTGGCTTGCTTCTTCAAATCGTCCAGTTTATCTACATTGGTAAGAAATTGGAGAAGTCCCGCCCGAACTAGTGCCAAGTCTCGCCACCAGCCTAGCCAGATATTGAGCATCGTTTGTATGCTGGCTCGCTTATTTCCACCCTCCTGCCATTTTTTAGTTAAATCTTCGGCAAAACCCATCCGTTTAATTCTATCACCCGGTAGAAGCTCCATAAGTTGCATAATTGCCTCATCCCGGTCGTTCAAATCTTGGTGGGTGCGGTCTTGGAAGGCACGTAAGGCCCAACCCGGTCGTCCGGCGGCGAGGGCGGCAAGGGTGTGGGCAATCAGTTCGGAGGCTCCCTGTTCTTTTAAGGCTTCTTCTATGGTAACGGTAGCCACCGCCCGTAGCTCGATTAATTGGCAACGCGAGACAATTGTAGGTAGCAAAGTTCGGTCACTATCCGAAAGCAAGATTAAAATAGCTCGTGTAGGTGGCTCTTCCAGCGTTTTGAGAAAAGCGTTAGCCGCCGCCGCTTGCATTGTATTTACATCTTGTACAATATAGACTCGCCAAGCTACTTCTTTAGGTGGGCGACTAATTTCGGCTTGGATGGCCCGGATAGTATCAATCTTGAGATTAGCGTTGGCACTCCCCTGATTTTCGGTCTGAAGTGCTTGCCAAGCCAAACTAATGGTGGTTACATCGGAATGTTTCCCCGCCGCAATCAACCGACAAGCCCGGCACTCCCCACAATACCACAATCCTTTTGCCTCTTGACCCTGACCTGTTGGATGCTGCTCCGCCAGTTGATGCTCCGCCAGTTGATTTTCACAATTGAGGGCCAGCGCAAAATCAAGAGCCAAGCGGGTTTTGCCTACCCCTGCTGGGCCGCTAAAAATGTAAGCATGTGAAACCTTACCCGCCGCAATCGAACTTTGAAGCAGTCCAGTGGCCCATGTATGGCCGATTAGTCGGGGATTTTCATGTAAACTTAAAGTTGCCATTGTTAAATTATTTGCTTCGGCGTTCGGTTTCGCCAAAAGCACCCTGATTTATCTTAGGTAAGGGTGCTACATCTCGCCGCGCTTTGCGGGGCTTTTCGACTTTAGGTGGTAAAGGCTTTCCGTTCAAACCGAGACGCTGGTTCGCCGCACTAGTACCGGGAGTGAGTGGGGAGGCCGCTTTCGCGGTCTTTGCCCGCTCTTTGGCGGTTGCCACTAGGTCTTTCTTTTCCACCTTTTCAGGCTTCTCCGCTTCCATTAAAGCTTTCCGTTTGTATTCGGGTACTTGAATCAATTGCTCTACCTTTACAGCTTGTTCGGTGGGCAAATTCTTAATAAGCAGTTTTTCCACTTCTTGTTGTTCTTGGATACTCATATTTAGCTCGGTCTCCCAGCCACGCACAGCTAACTTCAGATCGTGCATCAGGCAAACCGGAAAGCTCATCTCTTCAGCCCCCAAGATTTCAGAGCGGGGATTATTAAAGATGATTATACCATCGGTAGGCAACTCATAGCCTTGTCCCTCAAACCAAGTTCGTAGGGTCTTGACCTGTCGGGCTAAGTCTTTGCTTGGATTTCCCATAAGTGGTTCACCCAACGAACCAATCCAGCCAATCGCACCTTGTTTTAGTCTAAAGTGATCGTGTCCAGCTTTAACTTTACCGAATTGGCCTTTGACTAGCAGCAGCATTATCCCATTTGGTGTTACCAACACATGTTCATAAAGCTCCTCGCCAATAGTTACCCAGTTATAGAGGTGGAAGCGGGGCGGCACGTTCTTTAGTACGGCCTCAATTTCAACTGCTTCGCTTTTGGTTTGGTAGCCCCCTACCCCATGCCGTCGGTTGCCGAAAGCACCGCGTTTGGTGAGGATAACCCCTAGAATAAGCAGGGGATAGCCAAAGAGGAAGACCAACATTGGTACACCTGCACCAAGGAAGAGTGCGACCATCGAGGCGAGCAAACAGCCCACCCCGATCCAGAAAAGAAGACGATTCCGACTGATCTGCTTATCCACAAAGGCTTGATTGGTAATTACTAACACAACACTTGCTCCTGAAAATTAAAATATTGGACTGTTACCCGGCTTAGGTGGAGGCAATTCGGAAACTTCCTCCTGCTTAAATTCTTCATCAACCGTTACGATAGAGCGGTGAACCCTTACTTGGGTTGCCACTTTGAGCCAAGTGTCCATCGTACCCTGTAACCTTTGGCCCATCTCAATGCGTTGGCGCGACTCGCTGGTCCACCACCGATTGTAGGCTTCCCGACTTTCATAAAGGGTAAGGGCAATATACTGATCTATATCTGTGCCTACACCATCCCCCTCGACAATTCGGAGGAGTTTGACCGATAACACGCCAGGTACTTTGCCATACTGAGGTATAATACCATTTCTGGTTAGCTCCTCCAGCACACTACCTCTTTGTCCTGAGCGCATTTGCCAGAAATTCATTGTCCAATATTCACCAGTCGCCATCTTTAAACCTCTTCATAAGAATAAAAAAATAATAGCCTATCGAAACGTCAAGGATAGATCTAAGGTTGCGTCTCCAATTTGGATTTGTACTCCTTAAAGATCAGGCTGGCATTTTGACCACCAAAACCAAAAGAATTACTCATCGCGATTTTAATATTAAAGGGTCGCGCCCGATTAGGTACATAATCCAAGTCACAATCTGGGTCTGGGGTCTCATAGTTAATAGTAGGATGAATTAGTTGATGCTGCATCATCAACAGGGTAGCAATTGCTTCCACCCCACCTGCCGCTCCAAGTAAGTGACCAATCATAGACTTGGTGCTACTAAGTGGCACCTGATAAGCATAGTCGCCAAAAACCTTTTTAACCGCTATAGTTTCTATCTTGTCGTTTAAATCGGTACTGGTGCCATGGGCGTTGATATAATCAATGTCGCGGGGGTTAATCCTAGCGTTGTGGATGGCCCGCCGCATCGAACGAACTGCGCCCAAACCACCCGGCTCCGGTGCTACCAAGTGATAGGCATCGCAGGTAGCACCATAACCGATTACCTCGGCATAAATATGAGCATTACGCGCTAGAGCATGTTCCAGACTTTCCAGTACTACAATTCCGGCACCTTCGGCAGGAACGAAACCGTCGCGACCTTTATCAAAGGGACGACTGGCGGTGGTGGGTCGTTCATTGTAGCCACTGCTCATCGCTCGCATAACCGAAAACCCTGCTAAGCCCAATTCGCTGATTGGGGCTTCACAGCCTCCACTAAGCATTACATCCGCATCGCCTCGGCGAATAACCTCGGCGGCCTCCCCGATAGATTGAGTACTGGAGGCGCAGGCGGTAATAATAGTAGCATTATAGCCCTTAAAGCCAAGATTGAGTGCTACCTGAGCCGTACACATATTTGGCAAAATAATTGGAAGGAAGAAGGGATTGAGCCGAGTACCGCCTTTTTCTATCATAGTACGCGCCCCCTGTTCAGTTTCCGGGAAAGCACAATTACCTGTACCCAGTAAGACCCCGTAATCCTCGACTAATTCCCCCTCTATCTTGAGTTTAGCATCCTCTACCGCTTGACGGGCTGCCGCTACCGCAAATTGGCTGGCTCGTGACATTCGCCGGGCCTCTTTCGAGTCCATAAATTTCTTGGCTTCCCACTCCTTGACCTCTCCGGCGATATGTGTCGGATAATTTGAAGGATCGCAGAGGGTCATACGGGCAATACCACTTTGGCCTCTTTTGAGGGCTTGCCAATAGTCGTGGACACTATGACCTAACGGATTAACTGTACCCATTCCGGTTACTACGACGCGGCGGCGTTCTGGTTGCTCCGTACCACTATATATTGGGTCTAATAGAGTACGCGAACTTGCATCTACCTTGCCAATAATATCGGCTAAAAGCTCATCAATTTTACTTTCCATGCTACTTCCAACGGTCGTTTCCCCGGAGGATTCATAGCGTTCGTTTTCTGTTTCTGCAAATTGTAGGCTGAGCCGGGCTAACTTATCTTTAAGGTCATTTAGCTCGGCTTGGCTTATATTTTTAAATCTCTCTTGGCTCATTTTTAGTGTGCTATCCGTTCCAATCTTTATCGTCTGCCCCGACCCTTAGCTTTACAAAGCGGGCCTTACACTTTAGATGCTGATTGCATTTACCTTAGCAATGTGCTAGATTTCTTATTGTATCCGCCAAGTCCCCGGCAACAAGATTATAAGTATTCAAGGGCGGACTCAAAAATATAACTTCATTTATTTGAAAGTTTAACACACATGAGCCGGGGGTGCAAGAATTTGAGGTTTTGAGGGCTTGTGCCTTTACCGTGTAAGTATCTTCTCAATTAGATTAGCGAGGATTTCAGTGACCGAAGCCAAAGAAGTCAAGGAAGAAGTATCAACAGTTGACCTTTCAATAGTAATAGTTAGTTATAACACTGCAAAACTGCTGCGAGCCTGTCTCCAATCGGTTTACCCTAACCTTCATCCGCACTATCGGCTTGAAATAATTGTAGTAGATAATGCCAGTAGTGATGATAGTGTTGCGGTAGTACGTCGCGAGTTTCCACAGGTTCAATTGATAGTGAATAGCCAGAACCATGGTTTTGCGACGGCCAATAATCAGGCTCTCAAAGTGGCGAAGGGTAATTTTATCGTACTACTCAACCCCGATACTCAAGTAGTAGGCGATGCGCTTTGGCAAATGATGAACTTTTTGGAGGCCGAAACAAATGCAGCGGCAGTTGGCCCGGCTCTGCTCTACCCTGATGGCAGTTTTCAGGAGAGTGCTTTCCATTTCCCTAGCCTCTCCCAGATTTTCCTAGATTTCTTTCCCTTAAACTGGCGTTTGCAACGTTCCCGCTGGAATGGCCGTTATCCACGCCATCTTTATGAAGGTGACTACTCACCGCCCTTTGAAATTGATTTTCCGTTGGGTTCTTGCCTGATGTTGCCTCGCGACCTCTTGGAGCGTGTCGGTTTGCTGGACGAAAATTTCTTTATGTATATGGAAGAGATAGATTGGTGTTATCGGCTTAAAACGCTAGAGATGCCTCCCGGCTATCTCTCCCCCAATGTTCAGTTCCGGCCCGGTCGCCGTAAATCACACCATTGGCAGGTCTATTGCTTGCCCCAAGCCAAAATAATTCACCATTCCGGTGCTAGTAGCCGCCAGTTTCGCGACGAAATGTTTTATCAGCTTTACCGTAGTCGGGCCTATTTCTATAGGAAACACTACTCGTCCAGCTTCCAACTAGCGGCTCGTCTGCTGACTCGCTTGGGTATCGTTGGCCTAACGCTCCAACTCTTTTTCAACCGCTTGTTTGGGAGGGTTAATGCTGCCGAATTTCAGGCTAGACGGCGAGCCTACGGACGAGTCTGGGAGTTGTAGTTAGCCTTTTTCGACAAAGACCTCAAAGAGCGATTGCCGATTTATTCTGAAACCCGGCAAACGGGCCAGCAGTGGTTCAATCCCGCCCTCACCGACCTTTACCCCGGCTCTTTCTAGTTGGAGGGTGGCCTCCTCCGGGGTGAGGCGTTGACCGGGGGCTTTTTGGAGAGCTTGGCCTAGTTTTACAACCGCTTGGGTTAGGTAGCCAGCCGAGCAGAGGCCATAACTCTCTAGGTATATTCCTGACTTTTCGGTTGCCAATCCGGTCTTTTGCAATGCACCCAAAAGTTCGGTTTTGTTGTAGCAGCCCAGCAGCTTATAAAGTTCGCTTTCGGGTATAAAATCCTGCGCTACCAATTGGGCCTCAATCTTGTCTAATCCCTTGTGAGCCTCGGCCAAGCGTTCCTCGAAATCGGCGTACTCGCGATTGAGTAAGGCCAGCAAGTCGGTGGGCTTGAGCTTATTTTTATAAAAGATACTTGGGAAAGGGGCTTCTTTGAAATCGGCCTTTAGTTCTTGGGCGGTTGCCAGCAGCAAATCAAAGCCACCTCGCCGCTTCAACTTTTCCAACTTTTCCAGCTTGCGTATACGGTAAGCGGGAGTCCAAAAGCCGATAATTTCCAGCCAAACCCGTCGCTTCCCCCGTGATAGGGCAAAATCGGGAATAAAGAGCAAGTTTTCCTCTGGCACAGCTAAAGCCTCCGGCTCGCGCTCTAGTTGCCAGCCTGTTGTCTGACCCTCGCGCTCCAATGCCTTAAATTCGGCATAGAAGCTCTCCTCGACCGAACTATCGAAATCGTTCTCAGGGTGGTTTTTTTCTACTGGTTTATAAACCACTTGGGCTTCGCGCACTTCATTGCCTGTACCTGTATTTGCTTCCTCTTCTTCATCCAGCCTTCTAAAAGTATGGGCAAAGCTCAAAAGATCAAAATGATAGAGCTTATCTCGCAGGTAGATTTGGGCAATGGCGGTGCGTACCGGGGTTGCTACTTTAGTCCCGCTGCGGGTTTTGATGGGTTTAGCCTCCAAAATAGTGGTGTGGGGGCCACTGTAAGCTTCGGCTTCCTCTCGCAGGCTACGTGCTGCTGTTGGGTCTGCCAGTTTGCGGTCTAAAGCCAATATCGCGAAAGCGAGGCTTGCCAACCTTTCGCCATGTTTGGTAGGTGGCCCAAAAGCTTCTGCCGGGCCATATAGCCTTAGCTGAATTTCGCCCAGCGCGTTGTATTCCAAATCATAAGGAATGTGGTACACTTTGGACAAATAGCCGATGCGCTTGATTAACAGCGCAGGCAAAGCTTGGCCTAGCCCGAATATAATCTCGGATGAGTTGTAAAGTAGGGTTTCAATTGCCAAGCGGTTGTAGTGCCGAGCTACCTCCGCCGCAGTGGGTGGCCTGAACAATTCACCATCCTTACGGCGGCGCAAAGTTAGCCGGGCGTTCTCCTCGCCATCTAGCCACAATAGTTCTTCTATCTGCTCCGGCTTTAGCCCCATACCTGCCGCGAAGAGATCCAGCGTTTCGCTTCGTTCCCACGCACTTGCTCCAGCAAAGCCATTCATCAGTGCGGAGTTTACATAATCGTATAGGGCTAATCGCAGAGCCGAAGGGTTAAGCAAGTCAAATTTTTGCAACCGAGCATATTCTTCTGGCCCAACTTTATCGGTAAAGACCTGCCCCTCCCAACTGTAGAAGCGCAAGAAGGCTGTGGTTAAACCGCGCACCAACTTAAAATCGCCGCCTGCCCGTTCGGTCAAATACTGTTCCGAATAATCTTTTTGAGTGCGTTGCTTTTGGGTTAGTTGGGCGAAATAGCGGCAAAAATCGGCGCAAAGCTCTAGGTCATCCGCCGTTTCCAACAATTGCGGCACTACAAACCGTCGCTTATCTTTGCGGCTAACCGTCGTCTTTCTTAAATCATCCATTGCTAAGGGCATTTATACTTCTTTCCCTCTTCTTTATTGTGTAACACAGATACACTATATCTTACCTCATTATTCTGACTATGCCAGATTTAATTCGCTACTCTTCTACATCATGTACGGTATTTACAGCCGATTTGTTAATCGGTATAGGCTTTATCTATAATATTTCTGATTTACTATTGACTTCATCTATACCTGTGTGATGGGCTTGCACAACGCAAGCGATTCGTGGAATTAGTGTTTTTAGTTTTAAGCAATGTAGGATATAATCAATTGGAGAAGATACGAGAGTATCTTTAGAACGTTTAAAGCAGTCGTGCAGTCGTACAGACTATGACAAAAAGCGTTTAATATGTTAAAGTTCATAGGGGTAGTTTCCTCTCTTATATGTTAACTATTTACTAGGTGGGAGATTAAATAGTGATCCAACATAACAAGCTTTCTAAAACGAGTAAGCTAACCGGGCTAATGGTAGCCCTGATTTTCATTGTTTCGCTCTTTTTTGTAGCAGTCTCTTCGTTGCCGTTAGCTACTGCCTCCCCAACTTTTGGGGACAATGCCTTCCAAAACCTTTGGAATCGCACGGATAAGCAGGTGGCTAACGGCAGCACGGCTCGTTCCTATCTTTGGGGACCTGATCCCAACACTACTGGCTTACAGGAAGATTACGTTGAGGCTCCGGGCGGAAAGCGACTAGTCCAGTACTTTGACAAGAGCCGAATGGAGATTACCAACCCTAGTGGCGATCAGAAGAGCATTTACTACGTTACCAACGGCTTGATTGCTAAGGAGCTAATCACGGGTCAGCTACAACTTGGGGATAGCAAATTCGAGCAACGGGCTTCAGCAGAGATAGGCGTGGCTGGAGACCCCGATGATAACAACGGTCCTACCTATAAGACGTTGAATGATTTGCTTCAACCCACTTCCGATGATGTGGGCAACCCTATCACCAAAGCGATTGACCGTAGCGGGAATAAACGTGACGGCACGGCTGAATTTGGCAAGTACAATCTTGCACAAGCTACTTTCATAAAAGAGACTGGTCATAACATAGCAAAGCCCTTCTGGGATTACCTCAACCAGACCGGGTCGGTACTTAACCAAGCAGGTCAGCAGGTACGAGGGCGCATCTTTGAGCCAGTCTTTTTCGCTACTGGCCTACCGATTACCGAGGCATGGTGGGCGAAGGTAAAGGTAGCAGGCGAGGTTAAAGATGTATTGGTGCAAGCCTTCGAACGCCGGGTACTGACCTATACTCCAGCCAACAGTGCCGCCTATCAGGTGGAGATGGGCAACGTTGGACAACATTATTACCAGTGGCGTTATTCTTCAAGTAACACTGGTAGTGGCACTACCGTTCGAATCTACAGCAGCTTACCCTTGACTGGCTCCTCAAGGGAGGAGAGCCTTTCGATGGTTAATGCGATGCAACTAGCCTTGGATGACTTCACTGGCGGTACTAGAAAGATTGGCGATTTGACTATTGACTATATCCCCTTGGATGATGCCACTGCCGCCAAGGGACAGTGGGATGCCGATCAGGAAAAGGCCAATGCTAACAAGGTCGTCAATGATCCTCAAACCCTTGCTTACATCGGTACCTTTAACAGCGGTGCGGCTAAAGTTTCGCTACCGATCCTCAATCAGGCGGGTATTGCTATGATTAGCCCAGCCAATGTCAATACTTGTTTGACTATTTTTGATGCCGATTCCGGTTGTGACAAGTCCGAACCGGAGGTCTACTATCCCAGCAAGATTCGCAACTATTTCCGGTTAGCCGCCCGCGATAACCTTCAGGGTAAAGCACTTGCCAGTTTTGTTAAGTCTCTCGGCTTCAAGAGCATCTATGTAATTGATGATTCGCAAATCTACGGCATAGGTCTGGCTAACAGTTTTTCAACTGCGGCTCCGGCACTTGGACTGGAGTTAATTGCTCGCAATTCGATTAGTGGCTGGGAGAGCGACTACAAATCCCTAGCAAATACCATTAAAGCCCAGAATCCAGAGGCGATTGTCTTTGGAGGTATCAGCCAACAGCAAGCGGGTAGATTGGTGGCCGATATTCGGGCCGCTGGTATCAAGGTTCCCTTTTTTGGTGGTGATGGTATCTTGGACGATGTCTTTATCAAAGACGCAGGCGCAGCAGCAGAAGGCACTTATGCTACTATCGCGGGTGCATTGGAACAAGACCTCGACCCTAAAGCTCAAGATGTTTTGAAACGTTACCGCGCTAAGTATGGCAGCACCCAAGCTTATACTCTCTTTGGTTATGAGAGTATGAATGTAACGCTGAACGCAATCAAGAATGTTGGTAAGAAAGATAAGGCTGCGGTTATTCAGGCACTATCGAATATCCAAGATTTTGAGGGGGTTTTAGGTAAGTGGAGCTTTGACAAAAATGGTGATATTAGTCTTAGCACTTTCATCGTCAATCAGGTAAAAGAGGGCAGATGGGTGGAACAATCTCAGATTAGTATAAGGAATTAGAAGACCCTAATCCCTCACTATTTTTGCGCCAAGCCTCACATCGGGATTGGAAATCCCTCCTACATGGGTTTAACTTGCCCAAGCCTCACATCGGGATTGGAAATCCCTCCTACATGGGTTTAACTTGCCCAAG
>JACAUC010000080.1 GCA_013390945.1 Candidatus Chloroheliaceae bacterium
CCCTAACCACATTCTAGTCGAAAAGCAAAAATCGGTGGGATGCTACGCCGTCTAGTCGGAAAACCAAAATCTGTAGGATGCTGCTCCGTCAGTTGACCCCTAACCACATTCTAGTCGAAAAGCAAAAATCGGTGGGATGCTACGCCGTCTAGCCGGAAAGCAAAAATCTGTAGGATGCTGCTCCGTCAGTTGACCCAGCATCCTACACCCTTGCCCTAAGAGAAAGCTGATTGGTAGACCAAAATCTGTGGGATGATGCGCCAACTGGTTGCCGTCGCTTGATCTTGACCCACCACCCAACTCAGGGTAGGGGTTTCACGTGAAACCAAAGAAATAAAGTTGTTTCACGTGAAACCCACAATTGGTAGGGGTTTCACGTGAAACAACTGCTACTACTTTTGTCCTATTAAAAAGCCAAACCACTATGGTCATTCAGCCGAAAATGTTATAATTCATGGTGAACTTGGCTTTCAGAAGTTTCACGGTTATTATCTTTATTAAGATAAGGGTTTAGCATGTTTCAAAGACTTTTGCCCAAAAAGAAAAAAGCGGAAGAGGATGAGAATAAAACCTCGCTTCTTGACCGTGCCTTTACCGCTAAATCAACTACTCCTGACCATGGTAAGGCTCCTCCGACTAATAGTAATACTAGTAAGCCCGTAGCGGTCTATCGAGACCCTTATGCCAAACTCCGTCGTCAGGCACTACACTCCCTGTTTACCATTATCCTGCCCTTATTGGGCTTGTTGGCAATAATATTGGTGACGATTAATGTCATTGCTACCAATATTACAGAGACTCCCACCAGTCTCGAAACCATTACGATGACCAATGTACCACTACCGGCGGGGGTGCGGCAATCAGGCGGTGCTAATGTTAGCTATTTTAAATCTCAAACGGAAACTTGGCTTCCCGGCTATACGGCCAAAATTATGAAAACCGAAGGTTATATAGTTAATCTGACCCCCGTGGACTTAATGAAATATTATCAGGGTAAGTTATTGGCTAATAAGCAGTGGCAGATTCGCCGCCAGCTTGGTTTACCCGCCTCGTTCGATACCCTTTATGTACATAGCCTTACCAACGGAGAGACCGAAGGAATTTATTTGCAAATCTTAGTTACCTCTATCAAGGATTTGCAAAAAGTAACCGATCCTGATGCTGGTGGCACTAGGTTTAACTTAGCTAAATTGGTAGCTTACCATAGCTAGTAGATAGCCGAAAGTGCTATATCCTGTTATAATTGCCCTAGCTTATTCCGTGCTAGGGCAAGGGTTTAAATATTCTTGGGTGACTAAGCCTAAGAGGGCGCGTTTCCCCAGCGTACCAATCTCTACTGCCAGGAAATTGGATGTGACAGCAGCGTCAAGGACGCATTTAGATTGAGAAGGATGAATAAAGGAGCTTGTTGAAATGAAACGTCGTATTATTGGGTTTTTGATAGGAGGCGGCTTGGGTACGGGTGCATTCCTCCTAATCCGGCACTGGTGGAATAGTCAAAACCTCGAAGAACTTTTGCCCGCACCAGTGGTTATGCGCGGAGTGACAACCGAAAGTCCGGCTGAAGAAGAACAGAGTCATAACCACAGCCATGAACCCATTCATGACCATAGTGACCGAGGGCCACGTATCAAAATCAAGCAAAGGGATCGGAGTGCCGACGCACGACCTCTGGGTAGTTTTGAAGAAATTATCCTTCCTACATCGCCCACGACCGAAACCGGGGAGACTAACTCGGTAACACCTTCGGAAGAGACCACTGGGCCAAAAGAAGAGAATTAGGAAATAGAAAGAGATCAAGCTAACCTAAAAGCACTATTAAAATCCGCCTTGTTATTTTTAGTTTAAATTGGGATGAGGTTAAAGAGGTTAAAGAGGTTAAAATAGAAAGCGACCTTAATAAGGTCGCTTTTTTAATTCTAATCCTTACGGTCAAGCAGCAGTTGCTCAATCTCTATCAAATCTTGTCGTTTCTTGGTCAATTCCCGTTCGGTATATTCTAAGACCGTCTGTATAGCTACAAAGCGAGCATCCTTCTGCTGCGCTTCTAAGTGGGCGATGGTTTTACGATAACGGTCAGCTAAATCCTGTAATTTTTTGGTGGGTAAATTCTCAATCTTTAAGCGGTAATCTTCCATTAAATAAATCTCCTCTTGACCGGGCCATTGAAGTAAGAAGCAACCTCAATATATCACAAGCCCGTTAGCCGCCGCAATTGTGATTGCTGATCCTGCTTCAGTTTTTGTAGGAGAAGCTATCGCCCTTACCTGCTATAAAATCATTCTCTTTGAGGAAAGTGGTATAATTCCTAAGTGAAAAATAGTGGTAGAGAGGAAAAGCGGGCGGTGAGCGCTACACAAAAGAGTAGAGGTTGCTGGGTGGTGGTTCCAGTTAAAAGGTTAACCGAGGCTAAATTGCGCTTGGCTCCGGTATTGAATACTACGCAGCGACGTAGCTTGATGCTACATTTATTGAAACACACTTTTAATCTTTTACAACTACTGCTCCAGCAAAATGCAATTGTCGGCTTCCTCGTCGTTAGCCGCGATACCACCGTCCTAAAATTAACTCAAACATATAAAGGCACGGCACTCCTAGAAGAGGTGGCAGATAAACCACCCCACGAACGCTTGAACATAGCCTTAGCTCAAGCCGCTCGCTGGTGTAGTGAAGAGGCCGATGCTTCGGCCCTATTGCTACTACCCTCAGATTTACCCCTGCTAGAAATAGAAGACCTTCGCGCTCTGCTGGGCTTCTTGCAACTTTATCCCGCCCAACCCCTAGGCGTTATCGCACCCGACCGCCATCAGAAGGGTACCAACGCCTTGCTAGTCTCTCCACCTAATTTGCTAGATTTCAACTATCATTTTGGTTTAGAAAGTTTTGCGGCTCATTTTACGGCCTTATGTCATGAAACCGCAAGACAAACGTTTATTTGCGAGCGGCCCGGCCTCGCTTTCGACTTGGATTTACCTGAAGATTTGGCACTACTGTCGGCAACGGTACGCACGGCTTTGCTGGAGATCACTCCCGATTGTGGCTCATAGTCGGGATTGGAAATCCCTCTTACAGGAGGCTTTTTGCACAACTTATCCACCTCATTGTGGACAATGTGGATAACTGTCGGCTAAATCAGGCTGTTTAATATTCGTATCTTCTCAAGATTTCGTGGTAGGGGCGTATTGCATACGCCCAAAATGAGTTGGGCGTATTGCATACGCCCAAAATGAGTTGGGTTTATTCAATAAACCCCTACTAATATTCTTCGTTTGTGGGATCGAGGTCGTTGCCAAACTCATCTACTTCTGGTCTGGGTTCGAGGTCGTTGCCAAACTCGTCTACTTCTGGTCTGGGTTCGGATGGGTGAGGCGGATTGGTTTGGCCTTGGCTCCGCCCTTTGCGCCCTAGGGCTTTGCGGTGGGTTCCTTCCTTTTTAACTAGGGCATATTCGAGTGCTTCTTGTAAGGTGGCGGCTCCTTGGGCAGTGAAGCCGGGTGGTAGGCTGAGCGGTCGCCCATTAGCGGTGGCACTTTTAGGATAAACCGCCCGGCTAAAGCCCAACTTAGCGGCTTCGGCCAATCTTCGTTCTAATTGGCTCACCATCCTTATTTCGCCAGATAGCCCGATTTCTCCGATCAGTACAGTCTTGGGATCAATTTCGGCTTCGTAGAAAGAGGAGACCATCGCGATTGCCACACTCAGGTCTGCCGCCGGTTCCCCGATTTTCAAGCCACCTACCACGTTGACATAGACATCCTGATTACCCAACGGCAATCCCAACCGTTTGCTTAGTACGGCGGTCAGTAACAGCAACCGATTCATATCAACGCCATTGGCGGTGCGGCGCGGTACTCCGGTATAACACTGACTGCAAAGAGCTTGAACCTCTACCAAAATAGGTCGCGTTCCCTCCATAGTAACCGCTATCCCACTACCGGGTGCGCCGTCTATCCGCTCCGCCAGAAATGCTTGGGAGGGATTGCTGACCTCTACCATGCCCTCCCCCCTCATCTCAAAAACCCCTACTTCGTTGGTGGAGCCAAAGCGATTCTTGACTCCCCGCAAGAGGCGATATTGGTGAAAGCGGTCGCCTTCAAGATATAGCACCGCATCCACCATATGCTCTAGCACACGTGGCCCGGCAATATTGCCCTCTTTGGTGACGTGACCAACGATAAAAATAGGTACTCCCTGCTTCTTTGCCAAACGCATCAAAGTAGCGGCACACTCGCGCACTTGGGTAATACTCCCGGCGGCAGCCGTCATTTCCGGGCCTAGCCCTTCGTCCCAGCCCGACGTGCTAAAGCCATAGCTTAATTCCTCATCACCGGGATTGCGTTCTTTGTGGGCCAAGTAAACCGTCTGAATAGAATCGATCACTACCAGCGAGGGACGCAATTGTTGGATATGCTCCAAGATTAAATTGAGGTTTGTTTCGCTCAAGAGGTAAAGTCGTTCCGGGGCCAACCCCAACCGTTCGGCTCGCAACTTGATCTGGTTGACCGATTCCTCTGCCGAGACATAAAGCACGATCCCTAAAGTTTCGGCCATTGCTGCCGTAACCTGTAGCAGCAAAGTTGATTTGCCGATACCGGGATCACCACTAATCAAGGTGAGCGAGCCGGGTACAATCCCACCACCCATTACCCGGTCAAATTCGCCTATCGGTACGGTTAGCCGCTTGAAATTTTCGGTCTCAATTTTAGTGATACTTTTGGGTCGGTTCCCTCCCTGCGCGGTGGCTCCGGTACTTGTGCCATTCGCACTAGGTCGGGGTGAGCCAGCGCGTTGGGGTGCTTTTACCACTTCGGTGAAACTGTTGTAAGCCGTACACTCCGGGCATTTGCCCATCCATTTTAAACTCTCAAATTCACACTTCTGGCAAACGTAAACCAGCTTTGCTTGACCCTTAGCCATAGATTTATTCCTCGCCCTATATTTGAAATCATATCACACAACCTTTAGATATTATGTTCTAATTATAACATCCTCTGTCAACCACCAATTCCAAAAGTTTGGGACGCAGGAGGCGAAGACCATTTCCCCGATGGCTGACGTTATCTTTTTCGGTAGCACTTAGTTCGGCCATGGTGCGCTCCCCGTTACCCACAATAAAGATGGGATCATAACCAAAGCCATGGCTACCACGCGGCGCAAAGGCAATCTGACCGGGACAATAGCCCGTTTGCAGATCGAGGATTGTACCATCAGGGGCGGCCAGTGCTAGGGCCGCTACAAAACGAGCGGCGCGTTGCCCGACAGCTATCTCCTTTAGCTTTTCCAGCAAAAAGGCGATTCGCTCGGCATCGGTGGCGTTCTCCCCAGCAAAACGTTTGGTGTAAATACCCGGCTCTCCGCCTAATGCCCCCACCTCTATCCCACTATCATCGGCGATAGCGTATAGCCCGGTGGCTTTGGCATATTCGCTGGCTTTTAGGGCGGCATTTTCCTCAAAGGTTGTGCCAGTCTCCTCTACATCAAAATCGTCGCTCAAGCCTGCCTCTCGCGCAGTAATAAATTCGATTCCGTTTACATGGGCAAGGCGTTGAAGCTCTACTAGTTTTCCTCGGTTGTTACTTGCTACTACTATCTTCATCTTGTATAGTCCATTCAACTTGACATAATAAAATTGCCTATAATATACCAATCGGGATTGGAAATCCCTACTACAGAAAATCGGGATTAGAAATCCCTACTACAGAAGATCGGGATTAGAAATCCCTACTACAGAAGATCGGGATTAGAAATCCCTACTACAGAAGATCGGGATTAGAAATCCCTCCTACAGGGATTTGTTGGAAAGATTTTAGCCTACCGTCACAATCTGGTGGGTGCTGTGGTTTATATTCTCTTCACCCTCGGCAGTGATGATGGCTATATCTTCAATTCGCACTCCAAAACGCCCCGGCAGATAGATGCCCGGTTCAATGCTGAAGACCATGCCGGGTGCTAGGGTTAGCGGATTGCCTTCGACAATATAAGGCTCTTCGTGTACCTCCATGCCAAGGCCATGTCCCGTGCGGTGTACAAAGAATGGGCCGTACCCAGCCTCCGTGATAACCTGCCGGGCCGCAGCATCCACTGACTCGCAACTGACACCTGCTCTAGCTTGGCGGTGGGCAGCGGCGCGAGCTTCATTCACAATATTGTAAACCTGCTCAAATTCAGAATCGGCAGGTTTACCGACTACAACCGTGCGAGTCATATCGCTACAATAGCCATGGTAGCTGCCGCCAAAATCAAGAACTACCGCATCGCCCACCTCGATTATTCGGTCGCCGGTGTGGTGATGAGGCTGTGCGCCGTTTGGTCCACTACCTACAATACAAAAAAGCATCTGTTCATGACCGTGTTTCAAAAGTAGGCGGTTGACCTCGCCCATTAGCTCGCGCTCGCTACGTCCGGCGAAAGGTAATTCGATCAACTCACTAAAGGCTCTATCGGCGATAGCCGCCGCCTCTTTGAGGAGGCTTACCTCCTCCGCCGATTTTGCAATTCGCAATTTCCTCAAAACATCGTTGGCTGTAGTCCATTGGCTCTTTGGCAAGGTGCGCTGCAATTCAAGTAAGAAGAGACTCCACAGATGCGCCCCAACCGCCGACCGCACCTCCCGACCTTGTGCGGCTCCTAATAACTCGGTAAGGCGACTTTGTGGCCCGGTGCTATCACTCCAGTCCAGCAAGTCAAAATAGGTAGCGTATTTACTGGTTGCCAATTTTTCTAGGGTGGGAACAATCATAGCAGGCTGACCACTTTGGGGAATGACCAGCAGTAACATACGCTCGTTTTCCATACCCGGAGTGCCAGTCAGATAGTGCAATTCGCTGCCGGGGCCGATGAAGAGATAATCTATCTGATCTTCGGTCATCACACTTTGGGCGAGGCGGCAACGTTCTTCGTACAGGCTCGGTTTATTTGCGGTCATTCTCTTGTATCCTCTGCTATTGTGCTTTGATATAGGCCACTGCTTTTTCAAGCTGGGCATCCTGCCCTTGGCTCAAGGTTTGCGGGTCAAGGTCAACCACCTCATCCGGGTCTACCCCTTCAATGAGGGAGGTAGGATCTTTACTATCTGAGACACCGCGATAGTTTGAGACATTCAAGACCGAGTTATCCGCCAGAACGGTCGGAATAGAAGCGACAAGACACCCGGCAGTCTTTACGCCAAAGACGCTGCCCGTATTCTTATTTTGAAGAGCTTGGGCAAAAATTTCAGCTTCGTTACTGGTTCCCTGATCTACCAGTACGGCGACGGGTAAATCCACTGGTTTTACGCTGTTTATGCTAGGCATGGCGATTATTTCACTATTACCCTGTTGACTTTGCCTCAAGAGATAGACCAAATCCTGCCCACTTACAAAGCGGCTCAAAAGATTCTGAACCAGTGCTATATTGCCGTAGCGAGTACCCCGCACATCCAAAATATAGCCTTTCACGCCTTTGCTCTTAAAATCGGTGAGCAAGCGGTCAAATTCGCCAAGATACTGATTTAGATAGGAGTCGGCTGACATAAGCGGGAATAGATTGAAACGAATATAGGCAATATTATCGGGTAGGAGACGCTGCTCGATAAAGGGAGTCTGAATTACGTTTCGGGCAACTTCAATAATCTCTTCTCGATTTGTGCCAGCCCGGTGCAGGGTTAAGCGAACCTTGCTACCAACCGCCCCATTATTTCCCTGAAGCAGGCGCACTACTTGGGCCGCATCCATTTTAGTTACGTCTTGGCTATCTACCGCTAGAATTGCGTCGCCTAGTTTTAGTCCGCTCTGCTCAGCCGGGGTTTTGGTAGCGACACGGGTAATAAAATAGCCACTGGTAGTATCAAAAGCTAAGATATTAATGCCCAGTCCGGTGTATTGATTTTGCCCAGAGCGATTCCGCAGGTAAGCTTCAGACTGATCTGGCGGATAAAAAGCGGTTTGTTGCACCTGACAGTCGTTTATAGTAGCGGCTGAATTTTGGAGGGCAGCATAGGCTAGTTTATCCTCGGTTAGGCTGGAACTATAACGCCCCAGCGTAATCGTAAAAGAGTTTAGAAAGGTTTGAAAATCTTGTTGGGCATTACCACTAAAAGCTGGAATAGGTACATCGGGCTGGCTTACCCCGGCCTCTTTAAGAGCTTTCTGCATACCAATTAGGCCCACTTCATAAATATCCGCACTAGCTAAAGGTTTATAGAAGCGGCTAAGTAAGCCGTTAAAACTCTGCTGTAAAAAATCGCCCTTTTTTAAGCTGAGATTACTTGGTGTCGGTGGTAGAGTAGGACGAGGGGTAACTGTGGGTAACGAGGCAAAAGTAAGTAAGGGGAGTAGCGTTGGGATAGGGGTAGTGGCGGCATCATCCGGGGAGGCGGTCACAGGCACCGGGGTAGGATAACCATTATAAACGCCACATCCGCCTAGCCCTATTAGGAGTAGCAGCACTATCGGCCACGCTACCACCGCTTTTTTGTGGGGAGAAAATTTCTTAAATTCAGTCATTGCCAGCCACTTTCTTGTAAGTGTATACCGTTCTTTCCAGCCAAAATCTAAGATGAAAAGAAAATAGTCTAGGAGACCACTGTTACTTCTCGTTTATTTATTATACAAGATAGCTTTGGACACGTCATCCTTAAAAAGGTACTTTAGCTGTTTGTTTTAGGTCGGTACAAATGCTAGAATTGGTTTGTTTAAAGGTTAAGTAATATAGGAGTGAGGAGAGAACAGACCATGCTGGACATTAAACGTTTTCGGGATAATCCCGCCGAGATCAGAGACTCGCTGCAAAAACGCGGTGAGTCTACCGAGGTAGTGGAGGAGGTTTTGCGGCGCGATGCGGAACTGCGTCAGATCAAGGCCAATACGGAGCAGGTGAACGCTACCATTAATAAGCTGAGCAAACAGGTGCGCGATACCAAAGAGGCTGCCGCCAAGCAGGAGTTGATTGCTAAGAGCAGGGCGATGGGTGAAGAGATCAAGCAAGCTGAAGCCGACCGCAGCCGTCTGGAGAACGAACTTTATCAATTGATGCTAACTATTCCCAATGTGCCTCATTCTAGCGTACCAGTAGGCAAGGATGAGAATGAAAATGTGGAAGTGCGCCGTTGGAGCGAGCCAAAGCATTTCGATTTTGAACCCAAGCCACATTGGGAGATTGGTGAAAACTTGGGTATTGTGGATTTTGAGCGCGGAGTAAAAGTTTTCGGCAATCGGGGTTATGCGCTGGTGGGGCAAGGCGCACGACTAGAACGTGCGCTCTTTAACTGGATGCTAGATGTCCATGTCAGCGACCATGGCTATACCGAAATTTATCCGCCCTATCTGGTTAAGCGCGAGGCGGCTTTGGGAACCGGGCAACTACCAAAATTTGCCGAGGAGATGTATTACGACCCCATCCAAGAAGTTTATCTAAACCCTACCGCCGAAGTACCTGTCACTAACTTACACGCCCAAGAGATTCTTGAACCGGGCGTTCTGCCGATAAAGTATTGCGCCTTTACCACCTGTTTCCGCACCGAGACTGGTAGCGGGGGGCGAGACAAGCGTGGAGTGGTGCGGGTTCACCAGTTTAACAAAGTGGAGATGGTCAAGTTTGTCGAGCCCTCCACTAGCTACGCCGAACTGGAAAGCTTGGTGAGTAATGCCGAAGATATTTTGCAGCGGCTTGGCTTGCCCTACCGGGTATTGAAGATGTGTACTGGCGATGTGGGCTTTACGGCGGCGATGAAATTCGACCCGGAGGTTTGGATGGCGGGACAAAACAAATATGTCGAGATTAGCTCTTGCAGCAATTTCGAGGATTTTCAGGCCCGACGTGCCAATATCCGTTATCGCCCGGCTCTGGATGCTAAACCTGAATTTGTCCATACCCTTAATGGTAGCGGACTAGCGGTAGGACGGACTTGGGCGGCGATCCTCGAAAACTACCAACAAGCCGACGGTAGCGTAATTGTGCCGGAAGTATTGCGGCCCTATATGGGCGGACTTGAGATTATTACAGGTAAGTAGGTTTTGTATTAGTGACTCAACTCAAAGCGTTCGGGTTGGGTTACTAATTTATTGCGAGAAAGGAAGGATGAATATGGCAAGTATGCCTCGACCTCAAGAGATCATCTATCCTGAAAGAGATGGAAAACCGATGTCCGATAATACCAAGCAATTTCGTTGGATCTACCTCATCGAAAAGGGTCTTGAGTCTCTTTTTGAGAATAACCCTAATGTCTTTGTGGCGGGCGATTTACTCTGGTATCCGGTGGAGGGGAAGCCCAAGACTCGCGCTGCGCCAGATGCCATGGTGGTCTTTGGGCGGCCCAAGGGTGATCGGGGTTCCTATCGTCAATGGGAGGAGGGAAATATTGCACCACAGGTAGCCTTTGAAATACTTTCTCCCGGCAATACCCCACCTGAAATGAACCTCAAACGGGAGTTTTATGAGCGGTATGGGGTAGAAGAATATTATATTTATGACCCAGACAGTTTCAAGCTCACTGGTTGGATACGCCGGGGTATAAGACTAGAGCCAATCGCCCAAATGAAGGGCTGGAAGAGTCCCCTTCTTTTGGAACTACGTTTTGAATTGGATGGACTAGACGGGGAGTTGAAGTTACATCGCTCCGATGGGAAACCTTTCTCTACAGACGAACAGCTAAAAGAGGCCGAGCAACGCGCCGTACTAGCCGAGCAACGCGCCAAACAAGAACGGCAAGAGCGGCAGCAAGCCGAGCAACGCGCCACACAGGAGCGGCAAGAGCGGCAGCAAGCTGATCTACGCGCCACACAAGCCGAGCAACGAGCCGAGCAAGCCGAATTACGTAATGAACGGCTATTGGCCCGGTTGAGAGCAGAAGGTATCAACTTAGACGATCTATAAGGTTGGAAGGATGGTAACATCTCAATAACCTGATGCTGTTGGCGAATGTCCAAACCAAGGCTGGGTTACTTCCCGATTTGAGCTTGAATGAGTTCAGCTTTGAAGCTCCAAACCGAGTTCGCCAACAGCATCAATTATTCGGGGATTTGCCTCGAATTGGCAAAGAAACAAAGAAACCTGCAAATTTACTAAAAGCAATTACTTTGGTATAATTGGCTAATAAGGAGACTTAAATGGATATTGTAGAAAAGACTACTCGACTTTTAGTTGCTTTTGAAAACAAAGATTTACAAACCATCTTAACTTCATTTGCGAAAGATGCCGTTTTTATTGACCCGCACTACCCTCAAGTAGAGATGAGAGGAATGGCAGCGATTGAGCAAGGAATCAAATGGGGTCTCTTGAGCTTAGAAAAACCCGGTTTCAAAGTGTTGCGCCATTGGGTGAATGGCGAAAGTGCCACCATCGAAGTACAAACCCACCACATTATCAAAGGGCCGATAAAAACCAGCTTCTACCAAGTCTTTGTAGTTGAAAGCCGCGACGGTTTAATCACAAGGCTCCAATCTTACCCCAACTACGGGCCACATGGAATTAGTTCCCTACCGGGCAAAATAACCGGTCTGATCTGGCGATTACAGGGCAAGCTCAAGTAAAGGATCAAGCTCGCGAAATGGTCGCTCATTTTGGCCCATCAGATACAACTACTTAATTTCAAGGGTATCATCTCAATAATCCGGGGTAGGGGCGTATTGCATACGCCCACTCTAAGGCAGGCGTATTGCATACGCCCACTCTAAGGCAGGTTTATTGCATACGCCCCACTTGAGGGGTTAGGGGTATTCAGTGCTTGAAAGTGCTATCACCTCAATGCCGTTCGCCCAGTACTTCGCCGATACGGAGGGCGAGGTGCAGGGCTAGACCAGTCTCGGCATCTTCCAAGTCGAGGTTGGTAATCTCTTGGATGCGGCGCAACCGATAGAGCAGAGTATTGCGGTGGAGGTGCATCTCGCGAGCCATTTCGCTGGGGCTACCGTGATAGCGAAAATAGGCTTCGAGGGTCTGTAAAAGCTCACCACCGTTACGGGCATCGTGTTCCAACAGACGGCCCAAAACTTCTTGATAAAAGTCGCGTAAATCTTTTTGAACCCCAATACTCAACAACAAGCGGTAGACTCCCAAGTCGCCAAAAAAGGTAAGTTGACCCGGCCCAAAGAGACGCAAGCCCATAGTTACCGCTTTTTCGGCTTCATTCGAAGATTTTGCCAGCCCATCTACGCCCTCATAATAGCGGCCCAACCCGCCTGTAACACTAATATCGGTAAAGTGGGCGACAAAGCGGTCATGAAATATTTTAGCCGCTTTTTTAACATCTACGGCAGTGGCAAACTCTTTACCCGCCGAAAAGAGCAAGACAAAGCGATCATCGCGCACTCTGGTAATGGTAGTCATCTGGCGACGACTGGCCTCTTGCTCCACCAACCGTTGTAGTTCGCGCGTCATACCCTCGTTGATGGGCAAGTCGAGTTCCAACTTGCGACCATCCAATACAATAGTCATCGGTTTTTTGCGGCTATGATTTTCTTGCTGGCGAAAAGTAAAGGCCGCGATATTATAAGGTAGCGCGAGGTTATAACCGAGCCGTCTAGCTCTTTCGGTAATAGCTTCGGGGTTAGTAAAATTGCCATCCAACAATTCATCTAGGACATTGGCTTGGAAGCGGTCTTCTACCGCGCTCACCGCAATCTCCCGCGCCCGTTCGATAGCACAAGCACTAGCAGCCCGGCTCAGGGCCACTCGATGGCTGGTGTTAAAGTCGCGCCCCATTAGCGAGACATAGCCCGAAACCGTACCCTGAGCAATAATAGGAGCCACTAACTGAAGCAACCCGCCCTCACTATCGAAGGTGTGGAGGGGCGGATCGCTGGCTTTGAGTTCCCGACTATGCAGCCAATCCCGTAGAGCCGACGCATGCTCGCGCAAGGCCGAATTAAGACCTTCTACCGACTGACTATTCCCGGTGACACTGTTAGCCGGGGTGGTAGATGCTACGAGGGTCGTCCGGTTGCGCGAATTGAGCGGCGCGGCGGCGGCGGCTTGGGCATCAAAATTTTCCGGGGCATAACGCGCCCGTAACCTAAAATTGGCATCCTCTATAATCACCGCTTTGCCAGAAAGGGTGCAAAGTCGCTCGGCAATCGCAGCGAGACCACGCCCTTCAATCGCTAACTCGGTGAACTGGCGGTAGACCTCTTGATTCCACTGCTGAAGTTGTTGGCGATTATCCACAATATACTTTGAAATCGCTCGTTCCAGTTCGCTCAGGCTGCTACCTTCAGGCAGAACCAGCAGGGGCAAACCTAACTCTTCAGCGGCTTCAACCGCCATCGCCGAAACCTCACCCAAAATGGCAGCCACCACGACCCCCATTTCGGTCAAGTAGCCAAAGAGACGGGGCAGGTCTAGTTCCTCATCGAGCGCCCGTAGTGAGCGCATAGAAATCAGAACCATTTCGCCGCCCTTCAAGCCTTCAAAAATCGGCGTCCGGCTACGGCTAACCACAACCCAGGTTACTTCTCGGCCTAAAGCTTCTTTACCTGCTAAGAGTTCGGTCTGGGGTGGTAGCAGGTTTTGTATTATCTCTTGAACGGTAATCATAGCTGGCTATAAGTCTCAAATCTTCTTAGGAAATGTCTAGGTAGCGTTCGATCTCCCAGGGGCTAACGTGACGACGGTAATCACTCCACTCTTCCAACTTGGTCTCTACAAAGTTTTCATAAATAATTTCGCCTAAAGCTTCTTGAATAACTTCGTCTTGACGCAACTCTTCTACCGCTTCTCGCAAGGTGGAGGGTAAGGTTTCGATATTGCGACGGCGCAACTCCGTAGTGTCAAATTGGAAGACACTCTCTTCAATCGGTTCTGGCAGAGGCAACCGACGCTTGATCCCGTCTAACCCGGCTTTAAGCATCACCGCAAAAGCCAGATAAGGATTGCAAGACGGATCAGGGCAACGCAACTCTAGGCGAGCAGCGTAGCGATGGCCGGGGCCGGGGCCACTGTGCGGCACTCGAATCAGAGCGCCACGATTGACTCGCGCCCAACTAATATAAACCGGGGCTTCGTAGCCTGCCACCAACCGCTTATACGAATTGATAATAGGGGCTAGGATAATGGTCATCGCTTTAGCGTGGAAAAGCTGACCCGCAATAAAATGACGGGCAATGGTAGATAAACCGTACTGTTCGCTCACCCCAGCAAAAGCATTTTCCGTTGGGCCATTGGTGGTAGGTATAATTTTGGTAGTGCCGTTACGGAGCGGATTTTTCTCCGCCCCATTGCCTAGAAAGAGCAGACTCTGATGGGTGTGCATCCCGGAACCGGGGGCACCAAAGAGGGGCTTAGGCATAAAGGTGGCTCTCAAGCCAAACTGCTGCGCTACCGCTTTGAGCGCGTACTTGGTAGTCATGATACTATCGGCCACTTGAAGGGCGGGGCCGACTTCAAGGTCAATTTCGTGTTGGCCGGGGGCTACTTCATGGTGAAAGCTTTCAAACTGAATACCCATTTGCTCCAGTAAGAACGCCGCCTCGTGCTTAACCATTGTCGCCGGATCGGTGGAATGGTCAAAATAACTAGCCCGGTCATATTCTACCGGCTCCAAAATATTGCCCGGCTTATTCTTAAAGAAGAAAAACTCCAGTTCTGGCCCCACATTATACTGGTAGCCCAACTGATTAGCCTCTTTGAGGACTCGATCCAGCGCATAGCGCGGATCCCCATTAAAGCGTTCCCCGCGCGGAGTATAAATCGAGCAGATCAGGCGAGCCGTCCGCCCACGTTCTCCGACCCAAGGAATAATCGCAAAAGTGGAGGGATCGGGAACGAGATACATATCGTGTTCGGCTACTCGCGCAAACCCCTCGATAGCCGAACCATCGAACCAAGCTCCATTTTCCAGCGCATTACCCAGTTGGCTGGCCGGAATAGTGACACTTTTTACAATGCCAAAAATATCGGTAAACTGTAAATCTACAAAGCGCACTTGGGCCTCTTCCACCCGGCGCAGTAAATCCTCGCCATTTAGACGTTTACTCGACTTTACTACTTTCTCTTCACTTGGATTGGGACTATCGCCAGAAAGAGCAGCGCCACTTTCTGGCTGCTTATCTGCATCACGCTCTGCCATAAATGCCCTTAATTCCCTTGCTTGTGCAAAATGTACTGAAATGTTACTCTAACGAGTATAACACTTTGCACAATAAGCCTGCAATGGGCTAATCGCACAACCAAAGCGGGCTCTCTTTTGTTTAAATTAACTAGAAAGGAATATTCTGTCAATCGGCCCGATCCCTCTAGCTGAGCCATGAACGAAATTTCGTTCTTGTTTTTAACCTTTTCTTAACCTAATTTTAACGTGAAACTGGTATCATATACTTAGCCTCCTTTGTCGGAGGCTTTACCAGATAAGAGAACGAGAAAAGAGTGAACGAAAAGAAAGGAACTGAGATGCTTAGCGAAATCACTATTAAGGAGCAACCTACTCAACCTACACTCTCCCTCCGCACCCGGACTACTGTACAAGACCTCCCTCAATTGGTGGGAAGGGTATACGGTGCGGTTACTCAATATCTTGGAGAATTGGGAGAACCACCCGCCGGGCCTCCCTTTGTCATTTACTATAACATGGATCTACAGGATCTTGACCTTGAGTTAGGCTTTCCGGTCTCCAAAGTCTTTCCGGGTAAAGGTGAGATTAAGGCGAGCGAGTTTCCGGGCGGAAGAGTGGCAACCTGCCTCTATACTGGCCCTTATCCCGAGTGTGGTTCCGCTTACGAAGCACTTGGACAATGGGTAAAAGATAAGGGCTATGAGACTACCGGGTTAGCCTATGAGGTCTATTTGAATAGCCCGGCAGAAGTCTCTCCTCAAGATTTAGAGACCGTGATCTCATTCCCCCTGAAATGAGGTCAAAGAGACCAGTTAGATGTGGCAAGAAATCTAGCGAGGGCTTATTTCTTGCCATTATCAGGAGTGGGTCGTTTAAGCCAGCCTCCGGTAAACATAAGCTCTTTTTTGATAGGCAGATTGAGATGAGACCAATATGGTATAATACGCTTGTTTTATTAACCATTAATATTCAAACTTTGGAGTAAGGAATGTCATCAAATAAAGATCGGCGTAACCTATTGAT
This sequence comes from Candidatus Chloroheliaceae bacterium, assembly GCA_013390945.1. Lineage (GTDB taxonomy): Bacteria > Chloroflexota > Chloroflexia > Chloroheliales > Chloroheliaceae > L227-5C. The sequence continues at coordinate 16,046 of JACAUC010000080.1, forward strand.
AATTGCCTCCATTGTAATAATTACCCTATCAATCATAGCGGTGGTTATTCTAAGTGTTGTAATGAAGCCTAGTAATCCAACCAACCTAGCCATTATTGCTCAACCTTTTGCCCCCACCACTACGGCCACTACCCAACCTGCCCCCACTCCCACTATTCAACCTGCCCCCACCGCCACTATTCAACCTGCCCCCACTCCCACTACCGCCCCCACTCAACCTGGACCACTCCCACCTGAACCCACTCAACTTACTACTACGGCCACCGCTACTCGACAACCCGCCACTCCCACTACTCAACCTACCACTACGGCCACCGCTACTCGACAACCCGCCACCCCCACCGTTACTAAACAACCACCGACCGCCACCGTAAAGGCTAGTATAAATATTGATAGTACCGACAAAGCGTTTAGCCTCTTATTTGATAAGTTAAAGCAAGATAAAATTTACAGCGACGGTTTAGGATGTTTAAGCTTTCAGGATGAGGATCAGGGTACGAACTATTTTCAGATAGCCCTACGTGAGAAACATGGCGGTACTTGCCCCGGTGACCCTAATACTGCTCCGGTGAGAGATCGCTTTAAAGTATACGCTAATGGTGATATATTCTGGCTTAATATTATTACCGACAAAGAAGTACCCTACAGCGATTTCAAAAAAACGCGGAGCTAAAGTAATCCATTGCTGCCCGCTAACCTAGTGGAATTAGAGGGTTCGGCCACCGTATCTTCTCAATAAGTAGGGGTTTATTGAAACCAGTTTGCATAAACCCACCGCGCTTTGGGCGTATGCAATACACCCCTACCACGAAATTTTGAGATGATACCAGCCAACAACGAGCTACTGCCTACTTCTTGCCATTATCAGGAGTGCGCCGTTTAAGCCAACTCCCGGTAAACATACGGGTATATTCGGCCTGTAGCTCTTTTTTGGTGGGTAGATTGATTTGTTCCAAACCTTCTATTTGGGGCGGACGCGCCCGCTCTTCCTCCCAACGTTCCCGCGCCTTGTGAGCGCGTTCTATATAATCTTGTAGCAAAACCGGGTCGGTCTCTGCTGACGGGCGCGGTCGGCCCTCTTCGTCGTAGAGTCCGGCCTTTTCGATAACGGCTCGCAGGTCGGTAAGGGTCTGCTGGTAGCGGTCAAGCCAGTCGAGAATGGCATCGGAATTGGTGCGGCAAATATCGAGGTGCATCGTGACACTACCGCCAGATAAGCGGGTCATATCTTGATAGCCTCCCGCCGCCAGTTTTGAGATTTCGCGCCAGCCTTCACTCTCGCTGGTCAAGTTAGTTAGGGCTACCGACATAAGAAAAGGTAGGTGGCTAATCGCCGCCACGTAACTATCGTGTTCCGCTGGATCAATAAAGTGCGGACGACCCCCCACGATTTCCACCAAGCGGGTCAGTGCTTCAATCGCCCCTGCTTGGGCGTTAGGCAGCGGAATCAGGCAGTAGGTACATTTATTAAAGAGGGTGGCGGTGGCTCCCTCCAAACTAGCGGTCTTGCCTGCCATTGGATGACCACCGATAAAGCTGATGGTGTCGGGCAACAACTCTTTGGCCCAGCGCAAGACCTCGCGCTTGGTACTAGCCGTATCGGTGACAATTGCGCCCCTTGAAAGATGCGCGGCAATATCCTCAAACGTCTCGCGCATCACTAGCGGCGGAGTAGCCACGATAACCACCTCCGCCCCCACGACGGCCTCCATCGGCGTAAGTGTAGTGCGATCACAAACCCCTTGTTTCTGGGCCTCGTTACGTTGGGTGGCTTTGGCATCAAACCCAACTATCTCAAGCTTAGAGTTCTTGCCCTCCTCGCTCCGACTCCACTCCCGCAAGGCCAGACCCCATGAGCCGCCGATCAGCCCTAATCCTATAATTGCTACCCTCATGTAGAGGTCCCCTTTCTCGTGAGACGATGTAGTTGTTAGTTATCCGTTGTCAGTCCTATGCCTGAAAGCTAATTTTACGATCTTTGAGGATAGGGTGCAAGTGGATTTAGCTTAGGAAAATTAGCGGGGGAGATAGGAGGCACCTTTTTTATCACCGATTCGCAGGAGGTGGCCTTTATCTACGAGGGACAAGAGATCCAGACGGGCGGTTTCGTCGGTAATATCGGGGTTAACGGCCCGGTAATCTTTGTTGGTGAGGCGACCACGTTCGTGAGCGTAGAGTAGACCTCGCGCCTGCCGTTCGTTTAAGCCGCTTTTTAGCAGGGCAAAATAGTCGGCCCGATTGGTCTCGTTTATCTCAAAGAGGGAGGTGTCGGCTATACCTCGAACCGGGGAGGATACGACGGTCTCGCGTTCTGGCTCTGGTTCCATAGGGCGAGCGGGTAGCACAGCGGTAAAACTACTCTCATCGCTATAGAAAGTAGGTGTACCACTACCCAACTCGGCCAGCACTCGCCGCATCCGTCGGATACCCGTTCCCATCTCCTCCACCAAACGCAATTCGTACATAATCCGGGCCAGCAACGGATTGCGGCTGTAGCGTTTTTGGCCCAAATTTTCAAGCGTCACTGGCCCGGCTAAACCGCCGGGGCTTTCTACTTCCAGCCGATCATCAAAGAGGCGTAACGTCACCTTCTGCCCGGTAATAGTATAATCGCGGTGGGCAACGGCGTTGGTAATCGCTTCCCGCACCGCGACCAAAGGATATTCCGGCTGATCCTCGCGGTAAAGCCCTTTAATCGGGCTGGTCACGCGCATATTGCGGGCCACAAAGCCTGCCGCATGTTCGATAATTTGATCCAATGGGCCAAAAAGCTCTTGCCTATCCAAAATCATGCCGTCAAGGTCATGGCCTTTGAAACGAGCCAGTTTGAGGCTCGTATGAGGCAAAAATCTTTGGGGAGTACGGGCAAAGAGCAACAAAGCCGCTACCGTTGGGTGAATTATCCCGGCCTCCTTGTGTAGTAGGCCCAACCCCTCCAACCGCTCCTCTTCGGTTCGTCCGTTGACCGTCGCCCGTTCATCCGCCCTTTCGGTTAGCGCGGCCAGATAAGCCGTGACCTTTTCACCATCCAGATCCGCATAACCCGCCTCCATTGAAGCTTGGGTTTCAGCCGAAAGAGCTACATCATTTTTGGTTTTGCTAGTTTTGCGTTCGGCCATTGGACAAATTCCTTACCACCCGGAATTGGTAGGGGTTTATTGAATAAACCCAACTCATTTTGGGCGGATGCTACGGCGGGCGGATGCAATACGCCCCTACACGATACTACGGCGGGCGGATGCAATACGCCCCTACCCAGATTTATTGAGAAAATTAGGGAAAGGCGTAAATTTGGACGTTATCTTTATCATACAACACCTGCATAAATTTCGCGAATTTGTGCAATTGGGCCTCGGTTACACCTTCTCCTATAAGGCGATGTTCCAATGCGCCGACAAAGAGATATTTGATCTTATAGCTCTTTAAGATCCGCTCGGTCTCGGCTAAATCGTCGGTGCTATAGAGATAGCCACTCGCCAACTTAAACCGACGGTCAATCTCGGCTTCTAGTACCGAGTCATTGGTTCGCCAGAATTTTTCGTGTTCAACCCAACCCATTAGCGTGGGAAACCCGGCAAAGGTGCTAACCCTCGCGGCATCGCTAAAATCGTGGCCTGCCATTTCCAAAAGAGGGGCGCGAAAAGCTGGGTCGCGCTCTGCTTGTTGGCGCAACCAAACAATCGCGGCGTAGTCGGCGGGATATTCGCGTTGCAGCCATAATTCGCCATTGAGACCCTGATACTCGGCAAAGAGATAAGTACGAGCCATCGAGCCGAGAACCGGATAGAAGAGGCTAAAAGCAATCAAGAGTAACGCTTCCACCAACCACAAAACCCTATAGCCCGGCTTGAACCTTCGCGCCGCTTGCGCCACTTGCACCATGCCATAGGCGGCGGCAAAACTTACCACGATCCAGATTTGGACATAATATTTGAAGAGCGTGTTACCCCGATTTTCAAACGTATCGCGCAGATAAAAAAACTCCAGCGGCAATAGAATGAGGGCGGTATAGAAGATCAGGAGCAAGCAAAAAGTAGTGCCAGAGGGTTGCCGCTTCGCTCTCCCCTCTTGCAGTAGCAACCCACTGACGGTTAGGGTGATTATTAAAGGGCCAAGCGTTTCAGTTTTAAGGGCAAAACCCGCCAAAGTTAACCCAAACCAGCCCAACAGCAAAATTACCTGCTTCACCCTTTGATAACCCGCAGGCATCGCTGCTTGGGCTATCAGAAATACGCCCCCTGCACTTAACCCAAGGGCCAATAAACCCAAGACCAAACCTAACAACAGATGAATCAGCCTCCAGTTAAAAAGCACTTGATTGCCCACTAGAGCTAATAGCCCGGCGGCTATCAGATAGAGCGAAAGCCTTGAAAGCCGGGGTCTTTGGAGAGTTTGACTAAATGGGCCGATTTTAAAATAGGGTCGGAGTAGGATTACTAAGAGACTAAGCAAGCCAAAATCAAAGAGGCCAAAAATAGCCAAGTGTTGCCCCAACGGGGTTCTCTCCCAAGTCGCCAACCCGATATTTTTGCCGAGGGTGCTAAGTAGCGGATAATCTAAGGCCGGGGGGCTATAGGGTTGACCGGAAAAGGAGTGGAAGGTCAGCAAGAAAGGAGTGGCTAACCCCAACGAGACTAACCCTAAACCCACCAAATAGAGTACCAACCGTCGCCAAGCTACGCTCCCCTTGCGCCATTCCCGACCGACCAAAGTAAGGGCAATCAGTAGAAAGGCCGTCGGATAGTTCCAAGTGTTGAGACAATAGGTTGCGCCTAGTAGCAGGGCGATAAAGCCAAATTGGGCCGCTTTTATTTTAGCGGATTGGTCCAATAAAGCTCGCGGGGAACGCCAGAGGTTGAGAGCCAAAGCCAAGGCCAACACTAAAAAAGGATAGGCCACTAGATGCGGGTGTAAATCGCCTAAGAGGAAAGAGAAGACCGGAAACTCGTTAATCGTTTCGGTAGCCATCATTTCCGCTGCCCCATACGCATTGATGACGGGGTGGATTTCATAGATCACGCGAGTGGGTGTCCACCAAAAGCATTGGCTATTATTGGCTAAGCCGCTGCAAAAACCAAGGTCACGCTCGCCAGGCCGGGCCAATTGGCGCATCGTGTCCAGATTGCCCGCGAGACAAATAAAGAGCGTTGCCAAGAGTCCTACCGCCACTGCCGCTCTCTTAGCCCGTCGCCCGCTCATCATACTATAGCCCAACCCAAACGAGCCTAACGCCGTCATGCCATAAATCGTATAAAGGAAGAGGTTGTAAACCAAGGCAGGGGCAACTCCGGTTAGGTGGGTCAGATAGGCCATCATAAAATGGCTAAAATAGTAGTAATTGACCGTAAAGCCAGAAAACCATAAATCGGCAGGTGGTAGGGTATTGCTATACAACACGCCAGTGTAAATGGCGTAATCGGAGAATTTTTCCTGCCCATGAATTTCGGGCAGATAGCCGCGCACTATAAACAGCAGGAAGAAGAAGAAGAGGAAAACAGCCTGCTCCAAGAGCATTAGCCGCCAACGTGAGCGGAAGCAAGCCCAGAATTGCCGCCTTAACGCGCCCTTCTTTCGCCAAAACAACCAGCCATTTAGCCCGGCAAAAACCGCAAGGCTTACTAGCCACGTGGTGAGCGGATTAAAAGGTAAGCCTAAAGTGACCGTTAACCAGACGGCATAAGCACCTAGCAATAGACCAGCGATAAGGCTAAAGGCAAAACCCCGGTCGGGCAGCCAACGAAAGAGCAGAAACGTTAGGGGAAAGGCTACCAACCACAACCCCTCGATTAGCAGCAGCCAAATCAAAATTTCCATTGCTATTTACCTTGAATTATTCTTATCATCTTAGGCAAGGTTCAAAATCGGGAACCTTCGCTTTACAATTCGGGTAGTCCAAC
>JACAUC010000081.1 GCA_013390945.1 Candidatus Chloroheliaceae bacterium
GGGATTAGAAATCCCTTGTACTAGGTTTTGTTCCAAATCGGGATTAGAAATCCCTCCTACAGTTAGCTGTAAAATCTTGATTTTAGACCCAGTGGAGAACTTGCCTCATCTCGTGAAGTAATTCCTCCAGTCGGTAAGGCTTGACCACTCTTCCACTAAAGCCGTAGTCTTGGTAATTTGCCAGTACCGGGTCATCGGCATAGCCGCTCGATACAATCGCTTTTACGTCGCTGTCGAGTTCTTTCAAATGCCGGATGGTCTCTTTGCCGCCCATACCACCGGGAATAGACAAATCCATAAGCACTGCCGCGAAAGGCTCGCCTGCTGCAAGGGTTTCTTTGTAGAGGGCAATCGCCACTGCTCCATCTTCGGCCTCGCTTACCAAAAATCCTTTCCGGGTTAAGACCCGTGTAAGGATGCTACGAATAGCTCCTTCATCGTCCATCACTAGTATTCGCTTGGAATCACTCTTCTCAGACCGGGCGGGTTGTCCGGCCTCTATATGGAGTGGCGGCTTGGGAGGTAACGCTCCGGCCTCTTCCAAAACTAAGGCTGGTAGATAGACGTGGAAAGTAGTGCCGAGAGTTCCATCAGAAACTACTTCGATCTGACCACCGTGCTTACTGACAATCGAGTGGCAAATGGCAAGACCTAGCCCGGCTCTACCCGACCAAGTAGTGAAGTAGGGATCAAAGATGCGGTTGTGATGTTCAGTTGAAATCCCACTGCCCCAATCCTGCACCGAAATTTGCACATAATTGCCCTCTTTTAAGGGCTTCCTCTCCGCACCCGGCATAGACTCTGCCAAAGCTAAATTCCTAGCCCGGATCGAAATTTTTCCCTCTGGAGGAGAAGCCTGCACCGCATTGCCTACCAAATGCTGAATCACTTGGGTTATTTGAAGTTGGTCCGCCTCTACCAACCAAAGTTGAGCGGGCAGTTCAAATTCGCACTGTACACTTGATTCTTGCAAGCCTAATAGGGCAGACTCTTTAATCAAATTGAGGAGCTGCAAGGGTTGTTTGACCGGATTACCGCCCCGTGCAAAGGTGAGCAACTGAGCAGCCAAACCTTTAGCCCGTTCGATAGCCTCTTCGCTCTTCTTTATGCAGGCCGATAGCTCGGCAGTTACACCCTTTTCCAAACCCGTGCGGGTTAATAGTTCGATTAGCGAGAGATTACCCATAATAATTGCCAAGAGGTTATTAAAATCATGGGCAATGCCGCCAGCCAAGATTCCCAGCGATTCGAGCTTGCCTAATTTAAGCCGTTCCTCCGCCCGTTTCTTCTTATCGGTAACATCTTCAAAGAGATAAAACCGTCCAAAATAGCGATCTTGGGGGTCACGCACCTGATAAGAGAAGCGGCGAATGGTGCGCCCATCCTTGAAAGGAATTTCATCCTCAACTACCACCCGGTTTTCTTCGCTCTGGAGGGGTTTGCATGACTCGGCAAAACTTGGCACATCGGCCAGTATCGGGAGGCAGTCGGGGATGATCTGGTTGTTGGTCAGTTTACCCTGCTGCATGGCCTCTTCGAGGTGTTCAATACCCCAAATTTCACAAAAACGATGGTTGGAATAGAGAATCTGATCGGTGCTATTATCCACCACAAAAAAGGCGAGGGGAGAGGTGGAGGCCATCGCCGAAAGTAAGGCTTCCTTCCATTGCAAGGCCGCCATAATCTGCCGATATACGGTAACATCTTCGGTTACATAGGAAAAACGAGGCTGGCCTTGCTCATTCTCGCCCGCCGGGGCAATCGTAGTGGAGAGCCATTTGGGGCCAGTTGGAGTGGGATGCTTATATTCAAAGTGAACGGGCTGACCCAATTGATAGCTTTGCTGGTAATGGGCGACCCACTTTTGCCGAACTTCAAGAGGAACCACTGGTGCTTTGGCTGGTTGTCCCGGTAGAGTTTCGGGAACCATACCAAAAAATTGGTAACTCGCTAGGTTGTCCGCGAGATGGATAATCCGGCGCTCCTTACTAAATTCGACGAGACCCATCATCAGCGGGACACTATTATAAAAGCTGCGAAGTACGGCATCGCTTTGCCGCAACTTCTCTTCGATCTCTTTGCGCTCGGTAATATCCTCGATCACATAGGAGAAATGAGACTGGCCCTGCTCATTCTCCCCAGCCGAGGCTACCGTAACGGATAACCATTTGGAGCCAGCCGGGGTTAGATGTTCATAGACGAAATGAACGGGTTGGCCCAACTCCTGGCTTTGCCGATAATGGGTGATCCAGTTTTGCCGGACTTCAAAAGGAACCCCAAGTTGGCTGGCCGTTTTGCCTTGCATAGTGCCGGGGGTCACACCAAAAAAGCGGTGAGTGGCAAGGTTATCCGAGAGATGTATAATCTCGTCGGCATCGGTCAATTCAACTAGACCCATCATCAGTGGGGCGCTGTCATAGAAGCTACTGAGTATGGCCTCGCTTTGCCGTAGCTTCTCTTCGGTCTCTTTGCGCTCGGTAATATCCTCGATCACATAGGAGAAATGAGGCTGGCCCTGCTCACTCTCCCCAGCCGGGGCTACCACCACCGAAAGCCATCTGGAACCAACCGGGGTCATTTGTTCGTAAGTAAAATGAACGGGTTGACCCAACTTCTGACTTTGCCGATAATGGGCGATCCACTTTTGCCAGACTTCTGAAGAGACCTTAAGGGGCTTAGCCGCTTGATCCGATCCAGTTGCGGGTAATACGCTAAAAAATTGGTAACTAGCACGGTTATCCGAGAGATGCGTAATCAGATCATCCTCACCAAGCTCGATTAGGCCCATCATTAGCGGGGCACTGTCGTAGAAACTGCGGAGTACCGCTCCGCTTTGCTGCAACCTTTCTTCGGTCTCTTTATTTTTGGTAATATCCTCCATTACATAGACAAAACGAGAGTCTCCCTCTTCATTTTCTCCAGCCGGGACAACCGTAACCGAGAGCCATTTGGGGTTCCGCTTGGTTATTTGTTTATATTCAAAGTGAACGGGCTGGCCTAAGTGTTGGCTTTGCCGAAAATGGGTCACCCATTTTCGCCGGGTTTCAGAAGCAACCTGAAGCTGTTGGGTGGTTTGGCCCTGTAGAGTGCCGGGTAACATACCAAAAAATTGGTAACTAGCTAGGTTATCCGAAAGATGTACAATCTGGTCTTCCTCCCTTAGTTCGACTAGGCCCATCATCAGCGGAACGCTATCGTAGAAGCCTCGGAGCATCGCATCGTTTTGGCGCGTTTTCGCTTCGGCCTCTTTGAGTACCGCTATACTCTGGAATAAGACCATTCCGGCAAAGATCTGACCTTCATCATCTCGCACGGGCGTAAACCGCACCAGATAAGCTTCCTTTTGGCTGCCATAACGCTCCTCGAAGCTTTGCTCACGTCCTTTCAAGGCGGCCCGATAATAGGGCTCCAACCGTTGACAAAGCGAGATGGGTAAGACTTCCCAGATAGTTTTACCCACTAGCTTCTCATTTATAAAACCACTTGATTTTAGATGGGCACCCTCGGCGAGGATATAACGTAGGTCGTGATCAAAGAGTAAAACAATACTACCGGGCAGGTTGTGGGCTAGGCTACGATAAAGCTCTCGGCTCTGGAGACCAACCATCAGCCGCCTGTTCAGGTTTTCCAACTCCTGATTTTTTCGGGTTAAGGCTTGGTTTTGCCTCTCCAGTTCCTCTTTTTGCTTCTCCAGCTTTTCAGCTTTTTCGAGGGCGTTAGCAATCGCCTGCTCCAAGGCTTCAGGCTTCAGATCGTCTTTATTCATGTAATCCGCGACTCCGTTTTTCATCGCCTCTACCGCAACTTTCTCATCTCCGTAGCCTGTCAGCATTACCACTGGAATAGGCCGGGTGTTATTTTTAGTATTATTTTGCAACTCTCTCAAGAACTCCAAGCCATTCATATCTGGCAGGCGGTAGTCCAACAAAATACAGTCGGGCGGATTTGCTCTGGAATTCTCCAGTCCTTTTCCCCGGTGGTCATTTCAGAGAAAGTATAGTTGGTTTTTGTGTTCTTTTTCAAATAACACCGGAAAATTTCCCAATCTTCGGGGCTATCATCCACAAGTAGAATGTGGCGGGATTGGGTTAACATTTTGTTTTATTCCTTTCTAAGACAAGGTTCAAAATTGGGGCTTTTGGCTTTACAATTCGGGTAAGCCCGACCGGAAATCAATTTCCGGTCTAATAGCTAAAATTGGTTTTAACCAATTAAATCTAAATCATTTTTGGCTAAATTGATAATGAATTGGTTTTTGGCTAATGGACGAATTCAATCGGTTTCAACCGATTTAAGCTACCTAGACCGGAAATTGATTTCCGGCTGGGCCTAACCAAGTGGTAGGGTAAAATAAAAAGTAGTACCCTCTCCAACTTGGCTCTCCAGCCACATGCGTCCCTTGTGCTGTACTACAATCTGGTAGCTGATGTAGAGGCCCAGCCCTAAACCGACCACTCGGCTGGTTTGCTGAGTACGCACCCGGTAAAAGGGCTCAAAGATGTGGGCTTGGTCTTCAGGGTTAATACCATAGCCTTGGTCTCTTACCCAGAGGAGTGCTTCAAGGCCCGCCTTGGTAGGGGTCTGCTTACATGCGATGCCTACCGTAACCGTGCTACCGGAAGGGCTATATTTTATAGCGTTACCTACCAGATTGGTTAAGACCTGCTCCAAGCGGGCCTCGTCATAGGAACCGCTTACGGTCTTTTCGCTGGTTTGGATAGCCAAGACATAACTGGTATTAGCCTGCTGCTGTTGTTCCACTACCCGTTGGATCAAGGCCAGCAAATCAGCCCCTTGTTCATAATTTAGCTCCAGCTTTCCGTTCTGAATGCTCGAAAAGTTATACAAGGTACTGATTAACCCGTTCATCCGGTCAAGCTGGTAAAGAATTGTTTCTAGCATAGTGAGATTTTGGCTGTTCGGCTTGGGAAGAGTCGGGGAGGCTAATTCTCCCACCGTTCGATCCACCGAACGGTCCACCGAAGTGTTGGGGTTCGGAGACTGCCGTAATAAATTACGTTGCAAGAGTTGGACGTAACCCCTAGCGACGGTCAACGGTGTTCGTAGTTCGTGCGAAGCAACGGACATGTAGAGATCTTTGAGTTGGTTTAGCTCGGCTTGGGTTTGACCTAAAACCTGGGACTGCTGGTAGAGCCGGGTATTATGAATTGCCAAAGCGATTCGCCGGGCTATTTCCTGCGCTAGGTTTAAGTCTCCGCTTTCATAGTAATTAGGTTTGCTAGATAAAAAGCCGATGGTTCCAATGGTTTTGTTGCGGACAGTTAGAGGCACATCCATGCCAGATCTGGGTTCTATCGCTCGTAACAGTTGCAGGTGTTCCGTATTGTGGGAGATAATTTCGAGGAAGCTATCAGAAATTTCTGGTAAAATTAGCGGTTGTCCGGTTTCCAGCACCTGCAACACATGTTTTGGTGGAATGGGAAAGCGGATAGCCTCCTCTTTTAGTAAGGCTTCTTTAGCAAGATCGCGGCGGATAGCTACAAACCGTTTAAACTGGTCATCGTCCTCCGCCAAAGTAATAACGCACCAATCCGCTAATTTGGGTAAAAGTACACGAGCTAGAACAGCGGTGATGGTTTCGTAATCTAAGCCCGAAGTTAGGGCAACACTTAATTCGGAGAGGAGAGCCAAATGGTTGTTGGCTCGTTCGGCCCGCTCGCGAGCTAAGCGTTCGGCCTCGTGGAGGCGGAGGCGTTCTTCTTCGACCCGTTTCCGTTCCGAAATGTCGGTGGAGATGCCGCAAATAGCATAGGGCTGACCGTTTAGATCGAAGAGCGGGAATTTTAGGGAGAGGTAGTGCCGCGAACCTTGACGATGGGACGTGGTCTCTTCAAACTCCAGAGCCACTCCCGCCTCTAAAACTTTGCGATCATTTGCCCACCATTCATCCCGGTTCCCTTCAGGGAAAAGCTCATAAACGCTTTGGCCCTCCGAAGCCTCTTCACCCAACCCCGTCCGAGTTTTAGCCCATTGATTGACAAAGAGGTAACGTCCCTCCAAGTCACGTAGGTAAATCGCGATAGGGGCATTATTGAGGATCGCTTGGAGACGCGCTTCGCTGGCTTGCAAAGCTAGTTGGGCCTGCTTTAGCTCGGTAATCTCCCGCGAAATACTGAGTATCGACTCTACCGCCCCCTCCGAGGAAAATTCCGGCACTAATTGGGTCTGGTAGTGGGCCAAACCAGTTGGCATCGAAAGACTATACTCCACCATTACCTTTTGTCTGGTTTGGAAAACCTCCCGGATCTTATTTTCGCATACTTGGTAAAAATCTTCCGGTAATCCTAAATCCCGAACGGTATAATAAGGCTTGGAGCGATCATCTGGGACGATGATGCCGGGCGTTAGTTTAAGCTCTCTATTAGAATAGAGATAACGAAGTTGTGGATCAATGCGGCTGATTATATCCGGTGAATTTTCGATTAGTGTCCGGTGAAATTGTTCACTAGCCCGAAGTTGCTCCTCTACTTGCTTAATCCAAGTGATGTCTTGGATACTAGCTACTTGGTAAAGTACCTTATCCGCCTCATCCTTCACATCTGTTACATTTAAAATCACCGAGAAGGTGGTATTGTCTTTTCGCAGGTCGGTCATCTCAAAAAGGCCATGACCTTGTTTTTGTACGGAGCGGAACATTTCAGGTAGTTCGCCCTTCACATGATGAGCTAAAACGTGGCTAATTGGTTTCCCAATCAGCTCCTCCACCTCATAGCCGTGCATCTGGGCAAAAGCCGGGTTTACTAACTCAAAAGTCTTATCTAGGTTAGCAATCGCTATGCCCCATTGAGCATGTTCAAAAACGCTGGCCCATTTCCGTAGGGCTTCTTCTGATTGCTTGCGAGCGGTGATGTCAGAAAAATAGACCGAATAGCCGTGTGTCTGGTCAAAGGTTGCCGGGTAGACCCGCACCACTAGCCAGCAATTGATCTTAGGGAGAAAGACCTCAAACTCTGATTTGAGATTAGCTGTAACCGTTTTTCTAAGCTCTTGGAAAGAGGCTCTCCCCACTAAGTCGGGTAAAATTTCCCGGACATTCTTACCGAACAATTCTTCAGAAGTTTGGCCTAAGAGTTGGAGAGTCTTTTGGTTAAAATAAGTAAAGCAGCCTTCATTATCTAAAGCGAAGAAACCATCGGTGATACTTTCCAAAATACCACTCAGGCGAGTGGTCAGGTTTTCTAGTTCCTGATTTTTCCGGGCTAACTCTTGGCGTTGCCTTTCCAGTTCCTCTTGCTGCTCTTCCAGCTTATACTGCAACTCCGCCTTTTGGAGGGCGTTAGCAATCGCTCGCTGCAAGGCTTCAGGCTTCAGATCATCTTTACTCAGGTAATCCGAGGCTCCGCGCTTCATCGCCTCTACTGCAATCTTCTCATCGCCGTAGCCAGTCATTATTATCACTGGAATAGAGCTAGTATGGCCCTTGGTCTTATCTTGCAACTCGTTCAAGAACTCCAAGCCATCCATATCCGGCAAGCGGTAGTCCAACAAAATACAGTCGGGCGGATTTTCTCTGGAACTTTCCAACCCCTTTTCCCCCGTCGCCATTTCAGAGAAAGTATAAGCGGTTTTGGTGTTCTCTTGGAGGTAATGCCGGTAAATTTCCCGATCTTCGGGGCTATCTTCCACAATCAGAATTTGGCGCGATTGGGTTAACATCCTAATCTACTCCTCACAACTCAGTTAGGATCACAACGCGAAAATATTAAAGGAAAAACCAGTTTACGACCAACCTAAGACTCTGAATCTATTGCGTAAATTAGCCCAAATTGACCGATTTGACCGGACTAATTTAGCCCTAACCCCTTTTTGATAATAACTGTTAGCCAAATAAGCAATATGTGGAAATTTAGGTTACAAAAGTATAAGTGGTTTTGGCTAACTGCCACCGTAATAGTTTATCTAAGCATACCACAGATTCTGACGGTGATGCTATGAATATTTTGCAAAGTTATTTTAACCTAATTTAAAGCAAATAGCCAAGTGTGGTTATAGTAATAGGGGGAGTGGGTTTAGAATATCTTCTCAATAGGTAGGGGTTTATTGAGCAAACTCATCCTAAGTTGGACGTATGCAATACGTCCCTACCTCGAATTATGGAGATGATACGAAACTTTCTGACTGAATCCCATTCTACCACTACACTTAGCAGTGCCTTACGGGAAAGTGAGTTCAAATATTAAGCCCTATTTGACTGAAACTACACTTATCCATGTACCTCAGTAGAGCTAAAATCATTTAATACTCCATTACTACTCAACTCCTATGGTATAATCCCTTCATGGTTCCTTTTGCTCAGGTTATTCAATTTTTTTGATTTTAAATGTCAACCAAGCAGAGAATGGCTGGATTTGAAAGCTGCTGCAAATAAATTTGCTATTTTAAGCCTTACGGGGGTAAAACTTAATGAAGATCGAGACCACTAACCTAGGTTCTCACAAAACACGCGCCCAAACTAAATTGCCCGAACATGTCACTTCTACTTTGCGTGGACATCTAGCCTTACTAGATCCCGTAACGTGGGCTTCTGGCCCACAAGGTTTTTTGGGCGGAGCAATAGCCAGTGGTGGTATGAAGTTGGATTGGGCTACCTGCGGGTTAGTGGTCTTGGGTTTGACATTGGTTGGTCCGCTTACCATTGGTTTTAGCCAATCTATCAATGACTTTTTCGACCGGGATGTGGATGCGATTAACGAACCCACCCGGCCTATTCCAGCGGGTCTAGTAACGTTGCGCGGGGCAATCTTGAATTTTACGGTGGTTGCTTGCCTAGCCCTGCTGGTGTCGGTGATTTTAATGCTGACCAGTCAGGCGGGGCCACTTATTATTGTAATGACAATTTTGGGCTTGCTGTTAGGCGTGTTTTACAGTATGCCCCCGTTGGAATTTAAGCGCAATGGACTAAGTGGACCGCTTTCGGTAGGGTTGGGCTATACGATGTTGACTTGGATGGCTGGACTACTCATTTTTGGGCCATTTAAGATGGAAGTCTTTGTAATAACCCTCGTAAATGTCTTTATCTCCACCGGGTTATTAATCTTAAATGATCTTAAAAGCATCGAAGGGGATCGGACGCTAGGCTTACGGACGCTGCCGGTGTTGTATGGAGCGCGAGGGGCGCTCAAAATCTCGTATGCCTTTATTGACAGTGCCCAAGTCTTTTTCACCTTTTATCTCTTTTTCACGGGTCATTACTGGATTGGACTATTGCAAGTCCTAGCCTTGCTGGTACAGTTAAAGGCACAACGTGACCTTTACATTACTCCCAGCCATAAACAATTTAAAATTTATCTTTTAAGTGGAAATGGCTTTATTTTGCTTATCTCATTTTTAGCCGCTTTTAGTTTTGGAGGTTATACTCCCTTTAGCTCTTGGTAATCAGTATCCTCTCAATATTTTGGGGTAGGGGCGTATTGCATACGCCCAAAATGGCGCGGGTTTATTCAATAAACCCCTACCGATTGAGAATAACGGAGGAAAGTAGAAGGTACTCAGGGGTAGCGACTGCAAAGCAACGAATTTGCCAAAGTTAGAGATTAGGCTTAGACTCACCCTAGGGCTTCCCGTATAATTGGCTAGAAGAGGTTAAGCTTATCCGCCCGTAAATTCTATTATTTAACAATATAGGTAGCAAATGGTTACATCCATAAATAGTATTTCTCGTCAACCGATTCTAATCGTCGAAGATAACGACGAAGATTATGAGACCATCCTGTGGTCAATTAAAAAGTTTTTGACCCATCCCCGGATTTTTCGCTGCGAGGATGGGGAAGAGGCACTTGATTTTCTCAATCAACGTGGTAAATATAAGCAGCAGAAAGTTGCGCCGCGCCCCTCGCTCGTCCTCCTCGATCTTAATCTACCGGGCAAAGATGGACGGGATGTATTGGAGCAAATTAAAAAAGACCCTAGCCTGAAGATGTTGCCAGTAGTAGTCTTCACCGGCTCGGCGGAGTTGTTGGATGTGGAACAGAGCTATAGTAGTGGAGCCAATAGCTTTATTCGCAAGCCTATAAACTTAGAGAGTTTTAAAAAAACGATCCAGTTGACCTTAGAATATTGGCTGGGACCAGTTGAAAATTTAGCCGAACATCCCAATAATGCCAAGATGGAGGCCGTTCTTGAAGAGTTACCTCCCCTGCAAGAGATCTTTGGCCGCATTTCCACCCATTTCTCCCGCACCGAGACGCGCACCCAAGCTCTAGCTTATCTCCTTTCTTTGCTCAGCGAAACCGAACGCAAAAATTGTTGGCAACTGGCGACCTTAGCGGGCGATAGCAATCCTGCCAAAATGCAACGCCTGCTTAGCCACGCCCGCTGGGATGTTAACCGGGTACTAGACGATTTAAGAGAGTTTATCATAGAAGAAGTGGGTCATTCGGAGGCCATTGTAGCCCTAGAGGAGATCAGTTTTCCAAAGAAGGGTGATCGGTCGGTGGGGGTATCACCGCAATATAGCAGCGATACGGAACAAATCAAAAGCTGTCAACTGGGTCTCTTTTTAACTTATGCTTCCTCTAAAGGGTCTACTTTACTTGACCGTGAGTTGTATCTACCTCCCAATTGGGCCAATGATCCAGCACGACGTTTAGAAGCAGAAGTACCCCCCGAAGTGACCTATTCTAGTAAGGCAGAACTGGCTCGCCAAATGCTCCAGCGGGCTATAACCGCTCATGTTCCCCTAAAATGGATCACGGGCAACCGCATCTTTGGCAACGACACCGCTTTTCAGGGTTGGTTGGAGGAAGAAGCCCTCTCTTATGTACTGGAAATAAGCCCTGAGACACTTCTCCAACTTGACCGCCAAGGTCTGCCACCAGAGGCAATCGCCAGTGAACTGACGGTAAAACCAGCCCTAGGCATCCGTTCCAAGAACGGTTCACCGAAGAGTGAATCGCTCACGGAAGGCTGGATGAGGGTGGATTTGGGTTCATCCAAAATTGTGCCTAGCTACCATCGCTGGTTAATCTTTCGCCAAAGCAATTCCCCAACCGGAACCTTACGTTACTGGTTAACTTTTGGAGCAGAGACTACCCCCCTTTCGGAAATAGTACGGGTAATAACCGAATACGATATAATAAAAGCCACTTGCAAAGCTACCAGAAAGAAAGTGGGCTTGGATCATTACGAGGTCAGAAGCTGGCACGGATGGTATCGGCATATTACTTTAGCTATGATCGCCCAAGTCTCTCTGGTTTGTACCCAATAGCCAACTTTACCGATAGAGGGAAAATGAGCCACGCGGAAGTTAATGAGGAATTTTACAATTCGAATCAGCTCATAGATCTTACCAATTGTGAACGTGAACCGATTCATATTCCGGGCAGTATCCAATCGTATGGCCTGTTGCTGGTCTTAAAAATGCCGGAGTTAACTATTATTCAGGTTAGCAGCAATACGCTCGCGCTGCTCGGCCTCCCGCCAGAACAACTACTCAATCAGCCTTTAGAGCTACTCTTGGAAGAGACTGACATCCATTACCTGCGGCATTGCTTACAGAACTTTAAGTTGGAACGCAATCCCCTCCAAATTTTTACCATAAAAATTAAAGGTTCCGCCCAAAATTTTTACGGTATTGTACATCTTATCGAAGGTGTAGTAGTGCTGGAACTTGAACTGGTTAAACTGATCCAGACCACCACAACTCCTGGTCTCTATTCCCAAGTAAAAGCCACACTCTCGCAATTGAGAGTGACCCTAACTGTCCGTGAATTTTGTCAATCTATTGCAGAAGAGGTGCAGCGTCTGACGGGCTTTGACCGGGTGATGATCTACCGTTTTGACGAGGAATACAATGGCGAAGTAATTGCTGAAGCACGGGCTGCCGAAAAAGTGGATGAACTCACCACCTATCTAGGATTGCACTACCCCGCCTCAGATATTCCCCGGCAGGCTAGGGTACTCTATTTACTAAACTGGATAAGGTTAATTGCCAATGTGAGTTATACGCCTGTGTCAGTAATACCTACCCTAAATCCAGTCACCGCTCAAATCTTGGATATGAGTTCTACGGCCTTACGTAGCGTCTCTCCGGTTCATATTCAATATCTCAAGAATATGGGAGTAAAGGCTTCAATGTCTATCTCCCTGCTCAAGGAAGATCGGCTGTGGGGTCTAATTGCTTGTCACCACTACTCTTCGGCCTTATATGTACCCTATGAGACCCGTACCGCCTGCGAATTGTTCGGTCAGGTTCTTTCCCTGCAACTCTCGACTAAAGAGGACAGCGAAAATTACGACTATAGAGTGAAGTTACAAGCGGTGCAATCCAAACTAGTACAATTTATGTCGGTAGACGAACATTACCTAGATGGATTAGTCAAACACCAACCTAACCTGCTAGATTTTATCGAAGCTCAAGGGGTAGCCATCTGTTTTAACAAAGAGTATCTCCTGTTGGGCCAAACCCCGACTAAATTGGAGGTGCGTGATCTGGTAGCTTGGCTGGAAGCCAATAAAGCCGCCGACCGACCAGCCGACGTATATTATACCAATGCTCTCTCAAAGGAGTATGAGGTAGCTGCTAATTTTAAAGACGTTGCCAGTGGTCTGTTAGCCATTTCTATTTCCCAAACCTTCACCCAATATATTCTCTGGTTCCGCCCAGAGGTAATCCAAGCAGTAGATTGGGGGGGCAATCCTAATAAACCCGTTCAATTAGCGGAGGACGGCCCTCAACTTCTACCTCGCACCTCCTTTGAACTCTGGAAAGAGCTTGTCCAGCAGAAGTCCTTACCTTGGCACGATTATGAAATCAAAGCGGCTCATGAGTTTAGAGAGGCAATCTTGGGCGTAATGTTGATGCGGCAGACTGGTGACCTAATCCGGCTCAATCAAGAGTTAGAACAGAGCAACATTGAACTAGATGCCTTCTCTTATATTGCTTCCCACGATTTGAAAGAGCCGCTACGCGGAATACATAACTATTCCAAAATGTTGATCGAAGACTATGCTCAACAGTTGGATGACGAGGGCAAAGAGAAATTGCACACGTTGGCCCGCCTTACCCAGCGTATGGAGGGTTTGCTAGACTCCTTGCTCTATTTCTCGCAGGTAGGTCGCCTTGATTTTTCGGTAACAGAGGCCGATTTAAATGAGGTGGTGCATCAGGCGTTAGATATGCTACACGCCCGCATCGAACAGGAGGGCGTAGAAATACAAATACCTCAACCATTACCCGCCATCCGATGTGACCGGGTGAGGCTGAGTGAGGTCTATAGTAACCTAATCAGTAATGCCATCAAGTACAATAATAAGGCCGAAAAGTCGGTTGAGATTGGCTATCTGAAACCGAAGACCTCTGGCAAACCACTGGTTTTCTATGTAAAGGATAATGGGATTGGGATTATGCCAGAATATTATGAGACCATCTTCATGATATTTAAACGATTGCATAAGCGTGACCGCTTTGGCGGCGGTACGGGGGCAGGTCTTACTATTACTAAGAAAATCGTAGAACGTCACGGCGGTAAAATCTGGGTCGAGTCGGTCTATGGCGAGGGTAGCATCTTCTATTTTACCTTAGAGGAGAGTGGCACATATGAGGTTAGCCTATGATAACGGAGACTCCGCTAGACCCACGAGCGATTATAGTGGTAGAGGATAGTGATGAGGATTATGAGACTATTTTGTGGATATTTAAGAAATTAGCAGTTACTCATCCGGTTATTCGCTGTGAAGATGGAGAAGAATTATTACATTATCTTAGCCAGCAGAGTAAACGCACTGAGAGGGACGAAATCCTCCAGCCCGGGCTTATTATGCTAGATTTGAATCTGCCCGGTATTGACGGGCGGCAAATCTTACAGCGTATTAAAGCGAATGAGCGGTTTAAGGTGGTGCCTGTGGTTGTCTTAACTACTACCTCTAACCCCAAAGATATAAAAACCTGCTACCAAAATGGAGCCAATAGTTATATCCTCAAGCCCGTAGACCTAGAAAAGTTTGTGCGTACCATGCAAAGGCTTCTGGATTACTGGTTTGAGGTTTCGCTCCTACCCGATATTCGGATTGCTTAAGCTTTATCCTTCTACAATTACATTTTTAAGTAATAACCTAAAAACTGAGCTTAATTAGCCAGGGTTTATTCCGCTACAACTACATTTATTCTTTATTAATATTAGCTTAACACAAGATAAATTACTTGACAAATTCTAAGTGTTATAATATAATATACATTAAATTGATAGTGGCTTATATAACTGCCTATTGGCACTATATAAAATTGTATCGTCTCAATAATTTGGGGTAGGGGTGTATGATATAAATCCACCCAATTTGGATTTATGCCATACATCCCTACAATTGAGAAGATATATGAAAGTGTAATTATAGCTATGCTATCTAATTTCAACTCTACCACATCCATCCCTTCGGTAGAGGAACCTCTAAGCCTAAAACCTTCGGCAGTATTTGTCTTTGCGGACGAAGATTCCGATTATGAAATATTAGCTACCATCTGGGTTGATGTTGAGATTGATTGGGAGACTATCATAACAAGGGAATATAGCCCTGACCTCGAATCAAAAGAAAGCGAGTGGAGAGATTAATTTGTATGACTATTCCAACCAATGATAATTTTTTGCTAAAGGCTTCCGTAAAACGTTCTTATTCGATTAATACTAACCCTGATTTAGTCTTTGAATATCTCAGTGATATTAAAAGACTTCTGAAAAATATTCCTGACCTCAATAGGTTACAATTTTACGCTAATAGCGGTAGGGCGCGTCTTTTTTGCAGTATGCGCGTCTTGGCCCTTACGATGAATGCCATTGTAGACCTAGAGTCTGAGATAGAGACACAAACTCGCACTATTAAATTAACCAAGTCTAAGGTACCACTTGGTGCCATACCGGATGGTTTTTTAGTGGGTACTTTCGGAGCGGGATTAGCTGTGACTGAAAGCAAAGACCATACTACTCACATTAGGAGTAGTATAATGCTAGGCTTTGATCCAACCCAACTAGAAATGGTTAAAGGTTTCCCTCGCTCCCTGCTGGAAACACCTGGTCAACTTATGCTACAGGATTTCGTAGAACAGACCAGCCTAAACTATATTAACAAATTGGCGCAGGAATTTCCTAACTGGCAGCGTAGCCTCAAGCAAGCCTAGAGCGCAAGAGTCATCTCAGTTGCGTTGGACTGTGGCATTGTAAGATATAGAAAGAAGAGAACGTTAAGAACCAAATATTTTTTGGTTCCTTCTCCAAATTCAAATGCTGGTTAATTCTCAGCCCGAATTAATTCGGGGTGGTTTTCCAACTGGCCTTCGATATATGCTTGCACTGCCTCCTCAATATTGACGACATTGGTAAGAAATGGGCCAACTTTTGCCTTTTGCAGTTTTGAAAATGCTCCTTTACACATCCCTCCGGATAAAACCAGATTACAATCACCAATCAATTCTACCAGTTTTCCGCTGCGGCATTGGTGTGGCTGATCCTTATCGCTCGGATGCTCAGGCTCAGTTGCTGCTTTTTCAGCTAACTCTCGCACCTCTTTATCTACTACCTTATTTTCTTCTAGCGTAACGACAATAAAGCCGAGAGCTTCTCCAAAGTGAGTATGTATGGTTTCTCTATCGCTTGTAACGGCGGCAATCTTCATTTAGTTTATAGCCTTTCTGTGCTGGTTCTAGGATAACCAGCTACTTTAAAAAACAACGCCTTTCAACCAGTGATAGGTGCAGTATATAATATTTTCGTTAGGAGGGTCATCAGTGGGTGGGCCTAATTTTAAGGAAAAACATTAACAGAACATTAACCCTTTGGTTAAAATCTCCTTAGCTTTGTGGTTGCGAAGAAGTTTGGCATTGTGTATAATTTCGCAAAGTAGTCTCCAGTATGAAAAAAATGCACTGAGGCTTTTTTGCGGCTGTGAGCGGCAGCCGGAGTGAATCAGCCACTTATTTAGGAGGAATTGATGGCAAAAGTACAAATTAGCAAGGGTAAATTTGACGGCATTCAAGCCTGTGCCGATGCACACGGCGTTATTGCTGCCGCCGCAATGGATCAACGTGGTTCCTTGAAGAAGAGTATTGAGAAGGCTCGCGGCTCGGCTGCGACCAATGAGGATCTTACCGAGTTTAAGAGGAAGGTTACTAAAGTTCTAACCCAGCACTCTAGTGCTATTTTGACCGATCCTGAGTATGGGCTACCGACCTTGGGGGATCGCGCCCCCGGTACTGGCGTGTTATTGGCCTACGAAAAGACTGGCTATGATGTTAGCGTAAAGGGTCGCCTGCCCGACTTGTTGCCAGCTTGGAGTGTCCGACGATTGGCAGAGGCTGGTGCTAATGCCATCAAAATTCTGCTCTATTACAATCCTTTTGATAGCGAAGCGATCAATAGCGTCAAACATGCCTTCATCGAGCGTATAGGGGCGGAGTGTGCCGGAGTAGACGTGCCTTTCTTCCTTGAACCATTGGCTTACGATGATGACTATAACGATCAGAGCTTGGAATTTGCCCTCAAAAAGCCACTCTATGTCACCCGCTATATGGAAGAGTTTTCCAAATCACGCTATGGTGTAGATGTGCTGAAAGTGGAGATTCCTATCAATGTGAATTACCTAGAAGGAGGCCGAGCCTTCAAGGGTGGTGAAGCCGCTTACACTAAAAAAGAGGCTCTGGAGCATTTCCGCAGTGCTGCCGAAGTCGCCAAGAAGCCCTTTATCTACCTCAGTGCCGGGGTAGATGATGATGTCTTCCGTGAAAGCCTAGAATTGGCTGCTGAAGCCGATACAGCCTTTAGCGGTGTGCTGTGTGGTCGGGCTACTTGGAAGGATGCTATTCCGGTTTACGGTCAAAAGGGAGCCGAGGCACTAGAGGAGTGGTTGCTCGATCAGGGTGTAAAAAGCATTGAAGCACTGAACGAGACCCTCGCAAAGGGTGCAAAACCTTGGTACACCGTCTACGGTGGACTAGATAATATTGAGGTTGTCGGCAACTAAAAATCTGATCTGATCTTTGATAAAGGGGCTCAATCCAGCTTAAAGAACGGATTGAGCCCCTTTTCTATAGGTCATTTCCGAAAAGTTTGGGCTAAGGCTAGTTCAGCCTGCTCTGCCAGCACTAGGTCGCGGTCAAAGCAAAGTTGGAGCAAAGGCGCGACTACTTCGGTTCCGGCTTCACTGAGCAGTTCCGGGCGGGTAGCTTTTAACGCCAACAATACTCGTAGGCCAGAAGAGTGACTGACTAGAAAATCTTCGCGTTCTGCTATTTCGGTCAATAGTGGGTGTCCATATTTCCAAGCATTACACAAGGCTCTAATTATAACCGGGTCTTGTACGCCTTCTAAATAATCGGCGGCTCGCCTAGCTAACATAAGATTGCCCTCCTCCCAATAAAGCCGAGCCAGCCATTCGATTATCGCGGTATCCTCTTTAGCTAAAACCTCTGGCTTCTTGGCCTGTAATGCACTCAAGATTCTAACCTCTAGGGGGTTAGTAGCAATCCAGCCATGTGCAGCTATTAATTCGGCTAGGCGGTTGTGACGAGTTACATACCAAATTTGGCAAACCTGATCTATGGCCGTTTGGTTATTAATTCGGCTTAACCAGTCCAACAGCCGTTTTTGCCAGTGAAGATTGGTAGTGTTGGTGGCAAGTTGGGCTACCCGACGCACTAATTCAGTCTCAAATATAAGAGTCATCTGTAGCACCTTTGAGAATGAAAAGCAAAAATTGATAGTTAAATTAAAAAGCGTTCCTCTACTTGGCCTAAGTGGAACGCTCTTTTCGCCTTAACCTTGGGCAGTTGGGTTGTATTTAGCAAAACCACCATTGACCGACTCGACTGGTTTCGTTTCGGTGGTCTCTGCTGGAGGGGTTTCTAAGGTTTGCTGGGGTGATTGGTCGCGTCCTAAGATTATAAGTGCCCCCAACGTTCCAAAAATTAGGCCGAGACGGAAGCCTTGGCCAAAATAATTGCGCCTTGGTTCCTTGTCGTACTTTCGCATAATGCCCCCTAGTTGCGATTCTGAAGTAAGGCACTCACGCCACCGCGCACGGCTGCCAAGATGGAGGAGACTTTAATCAGCGGCGAAACTACGCCTTCGCCTAAGTAAGTTACAGTGCCTTTGGCGGTATCTACCGTTTCACTAGCCTTATTCAATAAGGGCGTAAGCTGATCCATTAGGGGGTTGACCTTCTTATCTACCAAATTGTTAATAACTACGACCAGAACCAAGATAGCTACCACCAAGCCAACGGTGGCGATCAGCAAACCGCAGGCAAAGAAGGCGACCAAAATTGTAGCAAGATTGGCTGCTTTGGTCATTCCTAAATCGCTCGTCCAGAGCATAAGGGCAACAAGGATGGCGATTATTACCACCAATGCTCCGACAACCCCGGCTATGATTTTGAACATTCGGTCTGTTCTCCTTTTCCTTCCGCTATTTTAATTTATCTAAAGCACATAAATGGTATGTTTCCCGACTTGAAATAAGGTGGTTAGAACCACCTATATAGTCAAGTATATCACGAAAAGGGAATTTCTGCAGGAACTTGCTTGAAAATTAGAGTCTTTTTGGCCCTTTAGCTGGAGTTGAACCCGCTCCGGTCAGTTCCTTTTCTGGCAGAGTGGTGGCAAGATGACGGGCGGAGGTAGCTCTTTCGCTGGCCTGTGATTTCAGCAGAAAGAGGGCCAGCAGGCAGGAGCAGGTTAGGCTAATTGCAATAATGCCAAATGACTGCTGGATGGCCGGTTGCATTATCGGTTTGACTATGGCGAGGGGTAAATTAAACGCATTTTGCCCTTGATTTTTGCTGAGAATAATGGTACTGGTGGAGATAATAGCACCTATCACACTTGTACCCAACAGCACACCCGTCTGGTTAAAGACCGCCGAGGCTGAAAGTGCGGGGGCGCGGTCTTGTTCGGAAACTTCATTTATCAGAATGTAGCGAATAGGTGAGCCAATGATGGCCCCAAAACCGATGCCTAAAATTACGGTACTGCTGATAAAGCTAAAGAGATCATCTACCCAAAAGGAGAAGAGACCTGCGCCAAGTGCGGCAAAGGCTGAGCCGAGTACCAAGACAAAGCGTGAGCCACGTTTGTCTAGGAGTATGCCAGAGGCGGGAGTTACAAAAACGGTGGTCAGGGCTAGTGGCACTACCAGACTGCCCGAGGCGGCAGTATCCGTACCCAGAATATAACGAGCGGCTTGGGGAAGGAAGATCAGGAGACCCATCGTGGAGCCACCAATGACCGTGAGGAGATAGCCCACCAGCAATTGACGATTGTTGAGAATCCGCACTGGCACGATAGGGTTTGCTACCCGCTGTTCGATCCAGAGTAGTGGCCCAACTAGCAGTAGACCAACTAGCAAATAGGGCCAAACCGCCGTTGTGAAAAAGCTACCAATGATATTGGCACTGCGCTGTCCAGCCTCATCTTCACCGAGTTGGGTTAAGCCATACATAAAGCAAATTAGCAAGGTGGAGAGTAGCAAGGCTCCTCGCCAATCGAAGGCCAATCCTGCTTCCTCCGGGCTGTTTTCCAGCTTTTTGAGGGCCATAAAAATAACCACCACTGCGAGGGGTAAATTGATGTAGAAGACCCAATTCCAGCCTACGGTAGCAGTAAGTAAACCTCCCGCCAGTGGCCCGATTACCGAGGTAATACCGAAGATGGAACCAAACAAGCCTAGAGCCAACCCCCGTTTTTCGGGTGGGAAGATGCGTCCAATCTCTGCTACTGCCACCGGCGTAATACCGCCGTTGCCCAGCGATTGTACCAACCGTCCCGCCAACAAAATCCACCAACCATGGGTTTTCCCGCCCAATAATTCGGCGGAACCGGAGATGAGGGAGCCAGCCGTAAAGAGCAGAATATCCAAGATATAGATGGTTTTCCGACCGTATATATTGGAAAATTTTGCCATAAGGGGGCCGCTGACCACTGTGCCTAGCACATAGATGGTGATGGCCCAACTAGTCAATTCGGGTAAGCCTGCCGGGTAAAAGAGTTGAACGTTAATGATGGGGAGTGCCGGAGAGATAATTCCGGCATCCAACGCTCCCATAGAAACACCTAACAGGAGCGTTACCAAGATCAGAACTTGTTTGCGTGTCATCAGTTATTCCGGGGTTTTACACTAAGCGCCAGTCATTGATAAATGGCAGGTTTTCACCCTTCCAACCTTTTTTCATAAAGAGGTTAGGAAGATTGTCAAAGATATATCTAGGCCGGGTGTGGTACATCGCCATCATCTTCTTTTGGGCAAACTCAATCTCTGGAGTGCTAAGGTGATCTAGCCTCATTACGCTGTGGTAGTTATCATAATGGTTCCAGTCCCAATCAAAGATGCGATCTTGGTAGTTGTCCCAATCGGCAGTACCCATATAGGGGGTTAGAAGGTTGACCCACAGCATTTCCGGGTTGAGTTCCACTAGGAAATTGAAGTTAGTATTCAGACTTTCGTGGGTCTCTTCCGGGTGTCCTATAATGACGGAGGCTTGGCTAACAATTCCATATTTTCTGAGTATACGTACTGCCGCGAAATTATCATTCACCGACGCTCGCTTGCGATAGAGTCGAAGTGTTTCAACATCCATACTTTCAATGCCCAGCAAGACCGCCTCACACCCGGCCTCGGCCATTAATTGCACCATTTCCTCGTGCTTGGCTATTGAGTCACAACTGCACTGCGCCGTCCACGTGAATTTCATACCGCGTTGCAAAATCTCTTCACAAAACTCTATAGTACGCTTGGGGTTAGTGGTGAAGAGGTCATCGGCAAAGAAGAAGTTGTTGAAGCCGCGCTTCATCACCTGTTCGACTTCGTAAAGGATGCTCTCGGTACTGCGGCAACGCCACTTGGCCCCGTAGACGGAAGTAACCGTACAGAAGCTACAATCGTAGGGACAACCACGGCTACCTGAAATATGGAATTGTGGTTTACCTAACTTACCGGGGCGACTGAGCGAACCTGTGCGATAAAGGTCTAGGTTTAGCAAGCCGTGATCGGGAATAGGTAACTCATCCAAGTCTTTAATCCAAGGCGCAGGTGGGTTCACTACAATCTCGCGGTACTTATTTCGCCAAGCAAGGCCATTAATCTGGCTGGGATCACAACCTTCGGGTTGGGAAAGCGCGTTGACTAGATTGAGCATTACTAGTTCACCTTCGCCCCGCACGATAAAATCTACCACGCCACCCCTCAGAGTATTTTCTACATCAAAGGTAACGTGGTTGCCTCCCATTATCACAATTTTGCCTAGCCGTTTGGCAGTTTGGGCAATTTCCATTGCTTCGGGGTAGCGAACGGTATCGGTGGTAAGGGCTACAATATGAATATGTCTACCAATGTTTAATTTATCGCCACTTTTAATATCACAAATTTCTACGTTGTGTCCAGCTTCTTTTAAAACGGTTGCTAGGTAAAGTAAAGTCAGTGGAATGGTGTTAAAAGCCAGCAATCTGGCGTAGCTTTTACCAAGTTCAGGTATAGGTGGATTTATAAACAAGATATTCAAAGGCCGGGCCGGTTGAGTGGCGGCCATAGCCTCTTTGAAAGGTATCGTAAAGGGGGCGGCCATATTTTTAATTCCTCCGAACATCTATATTTAATCTAATTATTTACATTGTTCTATTGTTTAAGAAGGCAGTCGGGCGTAGACTGGTTTAAGCACAAAAAGGTCACTGCGATACTAATTTTATCATAGGCTTGCTCTTGTCCGGTGTCTGTAGTAGTTACTACAGATTACCCGTTCTATAGTTGCACTTAGCCTTAAATCCCTCCGAAATGTAGGAGGGATTTCTAATCCCGATCTTCTCTTAGCCTTAAATCCCTCCGAAATGTAGGAGGGATTTCTAATCCCGATCTTCTCTTAGCCTTAA
>JACAUC010000082.1 GCA_013390945.1 Candidatus Chloroheliaceae bacterium
CGGGGGCAGGCGTAGCACCCTCTGCCACTTCGGGGGCAGGCGTAGCACCCTCCGCTACTTCGGGGGCAGGCGTAGCACCCTCTGCCACTTCGGGGGCAGGCGTAGCACCCTCCGCCACTTCGGGGGCAGGCGTAGCACCCTCTGCCACTTCGGGGGCAGGCGTAACACTCTCCGTTACAGTCGGTTTAGGAGTAGCACTCTCCGTTACTTCGGGGGCAGGCGTAACACTCTCCGTTACAGTCGGTTTAGGGGTAGCACTCTCCGTCACCGTCGGTTTAGGGGTAGCACTCTCCGCCACAACAGCCGGGGCAGGAGGCGTAGGACTATGGTGGCTGGCAGGATGATGGCTATGACTATGTTGCCTAGCACTATGGCTAGGGTGCTTAGTACCATGGCGGCCATGCTTGGAACCATGGCGGTTGGTGTGAGGCTTGGCAGATCCCTGCTCAGAATCAGGGCTTGCCCCAGGTGCGCGATGTCCTCCAATCAGAACGGGGCGGGGCTTGCCGTCGGCGGAAGCTTTCGGTAGATTTTGTTTGACTCCCCCCATATAACTCTGGAGCTTTTTCAGCCTTTCAAGGGTAGCATCTATCTCCTCTTGGGAGAGAAGTCCCTGCAAAGTATCAACCACCGCCTGAGACTCTAACCCCAGAACTGCATCCACGAGTTCCTTCTCAAAAGCCATATTAACTTCTTGGGGTGCGAAGATGCTGAAATCACCCAAATTAATGTCGGTGTAATTTTTGCCAAAGGCTACGTCATTATCAAAGGCTTTAAGGTCAACTATTTTTCCTGCGTCATCTTTGACTATCATAAAATTGCCGCCATGTTCGTCAGAGAGAGCAGCGAGAATACCAAGAACCCTGAGCTTTGCCAGTAACCTGTCAAGAACCTGTCTCTGATCTGGAGAAAGCTGCCTGTAAGAAGGAGTACCCCTTCTTGCCGAAAGACCACCGACATACTTAGCACCCGCTTCTCCCTTTATCATTTCGGTGACTATACCAAATTTGCCGCTATGTACCCCAAAATCGGTTTTAGCGATAACATTGGTCTGGAGAAGCTGATCTAGTTTATAGACGGCTACGGCTCGCTGAGCAAATTTTGGGGCTACCTCCGGTATTCCCGGCTTGGCAACCTGAGCGAGACGATCATTATCTACCGTCTTTTGACCTTTGAAAACCCCTTCGTAGGCAGCACCACCAACGCCATAGGTAATCTTGTCCACCGAATTTTGACCACCTTTATTCCACTTGTCTTGTACGGCAGTCGCATTTTCATCGGTGAACGCGGTAGGTGCTACTTTGTTCTCTGCAAAGACATCACCCGTAGTCTTAGCGGGGGTAGCGAGGTGTTTTAGACCGTTGGCATTGTTATACTTCCAGCAAGCCGAGTCCACCATTTGATGAAGCAGGTGAAGCTGCGCTTTAAAAAGCTCGTCTACAATAATTCTGGCAGAACCACGCTTTTGAATTACACTTAACTTCGTCTTAAATTGATCTAGGCTAATATTATCTTTAAATGCTGAAAGGAAATAGTTACTTGCAAAGAGTTGAGCGAGTTTTTCCTTGTCGTTTATAGGTCCTTCCAGAGGAAAGGAGCTATATTCGCGGAGAAAATTAATAATCTTCTCTTCCTGATCAAAGCCATTTTTGGCATTATTTAAAAACTTGAGGAAATCGCTGGAAACCGATTTGGCGGGGTCTGTGATGCTTGCATCGCTCAGAGGCTCCTTTTTTCCGCCCATCAGGTGCGAGAAAAAGCCGCCCCCTTTCGTCCGCTGTACCACGCCACTCTCTTTAGTGCCATCTTCTTGGCGGTGTTTGGCAATTAAACGCAGGACCGCTTGATTTCCCACCGTGCGTTGCAGGGCCATGATATTGTCAGGGGTTAGGCGACGGGGGTCGGTCTTCAGGTAGCGCTGTATAACCTTCAGATTTGGCTCTGCTTCAGGTTCTCTCTTATCAGCATTATCAGGTTTTATTTCTCTAGTTTGGGGAGAATTAGCCTCCCGCCTGTTATTTATTCTTGTATCCATCGTATTACATGTTCCTTAGTGCAAAAAGCGGGTTAAACGAACCGCGTGGCGGTTAGCTTGACAACAGACTCCAGCCTTGTTTGTTCCAAACAAGCTTCTGAGAAGAGTGGACTTGTAAATTATTATAGTGAGGTGCATGGTACATGCTTTGTTACATTACTTCGCTTTTTTGACCAATGTATCGAATACTATACAAACTGCTTGAGGTACTACAGAAAAGGATGGTAATTTTAAAACCCTTACATTATTAACTGACCGGATATAGTATAATAGCTAATAAGCACTTAGGTTCTTTGGACGATTCCTAAGTAGTATCTGATTGGTCAAAGAGAAAGATCTTGGTAGTATGGCTAGTTTAAATTATTCACAAAACTTACCCAACGAATTAATTAAGAATTATCGCTCCCGTATCGGCTTAACTCAGAGTCAGTTTGCCTTAGAAATGGGTTTTACCTCCCGTCGAATGGTGCAATATTGGGAATCCGGCAATAGTCTACCCAAACCGGACAATCTCAGAAAGTTAATCGCCACTCTTTTCAGGTTAAAAGCTTTCTCTATAGGTAAGGAATTACAGGAGTCCGAAGCACTCTGGCAAGCAGTTAAGTTTGCGGCAGAGGATAACTATCAGAAAATGGTGGTCTTCCCTAACTTTGATGTCGCTTGGTTTAATGCTTTGTACCAACCACCTCTACCTCCCACCAGTAAACTCAAAGCGACGGAGCAAACCAGAGCTATACATAATCTGCCAATAGTCAAGACAGGGTTGATCGGAAGAAAAGTGGCCCTAGATGAGGTTTTCAAACTGCTAAAGACCTCGAGGCTGGTTACGCTGTGCGGAATGGGGGGGATTGGTAAAACTCGCCTAGCCCTAGAAGTAGCTTGGACAATTTTGGATCAAGCTCAATCTAGCACCGAAGTGTGGTTTATAGAACTGGCTACCCTGCAAAAACCGGAACAACTGGTACAGATGATTGCTGCTACACTAAATCTGACCGAGATAAACGGCCTTTCTTCTGAGATTGTTTTGCTAAATTACCTCCAACAGCGTCAACTGCTGCTGGTGCTAGATAATTGCGAACATCTAATTGAAAGCTGCGCTCGTTGGGTAGACTACCTGCTAAAACATTGCCCACATTTGCAAATCCTCACCACCAGCCGCGAAATTTTTAGACTATCAAATGAATTAACCTTTACGGTTCTGCCTCTGGAACTGCCCGACCCACATCCAGACCTTTCACTGGAGAAACTGGCCGCATGTGAAGCAGTACATTTATTTATTGAATGTGCCAAAGTCGCTAATCCAGATTTCAGGTTAAACCAGCAAAATGTAAAAGCGATTGTCAGTATCTGCCGTCAGTTGGAGGGTATCCCACTATCTTTGGAATTGGCGGCGGCCCGCATGAGGGTTTTAACCGAACAGCAAATTGAGCAGCGGCTAAATGACCGTTTTCGACTACTGACAAAGGGTAATCGTGCAACGATGTCACGCCATCAGACCTTGCTGGCACTGATTGACTGGAGTTTTGATTTACTGGATGAAAAGGAGCAGCTTTTATTGTGCCGTGCCTCGGTATTTGCGGGAGGCTGGAAGCTAGATGCCTTTGAGCAGATATGCAATAGCGGTAGGATAGCAAAGGACGAAATCCTAGATTTATTGACAAATTTAGTGAATAAATCTCTGGTAATCACTAAAGAGGCGGGAGAAGAAAAGCGTTACAATTTGTTGGAAACTTTGCGCGAATACGGGAAGATTAAGCTGCCGGAGTTAGATCATCCGTCAGAAGTTCAGACCCGTCATCTCTCCTACTACCTACACCTAGCCGAGAGCTTGGAGTCGAAATTTATGGGGACAGAACAGGGAGAAGCACTGGCAATACTGAAAAACGAACTCGATAACTTTCGAGTAGGACTGGAATGGGCCATTCAACAGGAGGAGGCAGAGCTTGCTTTGCGATTGGCAACCGCCCTACATCAACTCTGGGCTTTGCACGGACATTTCAGAGAGGGCTATTTTTACCTGAAACGCGCCCTGAGCTTGAGCAAAGCCGTTGAACCGAGAGTGCGAGCCAAAGCACTATTACAACTGGGCAGATTAGCCTACCGACAGGGAGATTATGCGGAAGCATGGCAACAATCCCACGAAAGTGTGACTATCCTCCGAAACTTGGACGATAAACAGGGTATACACTGGCCTTTGTTTACGATGGGTGTTTCGGCTACGATGCAAGGAAATTACCTTGAAGGTTGTCAATATCTTGAGGAGAGTCTAGTTTTAAGCCGAGCAGCCAATGATAAATTAGCCATAGCTACCTGTTTGTGTATGCGTGGAATTACCGCCGCCCTGATGGGTCAATTTACTGAATTGCCGATTTATATCCAAGAGAGTCAGGATTTAACTGTAGAGTTTGGCAATAAATGGAGTACTTTAATGGCACTGAGCCTTTTTGGTAACGTGGCTATGGTACAGTCCAATTACACCGAGGTGGAACGATCCCGTCAAGAAAGCCTCAGCCGAAGCCACCAAACGTGGGTTAAGTGGCTTTACGCTTACTGGCTAGGTCTTGCAGGATGGTTAGCTTCTCACCAGGGGCATTTCCTTGAAGCTAGGGCAATTTGTCAGGAGAGTCTGGCCCTACGGCAAGAAATAGAGGATAAATGGGGCATCGCTTACACCCTGAATATTCTAGGAGATATGGCCCTCATCCAAGGAGATTATGCAACGGCGCAAAACTACGGGGAGAAGAGTCTAGTGGTATGTCAGGAGATTAAGGCTAAATGGCAAATGAGTTGGGCTTTGAACATTCTGGGAGAATGTGCTTTTGCCCAAGAAAAGTACCCAGAAGCTTGGGGCTATACCCAAGAGGGGAGGGCTTTGAGGCAGGAAACCGGAGATATAGTCGGCACTGCTCTACACCTGCACAGCCTAGGGAAAATAGCTACCGCTCAACAGCGGTATTCGGAAGCCCAGCACTATTACGAAGAGAGCCTGACGTTGAAGCAGCAGCATGGAATGAAGCGAGACATCGCAATATCCTTGTGTGGTTTAGTCCACCTCTTTCTGATCGCTGAAAACCCGAAAGGTCAACAAATAACCCACACTACTTCTGGCCTCGAACAACTTGCCCGATTATATGGGACAATTCCTGCTTTATTACTTACTCACCGAAACACTTTACCTAGATTAGAGAAGGGTTATTATGAGAGCGGACTTGAATTAATCCGGTTACGTCTAGGTGATGCAACCTTTCAGGTAGCGTTTGAAGAGGGGAGGGCAATGCCCTTTGAAAAAGTGATTGAAGATGCTCTAATGAGTTTTGCCCAATAATCTAATTGAAGTATCTTCTCAATGCCAGAGCGCGGTCAACTGGTTGTCAACTGGTTGTCAACTGGTTGCTGCCATAAATGCCTCTCCCGCTACTGCTAAAATCTTGATCTTTCCTTGACGTATCGCTAAGAGATATTGGTTGATATTGCAAGAATTATTTTCCATATTCTTTTACAACTAGTCTAGTTTTTTAGGGGGGGTAGGAATTACAATAGTACTTTAGCATGGAATAAGTACTATTTATCGGTTGGGAACCTCTTCCTTTGAGCAAAGTAGGTTTGGGCTTTTGGCTAAAGCACGAAACGTTCAATTGCTTCTAACATTCGGTCATTATACCGCTTTTTGCCTCACTAAGATAGCCCCGACTTTTAGAGAGGATACCCAAATAACCTTGTCAAAAGTTTTAAAGCTTGACCGTTATTTCTAGTTGAATCTCTGGTAGGACTACGATAGGTACTTCCGCAAAAGTAGCTCGCCCCTCTTCGTCGGTAAGCTCTTCCCGACGAAGTTGGCTATAGCTCAAAACTACCTGACCTACAGGTCGTTTGAGCGAAGCAGAGCCCTCCAAAATTAGACTGATTTCGCAGGTTTTAGCCTTAGAGGAAGAACGGCTGGCGATTATTTGTAGGTTAATCGGTAGTTCTGAGCCAATCTGCTGGGTGAGAAGTACGAATTGGGTTGGTGGCTGAATCTGGTAAGGGTGGGTAGCTTCACGCAGGATTTTGGCGGTAGCTAGATGAGGTGGTTTCAACTCAAACCGTAGCGTGGTTTTTAGAGTATGGGCTGTATCAATTATTTGGGTAATTATCGGGTGCAAGGAGGGGAGCCACTTGATTTCTTTAGTGTCAGCGGAAGGTTTTGGCACTTTGAAACGGGGTATTTCCAACTCCGGTTCCGCTGAAGTAGTGCCTTGCTCAAAAGAGGCCAGTGCCAAGTATTCTTCGGCGCAAGTTACGCATTGTGAAAGATGCAACAAGAAATGTTCCTGTTCGCTTGAACTTAGCTCAAGGCGAGCGAGGGGATTTACAAACCGTAGCATTTCAGTCTGGCAGGTTTCGCAGTTGATACCGCCCGGTGCCACTAATCTTTTATAAAGAGCTACCAAGCGGGAACGAGTAAGCGTGGTAGTTTCAAAGTAGGTTAGTGCGGCCTCATATTGCGACGGGTTGGCTTTGTTCTCAAAATACTTCGCAATTGTTTTTAGGGCTAAAGCCTCATCCATAAAGCTTTTTAATTTACCTCTCTTAAAAATCTAAAAAACGTCTCTTCTCAATAAGGTGTCCCCTGTCCCTACCGTTTGGCAATGATACGCTTAAAAGCGATCACCTGATTTTATCTAGCCACTCCCGATCATTGCGAAGTAGTTGTAGCACATGGAAGCGCATCTTCTGGACTTCTGATGTCGAAAGGTTGAGCTTGTTGGACAATTCTATATCATCCAAACCCAGAAAATAAGTACCATATAGGATACTTTTATAAAAACTGGCTCGTTTGGTATTTTTCAAGCACTCAATCCGGGCCACTAGCTCGCGTAACCGTTCCCTGCTTAAAAACAAAGTTTCCGGGTTTGAACCTTCAGCCATCACTAGCGGTTCAAAAATTTCTATAGTTGGCTCAAATTGTAGTTGTTGGCGAACCACCTCCAACGCAGAATTAAGCTTTGCTGTGGCTTTTTCTTTGGTTTTGGAGTCTCGGCGAAAGTGCTGCAAAACCTCACGGGTGGCAATCTGAGCAGCCCAACTCAGAAAAAGTTCAGGGTGGTGACAGGTAGCCATCTTTTTGAAGATAATTTCTAACGTGCTATTGGTTAGGTCTTCCGCTAGTTCCCGGTTACGGTTCAATTTGGGATAAATGGTTCGGTAGAGGTATTCGCCTAGCCACTGATAGGCCAATTCGCGTATAACTTCTTCCGCCGAATTACATGCTGCATAAATCTTGCCACAAACCGCTCGGTAGACTCTATCACCCACCTGTTGCTTAGCAGGGTATTGGTTCCTTACTTCATCCAATATCATTAATACCAATTCAGTCTCCCCAACAATAGAGAGATAAATGGAGTGATTTAACCGCAGGCGAACCAATACCTGCAGCACGTCACCTCGGATAGCTTCCCAATAATCCTTCTGCTCAAGGTTGCTCTCTTCAGAAATATCAGCCATTGGTAGAAGTTTTCTACTCCTCAAAACTCTTCAAAATTTTCGGAATTTTTGAACCTTGCTGCATCTCCATTGCTAAAGCAACCATTTGACGCAAGGCTACTTGAGCAAGCTTTTTCCAAAGCGTGGGAATGAAGGAAGGAAGATGATACGAATGGCTTCTGGCAAAACTAAACTTACCAAAAGGCTGAAGGCATTGGGCCTCGGTTTTGCACTGCTGATTTGGCTGGATGGTGACTATTATTTTATTGGCTCGACTAACACCACTACTTCTGCTGCTATCTTAGCCGAAAGCGGAGGTGGTATCACCTTACCACCCGGCGGTTAGAACTGACACTTTTCAAAGTGCAAAACTTTAGGTCTTTTTACCTGAAGTTTTGCACTCCCGCTTAATTAGATTTTAGTTATCTTCTCAATAAGTAGGGGTTTTAGGCTGGCCTATTGAATAAACCCACCGCAGGCTGGGCGTATGCAATACACCCCTACCGCGAATTATTGAGATGTTTAGATTTTAGCAAGGACTTTGATAGGTGTAAGCTTTCCGGTACATCTGAATTGCCGTCGCCAAATTGCCCTTTTTTTCTAGGGCGGCGGCATAGCGAAAACAAACCTGCTTCAAATATTCTGCCGAATCGGTTTGGGCCAGAACGCTCAAAGCCTCCTCAAAGAGGGCTAAGCCTTCCTCGGTAAAATCTCGTGCTATTTTAATGTCGGCTAGTTGTCCCAAAGCTTGTCCTAGTAACAGCCCATTATTTAAAGTCCTTGCCTTTAGTACCCCCGCCTCGGCATTTTGTTCCGCTGCGCTCAAATTACCTTTAGTGTAATAGAAATAAGCCAAGTTTGTATAGGCACTATAAAGGGCATTATCATTTTGTAGGCGCGTCGCAATCTCTAGGGCTGCTTGGAGGGCCACTTCGGCCTGTTCAAACTCGTGGCGTT
This sequence comes from Candidatus Chloroheliaceae bacterium, assembly GCA_013390945.1. Taxonomy (GTDB): domain Bacteria; phylum Chloroflexota; class Chloroflexia; order Chloroheliales; family Chloroheliaceae; genus L227-5C. The sequence goes on from JACAUC010000082.1 coordinate 8,456, forward strand.
CGGCCATAGTTAGACCGAGAATACCCCTGACGGTGCTGGCTAACTTCAAATCAGGAATAGTTTCATAGAGGGTGGCACTTTTATCCAAGTAGAGTTGGGCCATTGCCAAATTTTCAAGGGCGCGATAAACCAACCCAATACCCCAATAGACTCCGGCGAGGTCGGTACTATCTTCACCTTCTTCGGCTAGTTTCACGGCTTCTCGATAAAACTGTAAAGCCTGCGGGTGATTGCCGATGGCGTGATACTCATTAGCAAGGTTGTAATAGACCTTCATTTTGAAGCGTGAGTCATATATTTGCCCTTCATTAATCGCTTTTAGGCAAAGTTGATGGTGTTCGAGTGCTAAAAAGTGCTTATTTTGGCGATAATAAGCCAAGCCAAGCGAACTACGGACACGTTCTACCTCTAGTACCGCGACTCTAGGAGTAGCCTTAAACAATTGTAAGGCCCGTTCCAAATTTAGTAAGGCCGCCTCATAGTTTTCTAAGCCCATCTCGGCTTCACCGAAGATAGCATAATAACGTGCCAGTAAATCAGGTGTTAGCTCCTCCAGTTCCACCTTCTTCAGAAAATACCTAGCTTTTTCAGGCTGGTTAGTCTGGATGGCAATATGGGCATCCATCATTTTCAACTCTTGAGCTTCTAGGGCGGCTTTTTTAACTTTAGGGTGAACCTTGATCGCTTCTTCTAGCAAATCAGAAAGGGTTAGATCCAGACGAGAAGCCAGATGGGTTAAAAACCCATCGGAGGGTGGCATCTGGTCACGTTCTACCTTGCTGAGATAAGCTTCAGAGTAGGAGCCTGCGACTAATTCTTTTTGGCTCAGGCCCAGTTCTAGTCGCTTATTTTTAATTTTTGAGCCAAGGGTTACGGCTTCATTTAGTTGAGTTTGGTTTGCGTTCATCAAAGTCTCCAAAAAGGTTCGGTTTTTCTAGTTGGATTTTGACCAATCCTGTTCCATATCTTTCCAATTGGTTGGGATCAGCAAATTATAATATTTGCGGTGTATAACGAAGCCTGGGCCGGGTGGTAACTGGTCAGCAGGATAGGCCAGCGGGCGGTAATCAGAGGGCATCGGTTGGCTAAGTTGGTGCCAAATTTCCCAGACTTCCAGCAATTTTGCCAGAGCTAGGTTTTGAGTTTGAGTATCATGTCTCTTTTTTCTACTGGTAGTAACCCACCAACCTTGAGCCAAGCCTGAAATGAGTAAAACCAAGTCAAAGCTGGTTTTATCTGGCAACATCAGAGCTAGTACTAGACCTCGTGCCTCAAAGCGGAGTGTGTTATCGGTTGGAGGGGCCTCCTCAAATTCGGCGGTGGTCTCGGTCGGTGGATATAAACCGATTAAGAGTGTTGAGATGCAATCTTCAACGGCAATTGCCAATAAGCTAGTATAGCCAAAATAGGCCCGTGAAGCCCGACGTTGTTCCAAGCTCATCGTGTTCCATTTGACGGTACTAGGTGGTAATTCACCTACATTGAATTGAAGGATTTCACTAGGGTTATAGCAGAGTTCGGCTTGATTTTCGAGTAGTTCCAAAACCGACTTTGGCAACCCTGAATCAGTTACATATAAGTCAGGACTACTGTTAGGAGGTAACTCATTCAATACCTCTGAAGCCAGCAGACCTAACCGGACGGGGCGAGAACGGGGTGGCGCATCTACCTCGTCTTGCTGGGCCTGCGGGTGAGCCATGCGCCCGCGCATCGGCATAAAACCGCCGTGACTAGCTCCTACGGCCCGCAGGGTTCCATCCGCCTCTTTGCGAAAAGCGGGGATCAAGCCACCCCAGACATGGGCCGAGATGGAGAGTGGCAGGATCAGAATACCACCCTCTTTTAACTGGTTCACCCAATCCGGTGATATTTCCCATTGTTGAACCGTGACAATAATCCGGTCATAAGGAGCATTAGGCAGATAGCCTTGGCTACCGTCTCCGGTAACGATAGTAGCACGTTCATAGACCGCCCCTAGCTTTATCAAATTTTGCCGGGTCGTTTCAGCCATGGCCGGATCCAGATCAATGCTGGTTAAGAGGTTACCATCGCCTAGCACGTGGATCATGATAGCGGCGTTATAACCTACGCCCGCCCCAATTTCCAACACATTTTGACCGGGTTGCAAATCGAGGGCTTCTAGCATATCGGCCATAAGGAAGGGTTGGGTGCTAGAACTAGTAGCTGCTTTTGCGTCGTTCCATTTCACCACAATCGCATCGTCGGTATAAACTTTTTCGAGGGAAATATCCGGTGGCAAAAATAACTCACGCGGAATATCCGAGAAAGCCTGTGCAATTTGGGATGAGCGGATTGCTCCTCCCGTTACCAGTTGTTGTACCAACTGCTCTCGTAGTTGAGCAGCACTAAGTGGTACCTCTTCCTGCCCATCTTCGAACATAATTTAAGTCTTCAGTTTCTCAGTTACATCATCAATCGAAATACCAAAGTCAATTGCCGCTCGTGCAATCCGGCTGATAATTAGCTGTTGGTGTTCGTAGGTATAACGATTACGGTTCTTCTCAGTGCTAAAATAGAAGATAGCGTCAAAGACATTGTAATAAGTATCGAGCGGGAAAGTAAAAAGGTTTTGATACTGTACTACTTCTTGTATCTTCGCTCCAGCTGAGAAGGGAAAGTTACTATTCGACAGTTTTGGGTTTGGAATGGGTTTAATTGCCTCTTGATTGAGGCCGCCGGGCAAATAGACCCCTTCCGGCACAAGGGCTTTAGTGGGATTGTTTGGTTGCCCCGGTGGGTTTGGGTTCTGCTGAGTCATGATTCCTCCAAGCTCATTACAATTAGAAATTCACAATTCTATTTCAGAGTACATTATAACACTCTATTGAAAATCCGGTCAAAAAGGTTAGACTATTGGCGGCACCGAAAGGTGAGAGTTCCACTCGACCTAAAGGCCGCTGGGTTAGGGAGAGAATCTAATCCAATGAATGACGGCAACCGGAAACATTGGGATTAGTGAGCAAGCCTGCCTTGGGCTTGTAGAAGCAATTGATTTACACTCTCTACCCCGCGTTCGACGGCACATTCGCTATAGACATCTTTGGCATTGGCAAGTAGACCAATAGCGCGACCACGCTGTCCTAACCGTCCAGTACTTCCGTTTTGGACTCTTTCGAGGAGGCTTTGCCCGTAGAAATGTAACGTCCTTGCTAGGGAGAAGCGCTGTTTGAGTTCATCGGAGAGTTGGATCGCTTGCTTAAAGGCAGCTTCGGCTTCGATCCAATTGCCCGCCAAGGTCAAGATACGACCGTGTAGGGCTAGGAAACGTGCTTCTAAGCTAGGTTTAGTTGCTCTTACACTCTCGAGTATTTGGGTACTGCGTTGAGCTAGTTCTCTGTAACCCTCCTTGACTTCATTTTCTTCAATAAGATTTCTGGTTTCATAGGTTTTTAGTCGGGCCAGGGCCAGTTCAAGTTCTACCTGTTCAATGGAGAGTAGTGCGACGCTTAAATGGTTGTCCGCATGTTGTCGGCTTTGGGCTAAGAGTTGTTCGGCTTCCTCCAGACGGCCTTGCTGTAGGCGTAGGTCTGCTGCCAAACGCTCTAATTCCACCAGAATCATATCATTACCAATGTTTACGGCAAGATTTCGCCCGGTACTGATAAAATAATCACTCTCTTCCAGTCGGCCCATTTCCAAACAAATTAGGCCCATTTGGTAATTGGCATCGGGCAAAAGCTGTTGCTCTGAAATTTCTTGCATCAACCGAAGACTTAGGCGGGCATGTTCGTAGGCTTCTGGCAAGCGACCTAACTGCTCATAGAGCAAGTCCAGTCCTTTGTAGGCTACAGCTTGCGCCCTAGTTAACCCTGCTTTTTGGGCCATTTCTAGGGAGCGCAGGAAATAATTTTCACAACCCGCGAAATCACCGTCAATTTCACAGATTAAACCCAAATTATAGAGTGCGGAAGCCTTCAAGTCGGGTAATTGAACTCGTTCGGCTACTTCCAGTGCTTTGCTATAGTGTTTGCTGGCATTGGCTAGATCGTTTTTGTGTTGGTAACAGCCGCCAAGAATCCGGTGTGCTTCGGATTGTAACCATTCTATTTTAAGCTCTTGGGCGGTTTGCAAGCAACGCTCGGCCAGTGTAATTCCTTCTTCCAAGAGTCCCTTCGTCCAGCCCTGATTCATCGCCTCCACGGCATCGGCTTCGGCCAAGCCCGCCTTATAGCCTGTTGCCTGAGCAATAGTCCGCGCTCGTTCCAAGGCCCGCAGTAGTTCGGACTGTTTGCCCAGCCGATAATAGGCTCGCGCTAGTTTGAGGTAGATTTTGGCGGCTTCCCGACTCTTCTCTTCGTCTAGTCCGGCTCTTTCCAGCAATTGCAAGGCTTGGTCTCCACGGCTGATGGCTTTCTCAAAGTGGGCCATATTTAAATAGACTTGCATTTCAACTGAAGTTAGATTAACTATAGACCGCGCCCTTTCTAGTGCATTAGTAATGTTAGAGGCATCATTATACCCGGCCTGACATTCCTCTAGTGCTTCATTATGGTTCATTCGCTGGGCAAAATAAGCGGCCACCGCCCGACGTAACCTAGCCCGTTGGGCGGGATGGGTTTCCAAGAGCAAAGCCGCTCGTGCTTGATAAACCTCCGCTTCTTCTACGGCAAGCCTATCCAAGTTCTGTTCTGTTCTCGTTCGCGACATACTCCGTGCCAAGTTAGACGGGTTATGTAGCAGTTTTTCTATAACGTTAAGGGTAGCCGATACATTAGGGCGTTGGTTGGGCTGGAAAGCCAGCAAACTGGTTAATAATTGGGTTAGTAGTACGTTTTCGGTCAAAGCTTCGGGTAATTCTGACCCTTTGGGGCCGGGTAAATGGCGGGTGAGGCTTTCATAGATTACTAAGCCTAATGAATACATATCACTGGCCGGGGTGGGCATCTTTCCTAGAGCCAGTTCGGGGGCGCGATAAGCAGGAGTACCGATGGGGATCGCATTGAGGGCACTTCTCACACGTGGGTCATCTGGAGTATTTGCTAAGCGAGCCAAGCGAGCCAATCCGCTATCCAGCAGGGTTACGCGCTCACCCAGCCAGATATTTTCAGGGCAGAGGTCGCCGTGGGCTACTCCGGCGGTATGTAGGGTACGCAAGCCCTCCAACACCGCGCGGGCTGACCAGAGGATGCGGTTCATTCCTTCTTCTATTCCGGTTATCTCTAGGAGTGAAGAGATCAGACGGCGCAAGCTACGCCCCTCCACATATTCTAGGGCCATATAGAAATTAAGCTCATTTAGGTCAGTTTCAAAAACCTGAATCAGCACGGGATGTCGGACAGGTAAAAGACGTGCCCACTCTTGAAGTGCAGCAGCGGCGGCCTCTTTATTGGAGCAGTTAAGATGTTTAATTATAACCGGCCGATTATGGTGTAAATCTATGGCGGTAAAAGCCTGTCCTATCGTGCCTTGCTGGGTAGGTTGACCTAACCTGTAGCGTTCTACGAAATCACTCATGTTATCTTTGTCCCTAGCTACTATAGTCCAAAGAATCCCTTTGCTAAACATCCTCTCAGGTTGGAATGTACAAGGCTGATGTGTTTGGATTGAATTTATTATATCACACTGTACAAAAACTAAACCTGATTCGTCACTGGAAAAGGCTCTTTTTCGTATTTTTTTAATATCATTGGAATTATCAAGGTCTAAATTAAGCCTCCGAACAAAGCCACTCTCCTGCCAAATAGAAGGTGCATTAGTGGCGGTCTCTTCCACAAAGTCTAGGGTAGTCTCCTCACCTTGGAAAAAAGCTATTTGAAGTTGCTTATCAGGCTCAAACATGCTAAGATACGCAAAATTTTCTATTTGCTACAAGCTGTCTAAGGTTAGCAAACCTTAATATTTGTTGTTATTTACTAAAAAACAGGTTATCTTAAATACCTTCTGAGGTAATTCAAATGGTTTCACCCAGAACAAGTAAGTCCAAAGATTACAAGGCATTACCGCCTGATGAGCTTTTGGCTCAGGTCAATAGTAGCCCTACCCTGCTTGGAATGGCGGTGGGTAAACAGGGTACTCCAATTCTTCATCGGCAGGTAGCCCTGATTGAGTTTGCTAATGCTCAGGTAATGGAAGAGGTTTTACAATCTACCGATCTTAAAAATTTTGTGGTGCGACGGCTTGGCGATACCGTTCTAATGATTGACCATGAACGCCGGGAAGATTTAGTTAAACTCTTGACTAAGCGTGGCTATGAGCCTAGAATTTTAACCAATTAAAGTAGCAGACGGTTTAAACCTTATTTATAGGGTATTGCCATTAACCTAGAATTAGGAGCAGGTATAGCCTTGACTAGTTCGTCTCCCGATAATATCATAGGCCGAACCTCTGAAAAAATGAATCAGCGTTTACTGGAGGGTATCTTCGACCAGTATACGTCGGCGGCACTACAAAAGATGGTGCGATTACGTAATCTTCCTATTACCAATAAAAAGCCCGTTGCCATCAAAACGCTGGCCCAACACTTTTATGAGGAGAAGTATATCAAGTTTGCCCTGTCACAACTTGGTCCGGGCGGACGAGAACTTCTGGCCCGCCTCAAGCAACAGGGCGGAATTATGAATCTCCAGACTTTACGGCAGCAGGTTAATTCCTATACTCCAAGAGATGTTTTTACGCCTGCTTTGCGTGAGGTGATGGGCGGTGCTTTGGCGTTTTATGCTAATCTTGATGGCGACTACTTGCGGTTCGAGGGCAATACTAAACACGAATTAGAAGAGCCTGGCTTTTGGGGTGGTAATATAGTATTGTGGTCACCCTCCCAGATTACCGACCTGCTGACGATTGATGCTACGTTGGAAGCTTTATTGCAACCTGCCAAGTTACAAGTCTACACGGGCAATGAGCCACCTCAATTGCAACAACCCGCCCGTTTTGAGGCGTTGTTGGCCGATATTTTTGCTTTTAGCCGCTACCTAGAACTAAACAAGGTTAAAATCTTGCAATCGGGCGACATTGGTAAGCGCGACTTTGTGAAACTAAACGAGCAAATGACCGTTAAGGAGAGTACCTCCCCGACCCAAGTTACTAAGTTAAGCGAATTGGGGTGGCTTAGTTTTATCTGGTGTACTATGATCGCTATGGGTTTGGCGAAATCGAACAGCGAAGACCGCGCGGTGGTTGACCAACAGCAGGCCAGCACTTTTTATACCTTGCCCCGCTACGAACAAGCGCGTCAACTGGTAAAAGCTTGGGTTAATTCCCGCTTTAATGACTTTCTGCGTATTCCTACCCTGACTATTCTCAATAGCTCTCCAGAGAGTGGTAGTGTTCCACATCTAAGCCAGGCTATCAAAGCCCGTGAGTTAGTGCTAAAGCTTTTCCAAGAGACCTATAATCGGGGTGAACTTTCCGAGAAGGAGCAGGCTTGGTTCGATTTTAATTCTCTAACAAATTTGATAAAACAACGCAACTTTGAATTTCTTATCCCACGCACCAAAGTTCAAACCCCTTTCGGTAACTCTTACTCTTATGGGCCGGGCTATTTCGGAGTCAGTTACTATAGCGGTTTTACTAGCAAGATCAAATCAGTGGGTAAGGGTAAGAGCAACCTAGATCCTTATAGCCGGGACAGCATTCAGGCTCTTAGTCTAGATTCTGATTGGGATTATGTGGAAGGGGAATGGGTCGCAGAGGTCTTGAGCGAGCCTCTTAACTGGTTGGGTATTATTGAATTGGGACTAAATCAGCAGCAGCGTCCAGTGGCTTTTCGGTTTACTGCGCTGGGCATTTCGGTCTTGAGCGGCAAGACTACCGCCGAAGAGCAGGCTCTTGCCAACCAACTTCGTGAATTGGCTAATACGGCTCCCGAATTAGCCCGGCCCTTGCTAGTGCAGCCCAACTTCGACATAATGGTGCTGGCTCCACTTCAGAATCTAGCCTTGCTGCGGCTCATAGACCGCTTTGCCAATCAGGTTAGTATGGGCGATGTGGCTATGTATCGGATTAATAAAGAGACCATTTTGCGTGGTTTTAGAGGTGGGTTGGATGCTACTACTATTCTCTCGGTCTTAAACGAACATAGCCGAGTGCCGGTGGCCCAAAACATCGAGGCCAGTGTGCGTGGTTGGGATAGCGAGTTTGGGCGACTGGTGGTACGGCAAGATGCTACTCTCCTAGAAGTGGCTGACCCTGCTCTGCTGGATCAACTTATGGTCGACTCGAATTTGGCCTCCCAAATTGTTCGGCGCTATAGCCCAACCATTGCCCTAGTAGCCTCCGACAAAGCCGAAGCCTTTATTCAGGCTTTGGGTAATTGGCAGCGCAATCAACATAAAAAACCGCCGTCGGTTTTGAATACGGGGGCTTTGGATAAAGGAGTCCTCACTTTTGGTAGTTCTTATACTATTCAAGTTAAACGCTCCCTGCCCTATCTCTTTTACCGTTTGGGTCAGTTTGCCGATTTAGAAAGCTGGGATGAGGCCAGTCAGAAGGCTGTTTTTAAACTAAGTGCTGCCTCCATAAAGCGGGGGCGTACTTTCGGTCAAGATTATAGCCAAATTTCTAGCACCCTGAGACACTGGCTGTCGGTGAAAGAGATTATTTCCACCGAAACGTTACTGGCCCTGAAGGGGTGGACCGGTTACTACGGCGAGACTGCCTTGAAAACTGAGCGGGTTATAGCACTACAGGCTTCTTCCTCGGCCATTCTGGATGATATTTTTAGTGTACCTAGGTTCCAGTTGGCTTTAGCTAATCGAGCCACGCCCACTATTGTGTTAGTCAAGGAGGCCGAGTTTGAGCAATTGCGGGGCGATTTGGAAAGTTTGGGTTTGAATTTAGTATCTGGGGCTATTATTGGGCAGGCTCCTCCGCCCGTTGTTGCTCCGACTAGCCCCGGTTTCATTAAACCTATGATTAATAATCCGACTGTTGTTATACCAACCATTACGCCGCCCGTTGTTACACCAATCGTTGCTCCGATTACGCCCCCTCCTAGTTCCACTCTCCTTAGTCCGACAACGAGGAGTGTGCCGCTGGAAGAAGACTCTGGCCCCGTAAACCCTTTGGACATTTTGGCACTTATGGCTAGTCTGGGAGAGGATTTGTTAAAGGACAAGATAATAGTAAAGCCCGGCCAAGATATATGCGATATAGTGGTCTCTGATTTTGTTTTTAAGGATGTTTTGCTAGGCGATACTAAACGTTCTATGCCAAAGCCTATGCGTCAGGAGATACAACGCTTGGCTACTCTTCCTCCAACTGCGCGTAAAGAGTGGCTCTTGGAGTTGGCCCTGCTTGGTATGCGTCAGCCCAGCCCAGAAGAGCGTCAAGTTGCGGTAGATGTGTTAAGTCTGATGAGTAGTACCTCGGCCCGTCGTATGACCGAACTACTTTATGATCCTGAACCTACGGTTCGTTATAACGCTTGTCTTGTACTGGCTAATGCTGGGGATCGTGAGTCTTTGCAGGTCTTACAAATGGCAACCGAGGATAACGGTCTGACCCGTGTTGGTTCAGTTTCAAAGATAGCTAAATATGCCATCGCCGCTATTTCCAACCGTTACCCTCAATAAGATTACCGTTTTCTGGCAGAGAGGAGCTAAGTAAATTGGTATCATCTCAATAACTCGTGGTAGGGGTGTATTGCATACGCCCACAATGAGGCTCCTACCTATTGATATTGAGATGATACCAACTTTTTCATTTCAACCCGACGATATATGTGTGGATTAATAGTTGGTGCGACCGAAACGAAAAAACTCAGTCGCACGATTTTCCCTTGAAATTCTACTTTGGTAAGGCCGATTGTGGATTGGCGTGAATAAATTCCAAGTAGACTGTTATTTTATACAACTTTTGATCATCCAGCGTAGTGGTAGAGAAAGCTGGCATTGGATTAAAACCCCAGCGTACTATACGAAAGATATAACTCATATCTTTGGAATTGGCACTTCGGTCAAGACGTGGCCCAATACCAGTTGCTTGATAACCCCCACTCTGGTGACAGAGTTGGCAGTTGGCCGTAAAAAGAGCTTGCCCCTCTTTGACGATAGCTAACCGCGCCTGTTCCGAAGCGGGATTGGTAGAGCTGTGATCGGCTCTAGCAAGTGCGGCTGTCATGGCCTTATCACCGCTAAAAACAGTAAAGACTGACAGGAGAGTTACCACAATAACACCAATCGCAATCCAAGTCAGCCATACGGCATAAATCCCCGCTTGTATTGGCGCATCACCTAGGGCCGCCTCTGCATTATACACTTGCCTTTTACGTGAGAGTCTTAGTTTTAGGGTAGGCATAGAATCAGTGACCTCGTTTCTAAAAAATTATATTAACACGAGGCACAGTGGCGAGAAACCTAAACAGGAAAGCAAGGAGCAAGCCAACGGTCAAATATGCCGTAGCATGAGCGGTGTCAGTTAAAGTGAAATCAAGTGAAAAACCAACCCGTTCTAGCGGGTTTTCATAGTTCTAGTGTACTACCCATGGGAGTAGTTGTCAAGCGTTTTGCCTAAGATTGTGGCAAATTCGATGGCGCAGAAACGTTAGTTAGGCTATCGCTGGGCTTTTACAACCGCCTGAGACATTCCCACTAAACTATTGCGTAATAGTATTTAGAATGTTATAATATAAGTGTAAATGAGGTTCCCTTTGGGAAGTGGGCTTTTTAACCCCACTTTTCTTATTGTAAGGGGGTTTGGGAAAGCCCTTAGTTGAAGTTGATCCTTCAGAGGAGTTGTCCAGTGAGCCAAGCGCGTTGTTGTTGCGTTAGCGCGTTTTAGCAACCGAAATTGATTGCACTCTTTTGACTAGGCCCACCCTGTTATTCAGGCATGGGCCGTCTTTATCGTCTGAAGGTTTTTATTCAAGAATAGTGAGCTTTTAAAATTTATTATATGAGCATTAAAGAGCGACAAGCTAGAGAAGACGGTCGGAGGTACTTTAGGAGGTACTTGAAATGAAAAGCGATTTTCGTGCGGCTATCGCCCAAATCGCCGCCGAGCGTGGGCTAAGTAAAGAGACCATTATGGAGGTGCTGGAAAGTGCGCTCAAGGCAGCCTATCGTCGTAGTAATACTGCCGCCGCTAACCAAAATGTGCGCGTAGATTTAAGCACCGGTGAAGTAAAGGTTTTTGTGATGCGTACAGTGGTAGAAGAGGTTGAAGATGATGAGATTGAAATAAGCATTGAGGATGTCCGTCGTCTCAGTTCACGTTTTAAGGTAGGCGATGTTTATGAAGAAGAGGATGTAAAAGGCTCGCGTGATTTTGGACGCATTGCGGCTCAAACTTTCAAGCAAGTCTTACTACAAGGGTTCCGCGAAAAAGAACGCGACCATGTTTATGAACAATTCATGGATAGAGAAGGCGATATTATCAATGGTACCATTCAACGGCTTGACCCTAAAGGCATTACGATTGAATTGGAACCAAAGGCCGAAGCTTTGATGCCTCCACCGGAGCAGGTGAATACTGAACGCTATCGCCCCGGTCAGAAAATAAAGGTCTTTCTAGTGGAAGTACAAAAGAGCCACCGGGGGCCACAACTGATTGTTTCGCGTACCCATCGCAATCTCTTGCGCCGTCTCTTTGAAATTGAAGTGCCTGAAATCTTTAACGGGACGGTGGAAATTAAATCCATTGCCCGTGAACCGGGCCTCCGCTCAAAAGTAGCGGTGACTGCCCGCCAAGAGGGGGTTGATCCGGTTGGTTCTTGTGTTGGAATGCGGGGGGTGCGTATCCAAAACATTGTCAATGAACTCTATGGCGAGAAAATTGACGTGTTGCCTTGGGATAGCGATATGGCAAAATATATTGCCAATGCCCTTAGTCCGGCTCAAGTTGTGAGAGTAGACCTCGACGATTTGGAAAAGAGTGCGCTGGTTTTGGTACCTCAGAACCAGCTTTCACTAGCGATTGGCAAAGAAGGCCAAAATGCCCGACTTGCCGCCAAGTTGACTGGTTGGCGCATAGACATTAAGCCTGTGACCGCCGGGGCCGTCGTAGCTGCTGCGATCAATGCGGGAAACCGCAATGTGGATGAGGATGCCTTTACCCGCTTAGCACGGGCAGCCCTTAGTCGGCAGGAGGAGCGCGAGTCTTCCCTCAATACTTCGTTTGCTAAAGCCGCTCGGGCGGCGGGTCTCAACTTTGACGACCTCGACGAAACAAAGGAGCCAGCAGAACAACCCGAAGGTCTTTATCGTAAAGTACGCCCAGATGGCACCTTTACTTATAACGGTATAACCCTCGGACCCTTACCGCCACATTTGGCAAATCAGACCATTAGTTTGCAAGACAATGGTAAGCGTTTGTTGGTGCTATGGGGTGATGAGCTAATTCGTTCGTTCCGTGCCGACGACTATAACGGTAGCGAGGAATTAGTTGGTTCTATTAATGATGCACCGCAGGAGCGGGAGAATCGTAAAGTACGTAAGGATCGCATGATAGTCTTCCGCAACCAGACTTATGGACCCTTGCCAGAACAATATGCAGGACAAACGGTGGAATTACAACTTATTTCTGGTCACTTGGATGTTTATGACGGTGAAGACCTGATTGATAGCTTCTTGTGGGATGAATAAGTGAGGCCAGGTATCGGGAGGTCAGATAGCTAATACCCGATACCTGACTGAAAGCGGATTAGTGGAAAATGGCAAAGCAAGCAACCAAAACTAAATCAGGGTTAACCACCAGTGCCGCTCTGGTGACTGCTAATCAAAAACAGGTTTCAGGCAAGAAAGGCCCACGCCCTAAACACGTTCCGCAACGTACTTGTATTGCCTGCCGCGCGACCGAGGCTAAGCGTGGCTTGCTACGCTTGGTACGAACACCCGAAGGTCAGGTAGAAATAGATGAAACTGGAAAGAAAAGTGGGCGAGGTGCCTATCTTTGCCGGGTGCGGGATTGCTGGGAAAGTGGTCTGACTAAGAAGGGGTTGGATAGAGCCTTAAAAATAACCCTAGATCCTGAAACAAGAGCGCGGCTTAAAACTTTTGGCGATACCCTGCCTGAAAGGAGCGCGATTGAAGTGGAATAGATGTTTTTAGAAAAATTTACTCAGAGGAGGATTTTATAGATGGCCGGAAGAAATAATTTTACAACCGAGGATGAAGAGCGCGATGGCGAGGTAGAACCTGTACGGGGGGGTGGTCCCGGTGGCGGTGGCCCGAATCGTGGTGGTCCCGGTGGTGGTGGCCCGAATCGTGGTGGTCCCGGTGGTGGTGGCCCGAATCGTGGTGGTCCCG
>JACAUC010000083.1 GCA_013390945.1 Candidatus Chloroheliaceae bacterium
TTCGGGATTAGAACTTCGGGATTAGAACTTCGGGATTAGAACTTCGGGATTAGAAATCCCTCCTACAGAGCCTTATTTGAAAGGTATTGTTCTTAGTTCTGGCTTGAAAACCTCGCGGGATGTTAAATCTTTGAGAGCATTGGCTTTTTTTTCAAGAGCCTCAAAGGGATCAAGCCAGAGCAAGGCTAATAACTGGGCCTTAGTTGCCGCATCCGAGGCCAATTCAAAATCTGTGGTGTAGTTGACTAGCTTTAAGTGGCTTACCTCCTTCCCGAAAAACTGCCAGAGGGGTTTATTGTTAAAGAAAGGTTGGGGGGTGCTGTAAAAGGGATCTTCGTAGGCCGGAAGAAAACTGGGTAACAGCCCGACTTGCTTGAGCATAAGGTTCTGGCTCTCCTTATTAGCCAAGCAATATTCCATAAAAGCAGCGGCCGATTCTTGATTCTTGCCTGTACGTAATGCTGCCAGCACCGAACCACCTAAGCTGGCGTGTCGCTCCCCGCCTTCCAATAGGGCTGGCAGTGGCATAATATCCCACTTCCCGGTCATTTCGGGTACCTTCTCTTGTAGAAGAGTGGCCCAGCTTGGCCCAGCTACATAGCTGGCAGCTTCTCCTGCTTGTAAGGCCGGAATTATTTTAGTGCTGTCAGAAACCGTTACGAGTAATCCTGCGGTATACATCTGCTTGATTAGGGTTAGGGCGTGTACTACTTCGGGTGAAATTAGGTTAATCTTACCATCCAGCGTAAAATAAGAGGCTTCCTGTTGGTTCATCAGTACTTGGAGGAGGCTATCGTCATTGGGATAGAAGGCCAGCAATTTCAACTTTGGGTCGAAGGCTTGTAGGCGTTGCCCGGCTTTGAGATATTCGTCCCAAGTGGTAATGGTGGAAGCATCAATCCCGGCCCTCTGAAATAGGTCGGCCCGATAGTAGAGGCCCACGGGACTTGAATCCCAAGGCAACGCCCGGATGCGCCCATCCCTATGGACGGTGAACCATTTTAAAGCATCGAACGCGCCTTCGTATTTGCTGGCCCAACTTCGCAGGTCCGCAAACCCTTCTGGAAATTTATTGATGAAAAAATCTAAACGTTCGGTCTCTACCTGTACTACATCGGGTAAACCTACCCCACCAGCCCGGAGACCCGCCTCCAACTTCGCATAAAGCTCGGGTGGGCTTACTTCGGTCAGCGTTACTTTTATAGTTGGGTGAGCTTGGTTAAAGCTAGGAAGGTTGGCCTTCAAACCTTTCAATCCGACCCCCCAACTCCAGATAGTTATCTCGTTGGGTAGTCTTATTAATGATGGAGTAGGTGTGGTTCCATTCAAACTATCACTGCAAGCCACCAGTAATAACCCAAGCATTAGTATAATCGGAATTGACCGAAATATTTTGCAAAATGAGCATATCATAGCCCTATTTTAACGCAAAATGTACCAATTGAGCAAGTAAAACCGCTAAGGTTTTTGTCCCTTCGAAAAATTCCGCAGAAGTTTAGGAATGTTAGAGCGATAAAGAATCATGCTCACAATTACTAACAGCCCGCCCAAGATTTGCCAAGGAATTAACACTTCGCCCAAAATATAACAGGCCGCAAGTACACCACCAAACGGTTGTAGGTAGGAGTAGAAGGCTGTGCGTGGTGCGCCCAAGTGCTTGACTCCACCGTACCAAAGGAAATTGGTTAATACCAACGCCCCAAAAGTGCAATAGCCTAGCGTCAGCCAGAGATTAGGGGCTAGGGAAGTAAAATGCTCCATCTTTAACTGTGGTAGCCCAAAGGGTAGCAAAGCGAAGAGCCCAATAGCCAGCACATAACTACTGATACAAGCTATCGAATAATGGCTCAACAACGGACGAATTGCGACAGTGTAAGCGGCCCAACTAGCGGCTGTTGCTAGTGCTAGACTATCCCCCAACAAGTTACCTCCTAGGTGACTACTAGGCGCAGTTAGCACAATCAAGACTACCCCGGCTATTGCCAAAGGTAAGCTGATCCAGTAATTTGACCGGATACGCTCTTGCCCAATCAGTGCGGCCAGCAAAGTGGTAAAGGTAGGCGTAGAAGCCATCAGCAGCGAAACCTCCGACGAGGTTGTATTATTTATTGCATACACAAAGCAAATTTGATTGAGCGTAATCCCAAGTAGTGCCGCCAAAATGAAAAGCGGTAGATGCCTCCATTGTACCCGCAGGGTCTTTTCCCGAAGTAAGGTAAGAGCAATGAAAAAGATGACACCTATAGTATATCGAGCCATAGTTATTTCCAGCGGAGCAAGACTATCCATTAATAGCTTGACCAAAGGTACATTAATGGCCCAGATACAAATACAAAAAAAGACCAGTAAATCGGCAGGAGTAAATTGTAATGGCTGCGATTCGGCACGAGGAGTTGGTTTGAGCAACTCGGCTACTTTAGCTGATCTGTAATATTTGCCTGTAGCTTTAGAACTGGAAAACTCGTCAGTATAATCAAGTGGTAAATGTCTTTGAAATAGCATTGAATCTCCTTTAATTATGCTATAGCTTAACATAGAATGGCCTGCGCTGAATAAGCATTTTGGCTTATTGAGAAGTTCGTCATTAGATCAAGTAAGGTTAGTTAGCGATATTTTTTACAGTAGTAAGCAGATGTTGTATTATAGAACTATTAGAAATTTGAACCAGAAAAGCTCAGCCAAACTTGGATACCTAACTCAGGGAATTGACCTGTGTTTTTTGAGTATAAGCAAAGCGTTTAGAGGGCAAGGAGAAGGAGCCGTTATGGGAATATTAAGTAATTTGTTTGAATTGGTGCGCGACCGCAGTTACCAAGAGATCGAAGAAGAAGTAAACCGCGAGGTAACGATTGCATTAGGTGGCAATAGCCTAGAAGCACGTGACCGCTTACACAAGGCTCTTTCACGTCCGATGGAGAGTCTTTGGACTGCTAACCCTTTTCGGCTAGTGGAGACCAATGAACAACCTACTGCCGATAGTGAGACTGGCGGCTTGCTGCTCTATTCGCTCTACCAAAAGGAGCGTATTTCAAGGGAGAAACGCCAGTGGCTACAAGAAGTCGCTACTAGCCCGAATGTCTCCATCATTGTGACGGTAATACCGCGTCAAAAAGACGAACCATCCGAGCCAAGAGTGGGTGGCAATTTGGGCCAACGGTTGCAAGCGTTCAACCTTCTACGTCTAGTAGTGGGCAATGGCACCGAACCTACAATACCTACCGGGGCGGGTGCCGACGGGGCTTCCTTTACCAGTACCCTCTCCGAAACTCAACCTATCTGGGAAGCGGAACTAGCGGAACTGGAAAGCGAGTCGAACGGTAAACTACATGTGGTACGTCTAAGCCGCTTAACCCTAGGTAGTCTTGAACGTGAACTCTTGCCCATAATAGTCCGGCGATTAGAAGGCCGCGAATTGGCTCTAGCAAAACGAGCCCCGGTCTTCCGCAATTCGGTGGCAAATCACTTTATTAATAGTACGGCTCGCTCTAATACCGAATTGGTATTGATGGCAAATCTGACTAGCGGCTTACCCTTCGTCGGCGACTTTTTTGGTGGTGGAGCCGATTTTGTAGCTCTTACCAAAAATCAGTTTGAGCTAAGCCACCGCCTAGCCAGTGTCTACGGTCAGAAGCGCAATGGTTGGGTGGAACTTTACTTGGAGTTGGCTCCCATTGTGGCGGGTGCTTTTATTTGGCGCGGCCTTTCGCGTACTCTTACCGAAAAACTTCCACCTTTGTTGGCAACCTTTCCAAAAGGAGCGATAGCTTATCTGGCAACTCTAACGGTAGGTAAAGTGGCGCAGTTGTATTATGCCAGTGGGCGCAAAGGCCCAAGCGAAGTAGCCACTTTTGCCCGCGCTTTGTTTGAACAACTAACTGGACAGAGCAAATCAAAAGAAGATAAAGATAACCATGATGGATCACCCCGCCGTCTCAGATCTAGCTAGGCAAAGAGGTCTCAAAGAGCCGCCGCCCGCTTTGTTTCAGGCCATCGAGCAATTTAATCGGCATAAGTTCTTTGAATGTCATGAAACCCTCGAAAAAATCTGGAGCGAAGAACCGGGCGAAGTTCGTCGCCTCTACCAAGGTATTTTACAACTAGGCGTGGGATTTTACCACGCCCTACAACGGAAAAATTATCAAGGTGCCACTGCTCTTTTGCAAAGAGGCATGAACTACTTACGCCCCTTTACGCCGATTTATTTCGGCCTAGACTTGGCAGGGCTACTCATCGCCACCAATCGGGCATTAGAGCAACTTCTGCTACTTGGCCCGACACAGATCGAGCGGTTTGAGGCCGACTATATACCGCAAATCAATTTTATTGAAAGTGAGCTAAACATAGCATATTTGCAGAAAAAAGCTCAGGTTTAATCCCCAATTTCAATAATTTGTTCAAAGCGTGGGTTATGGCGGAGGTGATCGAGTTTGTTATCGTCTAAGGCCCACTCCCGAACGTTTTCGCGCTCTAAGGTGGCAGCAATATTGAGGTGGTGCAAAGCCTCTTCGGTACGGTAGCCTTCAGCATAGTAGCAGGCTAGATGATAGTGGGCCAAAACATAATCTGGATCGAGTTCAAGGGCATGGAGTAAGTTCTTTTCAGCACGTTCTCTGTCATCCAGTATTAGTGCGGTTAGGGCGAGGTTATGCCAGGCTACTGCGTCGGTAGGGTCAATTTTGGTAATGGCATAGAGTTGTTGAGCCGACTCGTGATAATCGCCCTGTTCCCAGAACATATCGGAGAGACGGAAGCGGGTGCGGGTATCTGCGGGATTTTGTTCGATAGCACGGACAAAGGAGGCAATGGCCTTGCGATTTTCGCCGCGTTCCATAAAGACTTCCCCTAGGGCGCGGTGAGCATCGGGATAATTGGCATCCCGTTCGAGGGTCTTTTCCAAGAAGCTATGGGCCACCTCCAAGCCGTTTTGGAGTAGAAAATAGCCAAGGTTGTAAAGGACGGTAGGACTTTCAGGGTCAAGCTTGAGAGCCTGAGCATAGTGGATTAGGGCCTCACCATATTTACCCTGTTCCGAACAAATCGTACCAAGATTATCGTGGAGAGCAGACCAATCAGGGGCTAAAATTAGAGCTTGACGTACTTCGGTTTCAGCTTTTTCGAGTTGATTTGATTCGTAAAATTTTTTGGCCCGTTCATTGTGTACCCTAGCCTCTTCAAATGCTGGACTACTTCGTTCTCGGTTAGTTGAGTGACGTAACCGACAATCCTCCCCTTCAAATATTTGGGAACGTTCTTCCTCGCCGGGCATACTTGCATCCAACCTTTTGTGACAGGTTTACTTATAAATTCTTTAATAAACTACGTCGTCAATTATACCACAAAGCGCGAACGACTTTGAGTTACTTTGTAGCACTTTGTTTTTCTTTAGAGTTAGAAGGGGCAGGTTTACTATTAGAAGTGCCAGCTTTCTGACCTAGCTTGCGCTCGGTTCCGTTCAGTAAACGTTGGATATTATCGGCGTGTTTGATAATAATCATGCCGCCAGCGGCAGCCGCGAAAAAGAGATAACGCCAGTCTAGGCCCGTAATATAAGAGGCAAATAATATGCCAACTGGGGCTAAGGCACTACCTAAAATCGAAGCCAATGAAACATAGCGAGTAATCAAGAGCGCGGGAAGGCCGAAAAGGGTGATAAAGAGTACTGCCAGTGGTGAAACAGCCAACAGTTCGCCTAAACCGGAGGCCGCACCACGCCCCCCGGAAAAGCCTATAAAAATTGAATAGTCGTGGCCCAACATACAAAGTACTGCCGTAACAAGAACTGCCCAAGGTTGGTACTCCGGGGCGAAGAGGAGTTGGGCCAGCCATACCGAGACCGCACCTTTTCCCATATCTATCAAAAAAACCAACAGCGAAATCTGCCAGCCCAAGGTTCTCAAAGAGTTGGTCGCCCCGGTTTTCCCACTACCGTGCTGACGCAGATCTACACCCTTGAAGAGTTTCCCCAACACTACGCCAGTGGGAAAAGCTCCGATGAAATAGCTTAGAAAAGCCAGTCCAAACAGGGTTAGCCAGTCCATTGTTTACTCCTCGTCGCGGCCCCGGAAAACCAGGCGGATAGGGGTTCCTTCAAACCCAAAACTCTGACGCAATTTATTTTCAAGGTAACGCTCATAAGAGAAGTGTACCTGCTTGACATCATTGACAGAGAAGACGAAAGTGGGCGGGTCAATATCCGCTTGGGTAGCGTAAAGGACTTTAAGCCACTTGCCCGGTTTGGTGGGTGGGGCGTGTTCATCTACGGCTTCCCGGATTAATTTATTGAGTGTTGCGGTAGGAACGCGCTTGCGGCGTTCTTCGGCTACTTGCAAAGCTAAGTCTAGCACCTTGTTTACGCGCTGTCCAAATTTAGCCGAGGTAAAGACCATTGGAACCCAACTCAAAAATTCGAGTTCTTGCCGTATTTTGGCCGTATAATCTTGCATGGTGGTGCTGTCTTTTTCGATTTTGTCCCATTTGTTTACCACCAGTACAATGCCTTTAACCGCATCGAGGGCGTAGCCTGCAATATGGGCATCTTGGGCGGTAATACCCTCACTGGCATCAATCACTAGTAATACCACCGTTGAGCGGTTGATCGCCCGTAGGGTTCGCATTACGCTATATTTTTCAATGCCTTGCTCAATATGGCCCCGCCTTCGGATACCGGCAGTATCAATGATGGTAATTTGCTGCTCGTTTATAACAATCTCGGTATCAATTGCATCCCGTGTAGTGCCAGGTATATCGGAAACAATCACCCGCTCTTGCCCTAGGATCGAATTGAGCAAGCGGCTCTTGCCCACGTTAGGTCGTCCGATGATGGCAATGCGAATGCTCTTAACTTCTTCATCGTTCGCTTCATCCGGCAGTTGGTTGGTGATAGCATCTAGCAAATCCCCCGTGTTGGTGCCATGGTAGGAGGAGACCGGAATGGGTTCGCCTACGCCCAATTCATAAAATTCAACTGAATTTTGGCGGCGTTCCTCGCTGTCGGCCCGGTTTGCGGCTAGAATGACTGGTTTTTTGGTACGGCGCAAAACATCGGCAATTTCCTGATCGCTGGCGGTCAGTCCGGTCTTGGCATCTACCATAAAAACGATTACATCGGCTTCTTCGATAGCGGCTTGAGCCTGGTTGCGGGTTTGACGTATGATCTCGTCTGTTTCAGCCTCTTCTTCTTTGGTAAGTTCAAATTCCAGACCCCCGGTATCAATCAACGTAAAATGGCGGCCATTCCATTCCGCATCTCCGTAGAGTCGGTCGCGGGTAGTACCTGGAATATCTTCCACAATGGCTACTTTTTGCCCTACTACCCGGTTAAAGAAGGTGGATTTGCCGACATTTGGTCGGCCTACAATTGCGACTAGCGGTTTAGTCAACGCTACTCTCCCTTGGAAATGAGTTAACAAGCTATTGTTGTCTTAAACTTTTTACTCAAATATTAGATTTTATCAGATTCCCATAGACCCACGCCTTTGGGCGCGTGGTTATTAACTGGTAAACACCACTAACTAATCATGAACTTAGGATGCGCTCTACCAAAGTATTGTTAACGCAAGCCGAGCAGGTGGGACTATTAATTAGCACATTAGCACCGGGTCTTATTATCTATGTTGGCTTGCTTAAAGTCAAGTAAGTTTACCACTTGCACTCAGTTGACCAATCGGTTAAACTTAACGTAACTAAAAATAACGAAGCATTGAGCCAAAATAAGTACTTAGAGAGGACACTTTTTATGTCCGATGGTGCCGTCGAAAATTCAGGTCCCTTAAATCCCGATTATCAGCAAATCGAAGTTTACCTGAAACACAATCTGGGACGATCTATTCAGGAGTTGCGGGAGTTGTGTGTTTGCCCTGGTACGACCGAACAGGGTGCGCTGGAAGCACGTAACTTTAAGGTGGAACGTTGGAGACTACCAGACGGGAGCGTGGCTCTCTTTGCCCAATCCCCTTACAAAGCAGGTCTACCTACCTTATTGTTCTATAATCACTATACCGGGCCACTGGGCAAGAAATCTAGTGCGACTAAACGCCATGGCTATCTGCTTGGGCAAGGGGGCGTAGCGGGCAGTACTTTTGCCGCCCGCTTGCTGGCCCTTGATAGCTTGATAGCTAGTAGTGGCGGATTGCCCATTAATCTTAAATGGTTGATTGAAGGTGCCGAAGGCACGATTAACCCTCATTTAGCCGATATGCTTAATGAACATGCCGCTGAGCTAGGCGCGGAGGCTTGTCTGTGGCCCTCTGGCAGTTATACCCCCGATGGACGGGCCATTATCAGCTTGGGCAGCAAAGGGCTTTTGACGGTAGAGTTACGTAGCCACGCTTTGTCACGTGAGGCTGATAGTACCTTGGCTGGAGTACTGCCAAACGCCGCTTGGCGCATTGCTTGGGCTTTAAATTCGATTAAAGGTGACACGGAAGAGATTCGCATCAGTGGTTTTGGCGATGAAACCGATAGTGATCTCTCCATTCCAAACGAAGATATTAGCCTTTTGCTGGGTAGTGTGCGCGATCATAAGGTTAGGCTTTCCGAACGGCTCAAAGAATTTGGGTTAGAGAATTATCTAATGGAGTTACGCGACCCACAGGTTTTGCTGACTGAGTTCTTTACCCCAACGGCTAATATTTCAGGCTTTCAGGCGGGCTATACTGGCCCCGGCTCCAAAACTGCCCTGCCTGCTACCGCCAGTGCTAGAGTGGATTTCCGGCTGGTTCCCAACCATGAACCAAACAAAGTGCTGGAATTGCTCAGGGAACATTTGACGCAAAAGGATTTGGGTGATGTGGAGGTCTTACCTATCGGTTTTCCCCTCAAACCAGCCCGTACTTCTCCAACTCATCCTTTTGCTAGGCTGGTAATTGAGAGTGTCACCCAAACCTCCGAGTTGTCGCCACTGGTTATCCCGCTTTCTCCGGAGGCCGAGCCCATGATCTTCTTCAAAGAAGCCCTCCAAGACTTACCCGTCGTAGGGTTAGGTGTAGGTTATTCTGCCTCCAGCCGGGGTAACAGGGTTCGCGTGGATGATTTTTTGGCCCACGCTAAGGCTATCGCCCGGTTGTTGGGACAAATGGCCGCCCAAATGGCTCCCTTGCCGCTGGAAGCTTTCTCTTGGGAAGAAAATTAGGCTAATGGCGGGAGCAAGTGGTGAAGAAACAAACAACCCAACCGCCTGATTCCAGCCCTTTGCTAAATCTAGCCCACTGCCATCCCTATGCGATTCTCTTTGGGGTGGCGTTACTTTTTCGGCTGGGGTGTGGCCTCTTTTTTCAGCAACCTGGCTATACCGATGGCTACTACTATAGCAATGTAGCCGAAAGTCTTTGGCGAGGGCAAGGCTTTCGAGAGAATTATATCTGGAACTATCTCGCTCGTCCTTTGCCCACCAGCCCTTTTAACAACCCTAGCAGTACCTACTGGATGCCCTTTACTTCTATCCTAATTTATTGCTCGTATTTGCTTATAGGTAATACTTCGTTTCTAGTCTCTCAGTTACCCAATATCTTTATCTCGGCGGCACTTGTGCCACTGACCTATTATGTAGCCAAGGATATTATAGGGGGAGCGCGTGGTGAATATTACGGCTGGATGAGTGCCGGGCTAATGCTTTTTTGTGGTATCTATGCCCCCTATTTTAGCCTCCCCGATAACTTTGCCCCCTTTGCTTTAGTTACACTGTTTTCTCTGCTCTTTACTTACAAGGCACTGCGTCTTCCTCCTACCGAAAAACGGCGGGGTCGCTGGCTGATGGCAGGAGCAGGTCTTTGCATCGGCTTGAGCTATTTAACGCGGGTAGATGGCGTATTCTTGTTGGGAGTGGTTTTACTCTCCTTCTTGGTCAACCGTTTTCTCCTTCGGCGCGAAAGTGGCTTGGATTGGCTGGCTCTTGGTCTGATGGCCTTGACTTTTGGCCTAACCCTCCTACCTTGGTTGAGTCGCAACCTGACCGATACCGGACAGCTTTTTCCCGGCGGTGGCTTAAAAACCCTCTTCCTGCGCGAGTACGACGACTTCTTCAGCTATACCAAACCGCTTGACTTGCCCTATTATCTTAACCAAACTGATCTTTCTCCTACTTGGGGAATCGGGCCACTACTAGGCAGTAAACTGGACGCTCTCTTCCAGAATTTATTGCTGGTAGGGCGCGGAACACTCTTCTTTATGGCTCCGCTCTTTCTGCTAGGTTTTTTTAGTCGGAACTTTCAGTCTGACACCTCTGCTTCCAACATCAAGCCGCTTTTTCTGGGCCTTCAGGCCGAGTTTTTACCTTTTACGATCTATCTAGTGACTCTTTACTTGGCGATGTCTTTGGTTTTTACTTTCCCAAGCACACGGGGCAGTGTTTTTCATTCGTCGGGTGGGCTATTACCTTTTCTCTACCTTGTTATTTTGGCCGGGTTGGATCGTTTTATCGCTTGGCTGGGTACCATCTCTCGCCCCAAGGCTGGCTTGGCCCGGCGGCGTACTTATAGCTTGATGATCTTGGCGGCGGCCCTGATTATGTCGGTGAGTTTTACCTTTGGGTTGGCGAATGGTTGGAACCGGGATTATAGCGA
The DNA here is from genome assembly GCA_013390945.1 of Candidatus Chloroheliaceae bacterium. GTDB lineage: Bacteria > Chloroflexota > Chloroflexia > Chloroheliales > Chloroheliaceae > L227-5C. Next base: position 10,560 of record JACAUC010000083.1, read on the forward strand.
ATTAAAGTTGGTCGGTGCTTGGCTGAGTGAGAATGGTGTTGCTGATGCACTGGTAATGGCCCCGGATGTTCCAGCTTACTATTATGTCAACCACCGTCCAGCGATTGTTATCACCAATGAGCCTTTGCCCGTGAACTTGGAATTGGCCCGACGCTATGGCGCACGTTATTTTATACTCCAGCCTAACCATGCCCCGGCTTCGTTGGCGGAGCTTTTTGCTAAAAAAACGGCTCCCGGTTTTCGGTTGGTAGCCGAATTGGGTGAAGTTCAGCTTTATCGCTTAGAGGGGTTATAGATCAGTTATAGCTTAAAGTTGCTAATCGTGGCAGGTTCTAGGAGCGCGACATAAACCTCGATACCACCACCGCAAGCTAACCCAATCTCCCACGCACTCTCTTTACTGATCCCATACTTGAGTAGTTTAGGTTTGCCGGTTTTAATTACCTTTTGCGCCTCCTCAAAGACGGCCCCCTCGACACAACCACCACTGACCGAACCAACTAATTTGCCACTTTTGGTAACGGCCATCTTTGCGCCTTCCAACCGGGGAGCCGGGCCAATGGTCTTCACTACCGTAGCCAAGGCAATCTCTTCGCCTGCTTTGCGCCATTCTTCAATCGTCGAAAGTAGTTCTTGCATCTACCATGGCCTTTCTAAGAACGACCGGAAAACTAGGTTATATAAATTTCCAGTTGGTATCTCAATTCAGAAAATTATAATTTCTCAGGGTCAATATTTAGCTCACGCAATTTGGCCCAAGCCTTTTCCTTGGCCGCGCGTTCCGCCGCCCCGGACATCAATGCCGCCTCCTTGGCCGCGCGTTCCGCCGCCCCGGACATCAGAGCCGCCTCCTTCGCCGCACGTTCCGCCTCAGTCAGTGTTAGGCGGCGACGACCAGCCCTATCGTAAAGCTGTAAAAACTCACCGTCAGGAACTAACCAGCTATCGAGTTCGTTACTCCATAGCCAGCCTCGCTCATCTAGCTTGAGTTCTATTAGCTCACCAGCCTGATAATGCCAGCCCCGCAAACGATTTGGCCTATCTGACCAATATTGGGGCATATTTGGGTCATAGGCGTAGTATTCCTTCACCCCCATTTGACGGTATTTCTCTGGCTTCTTTTTCAGATCATCTTTCCATGTCTCCTTTGAGCAAATCTCAAAGACTACTGTTGGAGCAGGGCGTTCCGGCAAGACCATCTTCCAACTTCGTAGCGGTACCCGCGTCGCTCTTGAAAGTACCACGCCCTTAAAAAGAGCTACGTCCGGGGCTAAGGGATATTCCTTCTTATCTGCCGTTCGATAAATGTTCAAATTACCTGACACAAACCAGCCTTCGATATGGTAAAGCTCTTTTAACAGGCTTATAAGATGACTCATTAGATCTTGTTGAGCTACACTTTCACCCATTAGATCTTCCTTCGTTGGGTGCATATCATAATAGTAATCTTCCTCCTCTTCCTCAGGCAACGTATCTAAACGGTTTAGATCTCTAATAGACATCGTTCTCCTCCTGCTTTAGGCTACGGTGGCAGGTCTAAGACCTGCCCTCTACTATTCTAATAATTTTCTGAAGGTTAGCGTTCTAGTGCTAATTTGGCTCCACCGGGCTGATATTCAAAATCAACCGGATAGCTACCGTTAAAACAGGCCAAACAAAGCCGATTTTTAGGAAGGCTGGTGGCTTGCACAAAATTTTTAACCGAGAGATAGCCGAGTGAGTCAGCATCTACGTAGGCCCGAATCTGCTCTATCGTCAATTGGTTGGCAATTAGCTCCTCGTAAGTGCCAGTATCCACCCCTAAAACACAAGGGTGCATAATGGAGGGCGCACTAATTCGCAGGTGTACTTCACTAGCTCCACCGACGGTGCGGAGCATATGCACAATGCCTTTGGTAGTTGTGCCACGCACAATCGAGTCATCCACCACTACCACCCGCTTACCCTCTAGGATGGGGCGCAAGGGGTTAAGCTTCAATTGTACGCTACGACGGCGCATCTGTTGGTCAGGCTGAATAAAGGTACGCCCAATATAGCGGTTTTTGATAATGCCTTCCCGGTAGGGAATACCACTCACCTGAGCAAAACCCGTGGCAGCTGGTATACCACTATCGGGTACTCCAATCACCAAATCGGCCTCTACGGGATGTTCCTTTGCCAACCACTTGCCCAACTCTTCTCGAATAAGATAGACCGAACGGTCATTGATTAGGCTATCAGGCCGGGCAATATAGAAGAGTTCGGCAGCGCAAAGGGCACTTTTATGGTCAGGCGTATTCCAGTGCGGCAAGCGACCGACTGTGCGTGGCCCCTGTTCGCTCAGTTCCACGATTTCACCCGGCTCTACCTCGCGTTCGTAAGCCGCCCCAACCGTATCTAGGGCGCAGGTCTCACTTGCCACTACCCAACCACCGCCGTCATTTAACTGACCGATACAGAGGGGTCGTACTCCATAGGGATCACGCACCGCGTAAACATATTTGGTGGTTAGAATTGCTAGGCTAAAGGCTCCCCGCAAGCGGGACGCACCACGCTGCAACCGCTCAGGCCAGTTTGACCCTGGTGCTAGGGCTAAGATGTGGCTGATGACCTCGCTATCGGTCGAACCACGTAGCTTGATACCAAGTTCAAGCAGTTCGGTTCGCAAGGCTGGGGCATTTACCACATTGCCATTGTGAGCTACCACCAGCGGCCCCAAGCCATTTTCGGCCTCGAACGGCCCGGCATTGTTACGGGAACTACTGCCAGTGGTGCTATAACGCACGTGACCCACGCCCCGGTCGCCCTTTAAGCTTTCGAGATTGAGGTCATCAAAGACATCCGAGACCAAACCCATACCTTTGCGGATATTTAGGTCCTTTCCATCCCAAGCCGCTATTCCAGCACTCTCCTGACCGCGATGTTGTAAGGCGTATAACCCGTAATGGATGTAGCGGGCCACAGCCCGGCCCGGTGCAATGATTCCAAAAACGCCGCACTCCTCGTGCGGCTTATCATCATTTTGCTTGAGCAGTTGTAGAGTTTTCAAACTTCCCCCTTGACTTCTCGTGCCGCTATATCACGGCGATAGCGCATCTCTTCAAAACGTAATTTCCCCTCATCCAGTTTATTATACACCCGTGTACGGGCAGCGGCTATAGAGCTATCCATTGCGATAACGTTAAAAATGCGCCCCCCATTGGTAACTACTGCTCCATTTTCCGCTAAGTTAGTGCCAGCATGGAACAGAAAGAGGTCAGTAGTAGATGATTCAAAGTCGTCTAAGCCCTGAACAGGTAGCCCTTTTTGGTAGGGACCGGGATAGCCGCCTGCCGCCAAGACCACGCCCACGCTAGGCCGGGTATCCCATTCCAAGTCGCCCATCTCTTTCAAGCGGCCCTCGGCCACCGCCTCCAGCCAATCCAAGAGGTCACTCTTGAGGCGTGGTAAAAGCGATTGGGTTTCAGGATCACCGAAGCGGCAATTATATTCCAACACTTTTGGCCCGGTGGCAGTAATTATCAGTCCAGCATAGACGATTCCCCGATAATCAATCCCCTCTTCGATCAGACCACGCAAAGTCGGCGCGAAAACCTCCTGCATCATACGGTTACGCAACGCTTCATCCATCAGGGCAGGTGGAGAATAAGCCCCCATGCCACCAGTGTTCGGCCCGGCATCGCCTTCGTAGGCCCGTTTGTAATCGCAGGCGGGTTCTAAAGGCACGATGGACCCAGAAATAGTGTCGCAGAAGGCTAAGGCGGAGACCTCCGTCCCCTCCAAAAACTCCTCGATAATCAGCAGGGTTCCAGCCTGCCCAAAAATCTGGTCGCGCATCACCTCGTTTATGAAAGTGCGGGCTTCGGCGCGGTCGTTAGTTACCAAGACACCTTTACCTGCTGCCAAACCATCGGCCTTTATCACGTAGGGGCCAGCCTGTTGTTCAAGGTAGTTCAAAGCCGCATCGCACTCTTCAAAAGTAACTTCCTGAGCGGTGGGAATTTGGTGGCGAGCCATAAACTCTTTAGCCCAAACCTTGCTGGCCTCTAATCTAGCCCCGGCAGCACCCGGCCCAAAGACTTTTAAACCTGCGGCCCGTAGTTGATCGGCCAAACCCGCCGCTAAGGGTACTTCTGGACCAACTACCACCAGTTCAGGCTGCTCCTTTAAGGCCAGAGCCAAGAGTGCCGCCAAATCCTCCGCCCCGATATTTACGTTTGTGCCAAGTTGGGCTGTACCAGCGTTACCGGGGGCAAAACACAATTGGCTAGGGCGTGATGAACGACCTATAGCCCAGCCTAGCGCGTGTTCCCGGCCACCCCCACCTACAATCAGAAGTTTCATCTTTTTCAATATCTTCCTTTTTGTCTAAATACTAAAAGTTTATTAAGTTGCTCTATTTAAATTAATCGTTTTTAGCCAAAGATTTAATGATAAATTGGCGTAGAAATTGGATTTCAGGTAAGATAATCTGATGCTCCCCTTGAAATTCATAATATTCAACCACTAGCCCGGCCTGTTGTAGCACCTCGCGGGTAGAACGTCCCGCCCCTACTGGTATTACTGGATCATAAATGCCATGGGCAGCAAAAAGGGGAATTTGGTCTGCTGCTGCGGCGGCCAAAACCGCCTTTAGATCGCCTTTATCGCTGGCGTAATATGAGGCTAAACTCGTTTGGCGTGATGCTTGGAAAGGGGCATCCGCCAACAACATCCCGCTCAATACCGCCAGACCTGCCAGCCTTTGGTTATCCCGGTCACGGTAGCGCAATCCCGCCTCCAGCGTCATCATACCGCCCTGAGAAAAGCCAAATAAGAAGGTGCGAGAGGCCGGGGTAGTGTAACGTGCCATTAGCTCTTCTAACAGTTGGAAAATAGTTTGCCGTGTGGTAGCCGCCTCCTTACCTAGATTGGCACTCTCAAAGCGGAACCATTCAAAAAAAGCACCGGGCAAGGGTAGGGGAGCATTTGGAAAGATAAAACGATAGTCGGTTTCGCTAATAAGCTCGGCCAGGTCAACGTAACTCTCGCCCCAATCCCCCCGACCGTGCAAGCCAATCAGCAGGGGTAAATCCGGGTTGACCTCATCAGGCGCAACCTCGATACAGTTGAGGCCAGCCGCCTCAAAGCGGTTTATTTGCATTATTTTATTCCTCTCTTTTTTAGCAGTCTTAACCCGGCCATTATACCAAAAAGCTCTGTGAACTAAAAGAATAGATAGGCTATAATAGGGTGGTAACTTTGATACCAATATTCAACAAGCAAGGTAAAGGTAAAAGCGGTGACTACCAAGTATGACTATGAGCAGGAAGAATTAAAACGGTTGGAGCGCGAGGGTGTCGCTCTGGCCTATCACTATATACGAGGTTTGAATACCAAACAGTCGCCTCTAGTCTTTGTACACGGCTGGGCCGGTAGTGCCGAGGATTGGCGAAAGGTGGTGGCACGTTATGTAGCGCGAGGTGAAAGCGTCCTAGTTTATGATGCCGCCGGATTTGGGCAATCCCAATTTGAAAGCGAGACGATGGCAAATTGGGCCGATTATTCGCTGAGTCGCTATGTCCAAGATTTAAAGGCGTTGCTAGATGCCGAGGGCATTGAGCGGGTACGGTTAGTAGGTCATAGTTGGGGGGGAGTAGTTGCCATGTCTTTTGCGGCCCGTTATCCAGAGCGAGTAGAAGCCCTTGTGCCAATTGGCTCAGCCTATTTCGACCCCGAAAAACTCTTGCATCAGGTTTTGAGATGGGTTAGTTACCTAATTGGTTGGATACTGATCTTTCTCAAACCCTTGCTCCGACGTAGTCCACGCTTGCAACGGTTGGCAGTCCGCCGCTATCTCTACCGTCCTTTAGATGAGGCCGATACCGCGATTATGGTAAACGGTGTATTGCAAAGCCATAATCGGGCTATTGTCCAGACTTTGCTAGAGGGTTATGAGGTGCGCTTCAAAAAACTTTGTCCCACTATCCAATGTCCGACGCTCTATATTGGCAGCGATCATGATGCGGTAGCACCCGTACTTTATGTGACCGCGTTTGTACCGTTTACACCTCACGCTAAGTCCGCTACTATAAAAAAATGTGGTCATTTCCCGATGATCGAACGACCGGACGAGCTAATAGCGGTAATGGATGGTTTCTTTTAGTGGGTGGCGTGTTTCAAATCACAGACTTTTCTTCATAAAAATATTATAATAACTCTAAAAGTTAGGGTAGTCAGGTTTGCCCAATACTATTTAGGATTAATAATCGAAAGGGACAATCGGGATGAATTGCTTGGTTTGTGACACACCACTCAAGTCCAATAAGCGCTACTGTACCCACTGTGGTACTCCTCCATTGCGGCTTTGTACTACTTGTCACGCAGAAAGTGAAGCGGATGATCTCTACTGTGGTGAGTGTGGTTCTAAATTACCTGAAACAAACAATAGAATAGCTCACTCCAACAAATCGGCTAACCACGAACACAAAACCAAGGCGGGCGATCATGAAAACGAACGCCGCTTTGTCACTATTCTCTTTGCCGACTTGGTGGGCTTTACCAATTTTTCCACTCAAAAAGACCCAGAGGAGGTAAGCCGCTTAGTACGCGACTTGGTGGAGATTTTTGAGCCAGAAATTACCAGCCGAGGTGGAGTAGTAGATAAATATGAGGGAGATGCAGTATTGGCCCGTTTTGGCGCACCTATCGTCCATGAAGATGACGCAGAACAGGCTTTGATGGCCGCCATAGCGTTACACCGTCGCATCGCCGAACTTGACTTAAAGCACCAACGCCCTGACGGTCAGCCCTTCCGGTTGCGAATCGGTCTGAATACAGGCGAGGTAATTGCTGGAACAATTGACCGAGGGGGCCGCGACTATACCGTTTTGGGCGATGTGGTCAATACCAGCCAACGTTTCCAAACCGCTGCCCAACCTGGCGAAACGGTGGTAGGTGAGCTTACCTATCGGCTGACCCGCAATGCCTTTGATTTTGAGCCAATGGGAACCCTAACCCTAAAGGGTAAACCTAAACCGGCCCTCGCCTATCGCTTGAGTGGGCTAAAAGTGGAGCCGGGCGATGGTCGAGGCTTGGAGATCAATGCCGATGCCGGGCCACGCGCCGGAGATAGCCATTTCGTGGGTCGTGTAGCTGAACTAGAAATCTTGAACCGAGCCTACGAAGAAGCCCGACTTGGGCAAGGGCAATTGGCCTATGTTATCGGCGAAACTGGCAATGGCAAGAGTCGCTTGGTACGCCACTTTCTACAAAACCATAACCAACACCGCTTGATAATAGGGCGAGCTTTCTCTTTTACCTCTGAAATTCCCCACGCTTTGTTGGGCAATCTCCTAACTCACATGCTAGGACTACATCCCTCCGAAACACTGGTACAACCAACCGAGACTCGCCATCGCCTAGCCGAACTAGCCCTGCGTACTGGTCTAACTGACGGCTTTGAGGATCTGCTAGAACTGTCACTGTTGGCAGAGGCGTTGGGACTACCTGACGAAAATGGCCTTCTTTCCAAATTGACCATCCACGAACGGGGCAGCATCCTACAGCGTACCGTCAAAGAGTTAATTTGCGGTCTCAGCCAGATACCCGCGAAAGAGGGCGAAAGCAACCAACCGCTAGTCGTGTTATTGGAGGATATGCACTGGGCTGATCGGCCTAGCGCACAGGCTATCGAGTTGCTAATCAAGAGCCTGAATGACTATCCGCTACTGCTGATTATTAATTCGCGACCAGAGTGGAATCCGCCTATTCGTTGGAATAAGTTACCCTACTACCAGCGCATTAAGCTGGATTTATTGAGCAACCACGAACGAATACGCCTGTTACACTATGCTCTACATAAGGCTGGTCTCAATTTGCCACCAGAGGTTGAGCGAGAGGTTATTGAACGAACCGGGGGTAATCCCTTCTTTATGGAGGAGATGATTCTAGCCCTCAAAGAAAGTATGCAGCAGGCGGCGGCGGATGGAAACAACGAGACAATTTTGCTGGCAGTGCCTGCCACCATACAAGAACTTTTGCTGGCCCGGATTGATCGGCTAGACCAGTCGGCCCGACGTATTTTGCAAATTGGGGCCGTCTTGGGGCGACGTTTCCCGGAACGGCTAATGCGTTGGGTAGCAACGCAAGCATTTGAGGTGGAACATTTCCAACTTGACCAAGGCTTGCAACATCTCAAGGGACAGGAACTTTTGCTGGAAAATCGGCTGGCGCAAGAATTAGAATTTTTCTTTAAGCATGGAATGATGCAAGAAGTAGCCTACAACATTATGTTAACCGAACGGAAGCAAGTTTTGCATGAGTTGGCAGGTGCGGCCCTCGAAGAATTATATGTTGGGCGTGAGGATGAAGTAATTGGCCTATTGACCTATCACTATGGTCATAGCAACAACCGCGAAAAAGCACTCCGTTATCTAGTTCACGCCGCCGAACGAGCCACCATCTACGATGCCCACGAAGAAGCCCTGCTCTACTACCAGCAAGCGGTCGCTCTAGCCGACGACACCAACCGAGCCGAACTGGAGGCCCACTTGGAGCAGATGAAAAATTAATCTTTACAGGAAGATAAAATATTTAAGAAATATAACTGTTCCAACTTTGCGCGAACCATGAGATCTATCTTATAATACCATTGTCTATGCTAAGCTAAGTTGGATCTGGATATGTCGCCTATATCATACCCTCAATCGGATAAGGGAGTTGACATAGGCCCAAGCAAATAGAAAGAAGTTAAAATTTGAGTGAGAAAATAAACCTTGACATAAATTCAAAGGTGGACGAAGCAATCTTTTCAAAGATAGAGGCTCATACACCGGAATGGGTAAAGGATGCCATCTTTTACCAGATTTTCCCAGATCGTTTTGCACAGAGTAATAGCCTATCGAAGCCGTCTAATCTTGAGTCTTGGGATAGCCCTCCTACCACTTATGGCTATAAAGGCGGTGATTTGCTGGGTATCGCCGAGAAAATTGAATATCTGAGCGATTTGGGAGTTACGGCCCTTTATTTAAATCCCATTTTTCAATCGGCTTCCAACCATCGTTATCATACTCATGATTATTTTCAGGTTGATCCCATCTTGGGTGGCAATGCGGCGCTTCGTAAGTTACTAGATGTAGCTCATATTAACGGTATTCGCGTGATTCTGGATGGTGTCTTTAACCATTGTAGCCGGGGTTTCTACCAGTTTAACCACGCGCTCGAATCTGGAGCGGCCTCACCTTACCTAGACTGGTTTATTTATCATGGGTTTCCGGTGCAAGCCTATGGGGTAAATCGCCCGAATTATGATGCGTGGTGGAACTTGCCTGCTCTGCCCAAGTTTAATGTCAAAACTCCGGCAGTACGCGAATTTCTCTGGTCGGTGGGCAGATATTGGCTTGACTTTGGAGTGGATGGCTGGCGGTTAGATGTGCCTGAAGAAATTGACGATGACGAATTTTGGCGAGAGTTTCGGAGGCAAGTTAAAAAGGTCAACCCGGAGGCTTATATCTGTGGTGAAATCTGGAAAGATGCACGGCGTTGGCTTCAGGGCGATCAATTCGACAGTGTTATGAATTATCTCTTTACACAAGCTTGTCTTTCTTTCTTTGTAAAAAATCTGGATCATTCTACGATCACTGGCACGGGCTACAATAGTTTCAGTGGAGGGGACGATGCAGCTAAATTTGGAGCCGCTATCGAACAATTACTTCAACTCTACTCCCCCGAAATTACGGCGGCCCAGCTTAATTTATTGGATAGCCACGATACCGCCCGCTTTCTCACCAGTGCCCGCCACGATGAGACTGCCTTGCGCCTTGCTACTCTCTTCCAAATGACCTATCCCGGCGCACCTTCAATCTATTATGGCACTGAAATTGGGTTAGTTGGAGGCAAAGACCCTGATTGTCGCCCTACTTTCCCTTGGGATGAAAAGAGATGGAACACTTCTTTACAATCCTACTTTAAAAAAGCGATTGCCCTCCGCAAACGTTTCCCTGCTCTTCGGCGAGGAGAATATCGCTCACTCTATGCCACTGGTTCACTCTATCTCTTTGGTCGCAAAGATGAGCAAGATCAGTTGATGATTGCATTTAATGTGGCGGATAATCCGGTGGAGTTACCTTTAGTCAACGATGCCACTTTCCTACCAGAGGGTAGCTTATTGCTTGATGTTTTTAGTGGTAGCAAGCAGGCTTTTCGAATTGGCCCCCATGGTCGCGTAGAAGGTCTCACTATTTCGGCCCGTACTGGCATGGTTTTTCAAGTTTTGCAGGTTAAAGGGTAGGCTAAGTCTCCAGTGGGGTAACACACATTACTTCGCTGGAGTGAGTTAGAAAAGACTAACATTCCGGTAGCACCCTTGGTTAATAATACGGTTCAATTTGGTGAGGTTACCTTTTTGAACTGGGTTTTGCCTAGTTTTTTGGTTTTTGTGGGTACTTGAAATTTGCTAAAAAGGGTGTTATAATACATTAGTCTTATAGCAGTGGTTACAAAACTGGTAATGGTTCAGCCTAATTAAGGAATTCGATAGTCCGAGTCAAACAGTTGGTAACTAATAAGGGGAATTGTCGGAATTGGCAGACGAGCATGACTTAGGATCATGTGCCGAAAGGCGTGTGGGTTCGACTCCCACATTCCCCATCCCAAAGCCCTAAACGTGCATTTTGCAACAAAAAAGGTACGTACATCATGATCCCACAAACTGAGTTACCCCCTAATATTCTTCAAATGATGGCTGCTGCTACCTCCGTAGAGGAAGTAAAGGCTGTGTTAGCTAAGTCTGTAATTGAAGCCTCAAGACTCACGGTTCGCGCAAAATTTAGACAGTTGGTTGAAATTGAGTTAAGCTAG
>JACAUC010000084.1 GCA_013390945.1 Candidatus Chloroheliaceae bacterium
GCAGGCTGGGCCGGATGATTTGGCCGGACTGGTTGGTTTTAACTTGGAAACGTTCGGCAAACCCGGCTTTGTAGATATGACCGACCCGGAGCAGCCTAGATTTGTGACGCGCCCGATGAATATGGGAGTGGTAGGAAATCTACCTGCTCCAGCAACCATAACGAATAGTTTACCTATTCCAGCTACGGGCGATTTTGTCAGTAGCTTATCTCCAAGGGAACGTGCGCTCTACGCGAGCTATCTAGCCGGAACGGTCTTTCCGGTGCTGCATAAGAGCGATTTTCAAAACTTGCCGGGGGTGAGCATCTTTGAAGTTTTCGAGCCGCTGGAGTTGCAGTGGTATTACCGGGAATGGAAGAACACCCTGTCAGTGAGGTAGGGGGGGGACGCCCACTTCAGGTAGTACCAGAACGCTGCCAGAAACGCCCACTTCAGGTAGTACCACAGGGGGTATCACGGGGTGGGCAAGGCGAGGCTAATCCTTGCCCACTATCCCCATTTTGGGGCATTTGGTCAAGGTGCTTGCTTTGGGAGCAAGATGTCGCTGGTAATCCTTTCTAGGCTCTGCGGACTGAGCGTTTGCCTCCGGAGCAAAAGGCCACAGGTTATTTTTAAACTAGCCAATTCCCCTCCAAATCTCATTGATTTGATTGGGGAATGTAGCAAGCCGGGGCCGGGACACTGACGAAGAAGAGAAGTGATTCAGGCAGCACGTTCCCCTGTTGTAACACCACGCAGTAACTAGCATCACCATGGCCCCTCAATCTTCTCCTCTTAGCGATGTAGCTAAAACGAGGAAAGAAGATAATGCAAAAATCAACACCGCCAGCCACCGTCGCCGAACTGGTGGCACTGTACAACAAACACAACATCAATTTACGCCGGAGTGCCGATACCCACGCTTGGCACAGATTCAGTCTTGATAAGTTCGTGGCGTTCCTAGGAGGGCCCGATACCACCGTAACCGAGCTAGATGAACTGGATAGCTTAGAGGAGTTCTTGGGTGAGCTATCTGCTACCAGCTTACGGGCCACTAGCATCAACACCTACCTGCGAGGTGTTAGGGCTTTTCTCAAGTGGTCAGTATCGGCTAAGCACTTGACCGATATGCCAGAGATAGATTTCTTGGACGAGGATGGGGACGAGAAATCCGTGCTAAGTCCCGATGATTTCGCTAAGCTCAGGCTGGCGGCGCGGCAGGAGGAGAATGAACTGATGTACCTGCGGGCCGATGCGATCTTGCTGGTGCTTTACACAACGGGTATGAGAGTGAGCGAGCTGGCAAAGACTCGTTGGGTAGACATCAGGGTCACTAGGGTAGACGGTCTACCAGCTTACGTGATGACCATAAAGGGTGCTAAGCGAACGGGTAACCGGGAGATCGTGCTACTCGACGAGGTGTGGCAAGCGATAAAGTTCTATAGGCAGGAGCTTGCCGAGCCTAGCAGCTACTATTACGGCAAGCCCATGGCCGAGCCAACGTGGTTATTCGTCTCTGGTAAGAACCCTGACGACGTGCTTACCACGGGTGGCTTGCAAAGCTTGTGCGCCCGGCTAGGCCGCCGTGCAAAGGTTCACGCCAATCCGCATTGCTTCAGGCATACCGCCGCCACGAACATGGGGAACGCCGGGTGTACGATGCAGCATATGATGTGGTTCTTTGGGTGGAAGTCGCCTGAAATGGCGATGAGGTATTGCCACAAGCAGCAGGATACAATTGTGCGAACGGCCAGAGAGTTCAACCCGCTCTCCTCGGCCAGGGCGGGGCTAGACAGGGCTAGGGAGCATAACAGGAAGTTGAGATAAGTGCGATATAATTAGTGGGTAATGCGCGTTACCCTTAACAAAATTAAAGGGCTGGCGGCGGCAAGGTATTTGCTTGCTACCAGCCTATAGGCAATTTGGTAAAAATGAGGAGGGTAGAGTAGCACAAAGCGAAGCGTAAATAGGGCAGCGGGATTGACTAGTTTCCGTTGGCTTGACAGTTTAGAAGATGGGTGATATTATTCCGAGCGTAGTAGCACACTACTTAATAACTTTTCTTTGCGGGTGTAACTCAGTGGTAGAGTTCTTGCTTCCCAAGCAAGCTGTCGTGGGTTCGAGTCCCATCGCCCGCTTCCTTTTTTTCCTTCATTTCATTAGCACAAGCAAGCTGCCTTTTTTGCTTCCTTCTTTTTCTAACTTTAAATATAAAACTCTCACTTTTTTGGTATTGGGGGCTATCCGAGTTAGAGATTGCTATTATTACTTATCTAAACCAAAATGGCTACTTATTAGCTATCCGTAAACAGGCACAGATCCTAAACCTACTAGACTTGTGGAAAATGGGAAGCGTGATGTTAGAAAGATTAAAACTAGATCAAACCCGTATAATAACCCATCTAGTGCTGCTCTTATTTAGTATATTAGGTTGTCTCCTGACTTATCTGTATGCACCCAATAGTAGTTTGAGCGAAGTCTTAACTATTGGTATGGGCTATGTTGCTCTACTTCTCTTGGCTTTGACCTTACTGATTGGCCCTCTTAACCTTTGGCGCAAACGCCGCAATCCTGTTAACCTCAACTTGCGCCGAGATGTGGGCATTTGGTCAGCCCTTACGGGCTTGCTCCATGTCTTATTCAGCTTTCAGCTTCCTCAAGATGGCGACCCCTTGAGCTATTTTTTTGCCAAAAGTCCAACGGGCTATGCTCCACCAGAACCTAACCTCGCCAGTTTGAGCAATTATACTGGTCTGATTGCGACCGTTATAATGTTGGCGTTGTTAGTTACTTCCAATCAATTATCTTTGCGCTACCTCAAAGGCAAGCACTGGAAACTGGTTCAGCGGTTTAACTATCCGCTTGTAGTTTTGGTGCTAATTCATACTTTTGGTTATCAAATTCTCAATATACGAGAGAGTATTTTTGCCTATAGTGTCATAGCCCTAAGTTTGCTGACAGGAGTAGTTCAGCTTGGTGGGGTGTTGGTTATGCGCCGTCGGATGCAGCAACGACAGGTAACACACGCTACTCCGGTGGGTACTACCTCTTCAGTTACTCCTAACCTTGCGCCGATTCCGGCGGACTTGGCCCGTCGTCAATTTTTGACTATCGCGGGTGGGGCTATTCTGGGCGGACTTACCGTTGGGACAGTGCTAGGGCGAACCCTGCTATCGGATCATCACGAGGATTCGGATGAAGCCGAACTACCCTACAGTGAGACCACTCCAAGTGCTAGTTCCTCTAATAACCAGAATGGGAGAAGTCGTGGTGGCTCTGGTGCGGTGGGGCCAAATAACCCTCTTCAGCCAACCACCCTGGCTAATGGGTCAAATTTGGCCTCTGGTCAAACGACTAATACCCGAAGCATTGTCCTGTCAAACACCAGCAAATTAGCACCTGGCAGTGCGGTCAAATTTACTACACCTGATACCCGTGAAAGTGCCTTTCTTGTGCGCCAGAAGGATGGGTCAGTTAAAGCCTATAGTAGTGTGTGTACCCACCGTCCTTATGCCCTAGTCTTCGATGGTAATCAGCAAGCCCTAGTCTGTAATTTGCACAATGTACCTTTTGAGGTCAAAAGCGGGACACCTACCCGAAGACCTGCCCGTACCGCTCTAAAGAGCTTCCAAGTACAAATTGATGGTCAAGGTAATATTATCTACCTTCAAGCCTAATTTTAAGTAGTTTAGGCAAGGTTCAAAATCAGGGATTTTGGCTTTACAATCAGGGTAAGTTAAGCCCGACCGGAAATTTATTTCCGGTCGGGCCACCAGTGAGTGCCGTCCTAAAGGACTCGACAGCCGTTTGAACCTTACTATTTAAGGGCTACTTCTACCCGGTCACTCTCTGGTTCGTTGCTGCTATAAAGCACCAACGTGCGGGAGGCTTTGGCTCCGTCGCGTACTAGGAAGTAGAGTAGTCCGCTAACTTGGGGTTTTTTGGTGGTGGTGGTATCGGGAGCTAGGAATTTCTTGGGATCGAAACGCTCCTCCCCATCTAGCATCATTGGCCCAACTGTATTGACTTTTCCATCGCCATCGCGCAGATAGAAGGGGTAACTACTAATAAATTCGCTAAACTCCGCCTCTTTTGAACTTAAATTTTCCAACGTAATTTTAACCGTCTCATAGTGATACCCTGTTGGTAAGAAGAGTGGCTTAACTTGTGGGTCTTTAACATATTGGGTTACGGTTAAGGCCATTTCGCCTAGTGTATAACGCTGTTTCATTTCGGCTCGCGCTGGTGCGGTTGGGGTAGGCAACTTATCGGACAAAGCCGTTGCGGTGGCTGACGGAAGGGCTGTCACAACTACGTCTAGTTCGGTGGTTGAGGTAGCCTCTGGACTATTTGTAACAGTGGCTAATGTTGTCGCAATCAAGGCTGGGGCGGTAGCACTAACCGCAACGGCTGGGACGTTAGTACGGACTACCAAGCTTGGCGAATTAGCCGGAATAGTCGTAGGTCGGGGAGTAGAGGTATTGGTAGGTACTGCGGTAGATGTATTGGTAGTTGATTTGGTAGGACTTACGGTTGCACTAGGTGTAATTGCAGGTGAGGTTAAACTTACCTCCACCGTGCTACCTGTATCTGGGCTGGTCTTTGGTCCAGTGAAAATAATCCTCCGCAGGGTGGTTCCATCTTCTACCTCAAAGGTTAGCCAAGCCGAACGGCTTTCCTTTGGCTGGAGGCGCGGCACTTCTAAGGCGGGTAGCCTTCCGCCTGCTATCGGTGAGACATATTTGTTGCGACCGTCGAGTGCTTGAAAGTAATCCGGCAATAAAGCTAACGTCTGGTTGAAGCGATTCTCAAGTTGTACCACGATTCCTTCAAAATGCCGCCCCGCGTGTGGTGCGCCTGCTCCGCTCAGTACAAAATTATTGGAGTGATTATCATAATTGTTGAAGGTGAGGGCATAGCCTTTCAATTCGGCTTTTTGGTTTTGAACTACCCTCAAATTACTGATTAAGACCGCCGTGGGCGCAGGTAAGAGCGTTGGGGTGGGCTCGTTTGTTAGGGTGGCGGTAACAGGAGTGGTGTTGGCAGCCTCGGCATTGGCTGTAGCTTCTGCCGAGGTAGCCACTGAAGCAGTCGCCGAAATAGAAGCCGATACAGTGAGTGACAGGGAGGATGCAGTCTCTGCTGGAGTAGGTGTTACCGATTTTTCTACTATCATAAAGTAGACTACCACCATAACCACTAAGGCTACCATCACTAGACCTAGCGACAAAAAGATCGGCCATAGCACTAGCCGTTGGGGAGCAGGTTGCTCTACATAAGGCAAAGCTAAAAGATCGCGGAGGTTGTCAGGCGTTGCTGACAATCCGTTACGGTGGGCCTCTTCTTCCTGAAGTGTTCGGTGCATCCGTCCTGAAAGTCCAGCTTGGTTACTCTTTTTATCTTTGGATTCAGCGGTTATTTGGTTTCGGAGTGTCAATAAACCTTGCTGGGCTTGGGGGTTTTGGGGATTAATCTTTACTGCCCGTTCTAAGGCGGTGATTGCCTGTTCTGGTGGCAGTAAGGCTGCTAGGTAAATCCAGCCCCACTCGCTTTTTGGATTAGCTTTTACTGCCTCGGCCAATAGTTGTCGGGCTTCGGCTCGTTGGCCTGCTTTTAAAGCCGTTATTCCTTTATTGAGCAGCCGTTCGCTTTCATTTATCGCCATTGCTAAATCCCTTGGAATGAGGCTCGCCAGATTCAGTTCTATGAATTGAGACGAGGTTCCAAAAGGTTTCTCCCCCCTTTTTAGAGCCTCACATTACTATACCAGACTTTTCCTCATGTTATGTTAATTGATTATAACACGGCTTGTAAAGGGGTGCAATAGTTTTTAAATTCAATCAGTTTTTGCTTCTTCTGGTAGAATATCGTAAAATGCTTTTGCTTTTCCTGCTTTCATTTCAGCAGCAACAGGAAAATGGGCGTTTCCACTGCCACCCGTTATCAGGCAGTCTCTATGCCCACAACTCATAAATAGATCAAAGACCGAGAAGAAAGAAGGAACCACCTTGGCTGGTTTGAGTTCATCTTATAATGATTACAATTATAGCCGTCTGTTGGGTCATACCTGTAGCCACCGGCAGACTCTCTTTGAACAAGAGGCAAGTTACCGCTCTTTTCCGTTACCGGGCGATAAACCGCATTATGCTCCAGACCGACAGTATATCGTCAGTCATATTGCGCTCGAAATTCTCCTTGATTTTCCAAATAAAAGTCTTACAGGTGTGGCCCGTACTACACTCCAGCCCGTCAACGATGGGTTGACCGAAGTGGTCTTTGATGCTACCGAGATGGAGATTAAAGCGGTCTACCTTCAGGATGAGGGCGCGGAAAACCAAATACCCTTAACTTTTCGGCTTGAGGATGAAAAACTCAATCTAACGCTAAATGAGCCTAAAAAGGCCACTCAAGTTATGGCTGTGATAATACATTATCAGGCTACTCCCCGGCATGGGCTTTACTTTATTGCCCCGGACGAAGCCTATCCTGATAAGGTTGTCCATGTCTGGAGTCAAGGCCAAGATACTGATAACCACTATTGGTTCCCCTGCTATGATGCACCTAACCAGAAAGCTACCAGCGAAATGATTGTGACCGTTCCAGCCGAGTTCTTTGCCCTTTCGAACGGGGCGTTGCTCGAAGTACTGGAAGGTGAAGGCACTAAAACTTTCCATTGGAGACATAATACACCTCATTCCAGCTATTTAATTACCCTAGCGGTTGGCCCCTTTGTTGAAATTATGAATCAATGGCAGGAGATTCCCATACCCTATTATGTGTTACCGGGCCGCGAAGAAGAAGCTAAACTTTCTCTGGGTAAAACTCCTAAAATGGTTGAGTTTTTTTCCGAAAAGATCGGGATACGCTATCCCTATGCCCAATATGCGACCGTCTGTGTCAGTGATTTTATCTTTGGTGGTATGGAGAATACTACCGCCACTACTCTGACCGAGCATACGCTGCACAATGAACGGGCCCACCAAGATTTTAGCAGCGATACTTTGGTAGCCCACGAATTAGCCCATCAGTGGTTTGGCGACCTCCTGACTTGTCGGGATTGGTCAAATGGTTGGCTGAATGAGGGTTTTGCTACTTACTTTGAGGCTATCTGGATTGAACACGATTTGGGCCACGACGAATTTCTCTATGAAATATATAGTAATGCTCAAAGCTACCTCAGTGAGGATAGTGGTCATTATCGCCGTCCGCTTGTAGCCTACACCTTTAACCTCCCCATTGACCTTTTTGATCGCCATCTCTACGAAAAAGGGTCATTGGTACTTCATATGTTGCGCTACTTGTTGGGGGAAGAGGGTTGGTGGAAGGCCATCAACTATTATGTAACCAAGCATCGTGGTCAGAATGTAATTACTGCTGACCTTGAACGGGCTATCGAGGAAGCTACCGGGCGTAACCTGCAACCCTTCTTTGAGCAGTGGGTCTATAAAGCTGGCTATCCCCAGTTTAAGCTGGATTACCAATGGGACGAGAGTAATAAGACCGCCAAGTTTAAAGTGAGCCAGACTCAGAAAATTGATAATGAAACCCCGCTCTTCAAAATACCAGTTGAGTTAGCTTTTGTTAGTCCCTCTGGAGTACGCGATACTTACAAAGTGCAATTAGAGGAGAAGGAGCATACTTTCTATTTCCGCTTGGCCGAGCGACCCGCTTTTGTTAGTTTCGATCCCTCCAATTGGCTTCTAAAGACGGTGGATTGGATTCGCCCCAAGGAGCAGCTGCTGGCCCAACTGGAGAAGGATAGTGAAGCCTTTGGACGAATTATGGCAGCGCAAGCACTTGGTAAGCTAAATGGCTCGGATATAGTTACAGCCCTCGAAAAGACCCTCAAAGAAGATCAATTTTGGGTGGTGCGTAGCGAAGCCGCTCGATCCTTGGGCGCAATTAAATCCGCTCAGGCCGAACAGGTGTTGCTGGATGCGCTGGGGTATGAGAAATATGCTAAAGTGCGCCGGGCCATTGCCAGTGTTTTGGGTGAGTTCCGCGACGAAAAGGCGGCAGCGGCTCTGGAAAAGATCTTAACGGGGGATGTGACCGATCTGGTGGAGATGGCGGCGGCATCCGCCTTGGGCAAAACTCGCCAGCCTCGTGCCTATGACACCCTCATCCAAGCACTAGAACGTTCCTCTTTCAATGAAGTCCTACGGAGCGGTGTTTTCCATGGTTTTACCGAATTGCGGGATGAGCGCGTTCTTCCCACCATCTTAGAATGGACGAACTACGGCAAGCCCGATCAGGCTCGCTATTCGGCTACTTTGGCCTTGGGACACTTGGGTAAATTCGTTAAAGATAAGGAAAAGGAGCAGATTATTGACCGTTTGCTCGACTTGTTAGAGGATAAAAGCTGGCGTACCCGTATGTCGGCGATCAGTGCTTTACAGACTCTAGGAGACGAGAAGGCCATTCGTCGGTTGCACCGTACCGTTGAAACCGCTATAGATGGGCGCGAGGTTCGGCGTAGCCGCGAGGCTATTTTAGCCATTCGAGAAAGTAAGGGGCGTGACGATGAGGTTAAGAAGTTACAGGATGATCTTGAAAAGCTCTCCACCGAAAATCGCGAATTGCGTGACCGGGTGGAGAGCCTTGAACAACGCCTAAAATAAAGAGTTATAGCTTTTCGCGTAAAGCCAGTTTACACCCTAAAAGTGTAAATAGGCCATTTCAAGAGGCAGATGAATTAAATTTAAAAAGCCCCTGCAAAAAACTAGGGGCTTCTCAATCGTAGAGATTAAAAATATTGCAAAATAATCGAAGTGTTGATTAAAAATATACGACCAAGTTAGTAAGGCTCTAGGGGGATTATATTAAGGCGGAAGTTAAGGCTAAATGAAGACTGTAGTAAAACGATGTTTAGCGTATCCCATCAACTCTACTACCTTATAGTATAAGGTGTTGATATAAGTAAGTCGTGAAGAGGATATGAATATGTTATGAGGATAAAGCACTGATCCTGTCGGAGATATTTCTAATCCTGATATAAGGCCAAATCAGGATTAGAAATATCGAGAGAGTGACGGGATTAGGCTGGCTTAATAGCCTGATATAAGACATGATCATAGGCTTCATCGAATTGTACATCCACGAAACCAGCACTGCGTAGCACATCGGGATAGATATTATGGTTTTTGAACTCAAAGGGTGAAAAGTCCATGCCTACCCCACCCAAGTAGTGAGTCAAGTAGTCATAATTAGGACGTTCGGGATTGCTAATAATCATATCCAGAATAAGAATACGCCCACCTGGTTCGAGGGCGGCAAAAGCCTTTTGGCAAAGCATAGTGCAGAATTGTGCGCCTAGCGGATAGAGAATCCGGCTAAAGAGAAGCGCATCGCCAGTTGGATAAGGCTCACGGTACATATCTACGGCGGTAGGTGTAATCCGTCCTTCCAGACCATTGGCGGCGACATTTTCGGAGACCAGACCTAAAGCGTTGGGCAAGTTAATGAGAGTAATGTTGATATTAGGGAACTGTTTGCAAACCGCCGAAGCAATATCGCCGATGCCCCCCCCCACATCAATTAGATGTTCATTCTCCTCTAGTTTAGCCCGCTCCACCAGCAATTTGATGGGGAAATAGAGATTGCTGCGGTGAAGGGTTTCGTAGTAGAGGCTATCTTCACGGGTGCGGGGAGGATGAGGTACAAAACTGGTGAAGTTGCGGTTTCCACGTACTACATCGGCAAGATGCAGGTAGTAACCCTCAAACATAGTGGAGAGGTAATCTACAAAAGGCACCATCGTTAGATTGCGATGTTCTAAGGAGGCCGTAAAGAATTGATTGGAAAGCGAAGTCAGCGCCCATTGCTGATCTCGTTTCTCCACCAAGCCAATTTGCCAAAGTGTCAGCAGAAATCTTTCTAAGCGTACAGGAACACTCTCAGTTTTTTGAGCTAAGCCTGCTAAGTCACGAGGGCCAGCAGCTAATGCCTGAAAAAGTCCTAAATCAAAAGCAGCTTTAATACAGGAAAAGTCAACCGCACTTTTAAAGACCATATCATAAGCTGTGTCGGTAGTGCGTAGTAATTCGGTGTCACTCATGGTTTCTTCTCACTTGGTGGTATAATTTTCTGGCAAAGTTAGAAACTAAAATATAAATTTATTTATCTAGTGATTGTCAGAATTTTTAATAAATAGCCAATTTTAACTACAGCAAATCATACTGAAGTTATTAAAACCTCTGTCACTTTACCCTCGTATTTTTTTAATTACACCTTTGTTAAAAGGGTTAGTGTAAAAAGTTGCAAAAAGCTCTTCTTCTAGGGCTTTTGAGCAGCCCAGACTTTTTCAACCTAGACTTGGGAAATAGCAGAAGCACATTTTACCCGTTTATCGTAACAAAGCAACTCTAGTAGGTCTGTAGTTAAGACTACCCATAAGGAGTCTACAACCACACTTTAAGAAAGTGTGGTTGTAGACTCCTTACTTTAAATAAAGAAAAAAGAGTCACCTATTTTATAGGTGACTCTTTTTATCTTACTCTACCCGATGATCGTATTCAATACGCGTACGGGGAATCGAACCCCGGTTGCCGCCGTGAAAGGGCGATGTCCTAGGCCGCTAGACGATACGCGCACTTTAGCTTAGATATAGAACGGTGTATGGGCCTTGATTACTACACCAGTTCAGTTTGCTTAGTATACCACAGAATAAGAATTAATTCAAACTATATTCTGATTTTTATTTCAACCTTCCTTCAAAGTTTTAACAAAGGTTTTAATCAAACTTTTGATATTACTAACTTATTAGGAAACAGGGATACGCGTACGGGGAATCGAACCCCGGTTGCCGCCGTGAAAGGGCGATGTCCTAGGCCGCTAGACGATACGCGCGGGCTAATCGAGCATTTCCGTTTGGGGTTAAGTGATGCTTCCCCTTTGGCTTGTGTAATATACCACAAAACGTGGGCTATTTCAAGTTAGGTAAGGGTTTTATGCTCTCTTTTTACATTCCTTTACGGTTCTTTAATTCTTCTTAGGGCAAGAAGGTAGCCTGTAGCCTCTAGGTAAGTAGAACCAAGCTAAATACTAGTAGGAGTGCCACTATAATAATGCCAAGGGCCACTAAGCCGACCCCTACTGCAAACCAGAAGAGTTTTTTGGAGCGACGTTGGTTTGGCTTCAGGTTAGAGGCTGGATTGGAGGCTACTGGCAAGACTTTAGTGGCAAAGATTTCAGAGGTGGGATCTAATGAGGGAGGCGGATTTGGCGGTAGGTTTCCATTCCTAGCCGCTAAATTGGCCCGAATAGAAGGTTGGGTTATCTCGCGGATTTGACCTTTTAACCCAACGGTAATGGAGGCCGCCGATAGTAGCGCGGACGAAGTTTCACCCACTTCAATCACCCGCACCAATAGCAAGCTGATATTATCAGGTCCACCCCGCTCATTTACCAAATCAATTAGTTGTCGGGCGGCTTCTTCTAGGCTAATGGTAGTAGAAAGCAACTCGGTTATTTCGGAGGCCCGTACTTGACCATACAGGCCATCTGAGCAGAGCAAAAAGAGGTCGCCGGGTTGTAGTAGCACTTCAAAGTAGTCCACTTCAACTTCTTCTTCTTGACCGATAGCCCGCGTAATATAATTACGAATCGGGCTCTTCTCTGCTTGGCTAATAGTAAGGATGCCTTGATCTACCTGCTCCTGTACCAAAGAATGATCGTGGGTAATCTGGCTAAGCATCGCCTGACGAAATAGGTAAGTACGACTATCCCCTATATTCCCGATTACTGCTCGATTACCAATGAAAAGGGCCAACGTCAGCGTAGTACCCATAAAACCGCCGGAGTTCTTTAGCCCCTCCGTATAAACATCTCGATTAGACGCGCTAACCGCCCCAGTCAGATTAGCGGCCAAATCTGAGGCATCAGGCATATTGTAGTAACGCTGGAAAAGGCTAGTGACTACCATCTCGCTGGCTACCTCACCGTGAGCATGTCCTCCCATGCCATCGGCTAGGGCGAAGAGTTGACCGCGTTCTTGCATTTTCTCTGGCCCATATAAATGGCGGCTATCAGCCCTTAGGAGTAAATCACCTAAAAAATCTTCGTTGTGGGCGCGTCTGCGTCCTACGTCGGTTTTAGCATATCCATCCAGCCTAAGCAAAA
The DNA here is from genome assembly GCA_013390945.1 of Candidatus Chloroheliaceae bacterium. GTDB lineage: Bacteria > Chloroflexota > Chloroflexia > Chloroheliales > Chloroheliaceae > L227-5C. The sequence goes on from JACAUC010000084.1 coordinate 12,100, forward strand.
TGAGTTCCTCCCCAAAGGTAATGTAGAGACCCGGTAAAAATAGAATTGGATTAAGGGCTACACCCAAAAGTATAGCCCTTCTATTATAACCTGAATTGAACTATTTTGGGTATCATCTCAATATTTCGGGGTAGGGGCGTATTGCATACGCCCAATGTGAAACCAGTTTACATAAACTCGCTAAAGAACGATGGCACAAACCACTCCAAAATTGACTTGCAAAGATTAGAGAAGTTGTGTATAATGCACCCATACTAAAGAGGTGGTAACAAACCGATATAGGACTGAGAAGGCGCATTCGTCTAGCGGCCTAGGACGCATCCCTCTCAAGGATGAGACCAGGGGTTCGAATCCCCTATGCGCTATTAACTGAAAATAAAGAGGTGGTGTTAGTTTACCACCTCTTTATTTTTATTTCTAAAATTCTAAGGAGCTTTGGATGCAAGCGATAGTAATTGCCTTTGTAGAAGATATTTTAAGCGCAGGACGACTCAAACATTACGCTCAGGAAACAGAAAGGCAGGGAGGGCTGGTAATTTGCGCTGATAGTGGCGGTGAGGCGGCCCTAAGCTGGGGTCTCCATCCACATCTCTTGATCGGTGATATGGATAGTATCCGCACCGAAACTCTGGCTGAATTGAGTACCCAACCGAATCTTGAAATTCGCCAAATGCCGGTAGAGAAAGACGAAACCGACCTAGAACTAGCCCTTTATGCTGCCCTAGATCGAGGGGCAAATGAGATTACCATCCTAGGGGGATTAGGTGGACGATTAGACCACACTTTAGGCAATCTTTATCTGTTGGCTACTCCCCGCCTAGACCAACCTGAAGTACGCGCCCGCTTACTAGGCGAACGGGAAGAAGTTTTTTTGCTGCGTGGTGGACAACAATTTCAAGTAGAAGGGCAACCGGGCGAACTACTCAGCCTGATTCCCCTAGCCGGAGACGCACAAGGAGTACGTACAGGCAACCTCTACTACCCGCTCAAGGGAGAAACCCTCTTTATTGGCCCAACGCGGGGCATCAGCAATCTTTTCACCAGCACTCCAGCCGAAATTTCGCTGGAGGCTGGACTGCTAATAGTTATTCACACTTTTGGGCCAAAAGATAAACCAAATTAGGCTCCAATACGAGTGAGGCTACGCTGAGCATCGGCTTTAATCTCTCCCTCGGAGGGTTGGGCATTTTGAATAGCCCGTTTGTAATAATCACGAGCCCCAGCAGTGTCCCCTACTTCCTCATAGGTAATGGCTTTTTGAAGTAAGGCTGGAGCATATTTAGCGTTGAGAGCTAAAGCACCGTCGTAACTCTCCTGCGCCTTGGCCCGTTGGCCTTTGGCCCGGTAAGCATTGCCACGTTGGAAAAAAGCCTCTATCTGGTGGTCATCTTTCTGAATCGCAACATCAAACTTCTGGATTGCGGCATCAAAATTGCCTTTGGCAACATATTGTTCGCCCAAATAGCGCCAAGCCAAAGCCCACTCTGGTTGTAATTGTACCGTCTTTTCATATTCAGCAATCGCTTTATCCCGCTCAGAACGACCATTGTAGAGCGACCCAAGCCAGAAGTGAGCCTCTACCTGATTGGGGTTCAGTTGGACAGCCTGATTAAAAGCCGCCAAAGCCAAGTCAGCTTGGTTTTGCCTCAGATAAACCAGACCAAAACTAGTATAGAGATCGGGGTCTTTATCATTAAGCTGACGGGCCTGCTCCAAGGCTTTGAGTGCTTGGTCTATTTGGCCTTTCTGGGCTAAGTACTGACCTTGCAAGACCAATGCGCCGGGGTAGGTTGGATTCTGTTTGACCAATTGATTAACATCCACCATTCCCACATCGTAATTGGTACGCTTATAATAAGCTAAGGCTCGCCCATAAAGCGCATCAGGACTATTGCTGCGTAGCCTGATCGCTTCGGTGTAAGTGGTAGCTGCCCGGTCATAATCCCCACTAAGTCGGTAAATATCGCCTAGAGTAGTTTGTAAATCCGCACTGGATTTATCTTGATTAGCCGCCGCTTGGGCCTCTTTGAGTGCCTCCCCTAATTTGCCCGATTTTAGCAAGATCAGTGCAAAATGTTGCCGGGCATTGACCAGACCGGGTTCGATTTCGAGTGCCTTGCGATAATCGGCTTCGGCAGCGACTAGATTGTTTTTGCCCTCCAGTAGTAGACCACGCAAATAGTAGGCCGCAAAATTACGACCATCATATTTGATAACTTCGGTGTAGGCCGCTAAAGACTCTTCAAGGGTAGCATTATTCCGGCTGTAAAGTTGGCCCAATTGAAGATAGGCGGCGACAAGATTAGGCTGCTGCTTAACCGCTAGTTCAAACTCCTCACGGGCTTTTTGAGGATCGTTTAATTGCTGTAGATAGATTAGACCCAGCCGATAGTGTGCCTCCGGGAAAGCATTACTGTTAGAGGCAATTACGGTGGTATATTCGCTGCGAGCATCGTTAAAACGTTTCAAGGCAAAAAGAGCATTGCCACGTTGGTAATGCGCCTCTATATAGTCGCTACGACGCTGCAAAGCCTGTTCAAAGTAAGCAAGTGCCTCAGTGGAACGATTGAGGCTAAGTTGTGCCCGGCCTGCCACTACCAAAGCCTCGGCAGTGATTTGGGTATCAATACCTGTGGTGTTTTTAATAGCTGTCTGGGCTTCAGTCAGAGCTTTATCAAATTGGCCTAATTCAAGATAGAGTTTGGCAAATTGTAAGTGACCTTGAAAACTATTGGGGAAACGACGCAGGTACTCGCTATACTGAGCAACAGCCTCATTAACCCGCGCCTGTTTTTTGAAGAAAGTAGCCAAAGATTCGGCAAAATTGAGAAGCTTAGCAGGGTTATCTTTTTCAAGCTGCTTGGCTTTGGCATATTGCGCGTTCGCATCGCCCTCACCTAGTAATTCAAAAGTTTGGCCCAAGTAGAGGTAGGGATCTCCAGAATTGGGTTGGGCATTGATTACCTCGGTCAAGCGGTCACGGGTCTCTTCCAGTGCCGTCTTCTTGCCCTGCGCCCAACGTATTGCTTTATCAAAGGGATTGCCCACCTGATTGCCTTCACGGAAACCCTTCTCAAAGTAAATCCGGGCCAAGCCATATTTCAAATCATTTTGGACATTTTCCAAATTTTGGGCTCTACTCTGCCAGACTCGACCTAGGGTGGTGTCGTTTTGAGTTACAAAGCGGGCCGCTATATCGCGGCTCTGCTGAATCTGGCGTTGCGCCAAGTCCAGACCCTGTTGGAACTGACGCTGCGCCAAGTCCAGCTGGTCGTCTCTCCCACTCTGAAGGTAGACCCAACCAAGTTCGCGGTAAGTACCCGCTTGTTCGCTGGCTTGTTCCTCTGCCTTCTTATAGCTTTCGATAGCCTTTTCCAGATTATTCTGTAACGTGTAAATCCGGCCCATATAATAATAGGCACTGGGTGAGGATTCGTCGGGTTTAGCTAGGCTACTTTCGAGTAATTTAAGGTTATCGTTCAATTGCTGCGGCGTAAAGCTGGCACCGGGCCGATCCATTTGAAGGGCGATATAATTGACCCGCAGGCGTTGCCGATCACCGTTCTGCCTAAGTGCCTCTTCCAAACTTCGCATCGCCTCATCGTAGCCATTAGGCAGATAGGATATAACGATGGCCCGATTATTAAGAACAACCATCGGGTCAAGCGGTAGACTCTGCTTGGCGGCTTCAGCTTCTTTAATCAAGGCTTGCAGTTTATTATATTCATCCAATGCTTCGCTGTATTTGCCAAAGGCAAAAAGAGCATTGCCGCGCAAGAGATAGAGGGCAGGCAGGTTAGAGCGATCATTGGTACGTATCAAGGTCAAAAAATCCGCTACTGCCTGTTCATAACCACCATTGTAATAGTTATAAAGGCCAGAAAGTAGAACGGTCAGAGGACGCTTGGCGTTGGGGTCGGCGGAGGCCGAAGAGACAAAATTTAGCGCGTCAGGATCAAAGAGACGGCACTTGATTTCTTTATAGCCTAAACCATCGGGTTGGTCAAAGGGGCCATTGGGTCGTAGGGTCAGGTTCAAATTCAGCAGTTTGCTATTTTGGTCATAATAGCCTGAAATAACCACGTCGGCTTCGTTACGAAGAGCTTCACTATTAATACTCTCCGTATCCTTTAGAATCCCTTCAGTGACTCGTGCCTCAGACGCAGATATACCACTCTGAGCTTTATAATTGTCACTTAATTCTTTGGTAAACTTTGCACCCTCGTCGGAAGCCTGAATGGTACTACCATTGGCCTCGCCAAGTTTGCCATAGACAACCATAAATTTTTGAGATGAAGCGACTTCAAGGAAGCGGCTTAGGTAGAGGAGGCTTAGAACTAGGATAAAAAGTGCAAGAACGGTAAAGAGACCCACCATTAGCGACCTAGGCCGCTGGCGAAATTTGAAGAACTTTCGGCGTTCGCTGGTAGGCTGTGGACTAGTAGAATTTAAAAGAAGACGAGTGCTGCTACGTCGGTTTGGATCAAAGGTAGGGGCTGGTACAGTTTCAAAAAGCGGCCCCTCGCCATCAGCAGCACTCGTGCTATATTCCACCTCATCCATCTGTCCATCGTCGGGTAGTGCCGTCAAAAAGCTGATATATGGTCCTTTTTCCGCTAAAAGGGTAAAATCTGTGCGGTTGGATTTGGTTAAGACGTAGGCCTCCTCTGCTAAAGCAGGTTGGGCGGGAAGGGTTGTAGAGATACTACCCGGCTCAAATCCAGCCATTACCTCGTCCGGCAAACTTTCTAGCGGCGGTAAAGGTGAATTTGGCGTAGAATAAAACTGTCGCCTGCGGAGAGTTTGGCTGGCCTTAGTAAAACGCTGGCGGCTCTGCCCAATGGCACGTTGATTGGCACTCACTATCGAATTGATCCGCCGCTTTAATAGCTGAAAAACGTTGCGGCGCTTCTCGGGCTCTTTCCTTTCCTGCGTCATAGCTCTACCTTAAAGTATAAGTTAAATAAGAATTAAGTTTAGAATCTAAAGCAAAAACATCCCTCTTATGTAAAGATAACAGAGCTTGAGGTTACAGTCAAGACCTATAGCCTGTCAGAATCGTGGAGAAAGCGTAGTATACCTAATAATCCTCATACAAATTTAGTTGACAAAGCGAAATATCTTCTTTATACTGGATTTATTAGCGTGGGAGAACCATATACTCTTTCACAGCACCACTATACTGGGTATCATTGTTGGAGATATGTTTTGCAAGAGCCAAACATAGATTCAGTGAAAGAGAAATCCTGCGTAATTAGGCAATTGCTCCCTGATCTTTTCTAGCCAGAATAGCAGGTTGCTGGTATAGCTTTTTGCTTATCTACTACCGGAATTAAGCCTGATTAGGAGGTTTAGACTTTAGTGCAGCAGACTCAAAATAAAGAGAGCAGCCCTTCAGCTTCTGGTTCCAAACAGAGCGTTTTAGACCAAGATGAAAATTATCAAGCATCCCGGAATCAACGCTCGCGACAATCCGTAGACGAAGCTAAACAATTACTCGATGAGATCGCATTTGGAGCCGGAATTCACTCCGGTCAGACCCATTCTACTCATCGCCCCATAGATTTGGCCCGGTTGGTCAAAGGGATTCTTCTTTCGCCCTTTTACTTAATAATATTCATTTTTAAGCTGATTCTCAAACCCTTCAAACGAGCCGACTTTGCTCTAGTGAAGGAAATGGGCAAATTCCTAGCCCACCCCGGTCACTTCTTCTGGTTCAATCGCCTTGCTCCACAAACCGCATCCCGACACTTCCGCACCTCTTCAACCGATGCGATGACTCATCATGCCCGACGTTACGGCGCACACTTAGCGATGCTGGCCCTAGCCCTAATAGTGGTAATCTTTAGTGGCTTTAGCGGCCTTACCAGACCAATTTTAAGTCCGGAATCTATGGCACCCATAGACGGTAGCTCCCAGTATGGTACGATGCTCCAGACTGGAAATATGCACGAAATCTACATCACCGCGATTACTTCTGGAACTGCGGAACCACGCCGCACCAAAGTTTACGAAGTGGCTCAAGGTGAGACCCTACGAGGTTTGGCTGACCGCTTTGGTATTAGTCTCAATAGCCTCCTCTATGCTAACCTGATTGTGGATCCCGATGCCACTTTAAAGCAAGGTCAAAAATTAGTCGTACCACCAACTACCAGTATGCTGCATATCGCCAACCAAGGCGATACCATCGGCAAGTTGGCCGACCTTTATCAGGTAGACCCGCTTACCATTATCAACTACCCCATCAACAATTTGGCTGGTTCAGATCTAAAAACCCAATTATTGCCGGGACAAGAAGTGATTGTGCCAAATGGCGTAATGCCTCTGCGCGATAAGCTTTTCATCTATACTATCAAGCCGGGTGACACTATAAAATCAGTAGCTGAAAAGTTTGGAATCAGTACCTATACAGTGATGGTAGCCAACGACCTCGATAGCAGTGATAGTCTTTTGCCAGACGGTGAACTGGACATTTTACCGATCAGTGGTATTCAATATACTATTCGAGCAGGCGATACCTTACAGGGAATTGCTAGTCGTTATTCGGTACCGGTGGAGTCCATTATCAACTATGCCCCCAACGGTGTAGCCCGGAATATGAAGCTAGAAGCTAACCGGACGATTATCCTCCCTAACGGTATTATCCCGCCGCCCCCACCGCCTACACCCGCTCCCATTGCGGCGGCTCCGCAAAAACCAGCGACCACAACTAACAATAACAGCCGACCAGCCCCAACCGCCAAAAGTAGCAACAGCAAGCCCGCTGCTTCCAGCAGTAGCAAACCCGCTGCCGCTGCGGCCAAGCCCGCCACTTCCAGCACTACTAAAAGGGCTCCCATTACCAGTTCAGGTGGAGGCGGAGTCGCCACTGGCAGTATGATCTGGCCGATGGGCGGCATTATTACTACTTACTTTGGGCAGCGCATTTGGTACGGTATCCATATGGGCCTAGATATTTCCACTGGCTGCGGTGCGCCTGTGGTAGCTGCCGATGGTGGTACGGTAATCGAAGCCGGATGGTCGCCCTATGGCTACGGTATTACCGCCCAAGTTGACCATGGCCGAGGTATTGTAACGCGCTACGGTCACTTTAGCCGAATATTGGTTTCATCCGGGCAACGGGTCTCCAGAGGTCAAGTACTTGGCCTCGAAGGAACTACGGGCAACTCTACCGGTTGCCACCTCCACTTTGAGGTTAAGGTTAACGGTAGCTATACCGACCCATTACGCTGGATTCGCTAATCTAGCGCAGGAATCTCTCCCAAGCTTGGTTTGGGCTAATACAAAAAGGCAGACTAGAGAGTCTGCCTTTTTGTATTAGCCCACCCCGAATAGCATCTACAACGACTTATTCACTTGGGAGTTAAATAGGAGACAAACCCAACTTTTCTAATATCTCAGTCTGATAAGCTCTTCCCATGTAGTTCAAGCTACTGCCAAATATGACCTGAGACCGCATAATAAGTCAAATACTATCCCCATTAGTAACTGCTGTGTCTGAAAAATGCCCTTCGTTATTGGGATAGCTTTCTGTTGTACCTGACTACCCACTCTAGGGTGATAATCAGAAAACAATACGACTAACCGACCATTATTTAATAGTCTAACCAACAAAATAGACTAAATAGTTTATCAGAGAGGGCCAATATGCGACTCAACCTGATCTGGCCGCAAACCGAATCGCTCGTCTGGAAAATGCAGCCTAAATCACTCACCACTTATCCGGTGAGCCTGACCCTTCTTGCCGCACTCACCCCACCAAACTGGGAAATTGAAATTATTGATGAGCGCATGGAAGAAGTAATCAATTATGACGAGAAGGTAGATCTGGTAGGCATTGCAGTACGAACCCTTATTGCACCACGTGCCTACGAAATTGCCGCCGAATACCGCAAACGAGGCGTAAAGGTAGTACTGGGTGGCCCACACGTCTCCGTCTTGCCGAGTGAAGCAATGCGCCACGCCGACGCACTGGTACTAGGTGAGGCTGAACCAGTCTGGGGCCAGCTAATTAAAGATTTTGAGGCAGGCCAACTCAAAAAATACTATAAAGCCGAAACCTTGCCAGTATTGGGTAACCATCCTGTACCCCGTTATGATTTAATCAAGAGCCACAACTATTCTCCGATGATTCAGATTGAATCGAGCCGGGGTTGCCCACACTCCTGCGCTTATTGTTCCGTACCGGATCTCTATGGCAAAAGCTACCGGGAACGAGCGGTAAATCAGATTGTGGAAGAGATTCAGTACTTCAAAGAGACTATCTTTGACCAGATACCCGCCATGCCGGGTCAGGAAAAGCATAAACTTCACATCGCTTTTGTAGACGATAACATCTGGCCGCGCCGCAAACACACCCGCGAGTTGCTCGAAGCTCTGATTCCACTCGATATTGAATGGAGCGCCCAGAGTTCGATCATCGCTCTGCGTGATCCTGAATTTCTTGATCTGGCAAAAGCCAGTGGTTGCCAGTTGATGGGTATTGGCATGGAGAGTATCAACCAAGAGAGTCTGCTGGGAGTGAACAAAAAGGTTAATCAGGTAGACCAATTTTCCGAAACGCTGGAGATGATTCACAAGGTCGGAATTGGTGTGCAAGGTTACTTTATGTTTGGCTTCGATCAGGATAAAACCGACGGTTTTGAAAAGACCGCCCAATTTGTCATCGAGAATAAAATCGAGATGCCAGTCTTTTTTATCTGCACTCCCTATCCTGGCACCAGTTTCTACAACCATTTAAATAGCCAAGGTCGCATCTTCAACCGTAACTGGACTCGCTACGACGCGCACAACTTGGTCATTAACATGGTTTCGATGAGCAATGAGGAACTAAAAGAGGGCTTCCTCTATATGCACGAGCGGGTTTACAACAAAGAGTCAATCCAGAAACGGTTAGCCCATCGTGGCCCCGGCCCGGACTTCTTCTTCTTTGCCAATCTGCACCTAAACGAATTTGGCAAGCAACTTCGCCCTTACTGGGATGGAGTAGAAGAGAAAGATCGGCAAGCAGCCAGCATCTTACCCGATTCGCCCAAAACCTTTACCGTCAATAAACCGACGGCTACCCTTACCCCCGGTTCGCTAGGCTTGGGTATTGGTTAGCCCCCTGTAAGAGGGATGTCCAATCCCGATTAGGCTTGGGTATTGGTTAGCCCCCTGTAAGAGGGATGTCCAATCCCGATTAGGCTTGGGTATTGGTTA
>JACAUC010000085.1 GCA_013390945.1 Candidatus Chloroheliaceae bacterium
AGCTCTTTTTGGACGAATTTTGAAGTGATTTTGAACTTCTATTTCGTTTGTTAGTATCCAAGAATCTTTGACACCGCGCTTGCGCTAAGCTAACCAGAGAACCAAAACTCTCCAATTTCGCTTATCACTTTTAATCTCCACCTTTGGAGGCGGACTGCCATAGTACCACTACCTCTTTGCTTTGTCAATTTTTTTGAGGCTATTCTACCGCCAAATTATTGATGTAAAAGAGCAATTTGCGTGGATCGTTGCCTATACCTAATGCTTGGGGGGATTGAGCCGTTCCCTCTGGGTAAAAATCAAGGCGATGCTGACCGGGTGTAAGTTTTAGTTCCAGTTGAAGGGTTTGTTGGGCTGTTGTAACGGTTCCCTCCCAAACTAAAATCCCGTCAAGGGTCAACCTTAGTCCTGTTTTTTCTCTAAGCAAGCCTATATTAAAACTTACGTGAGTATCAAGTGTCTCCTCTCCTTGCCATAATAAATCCAAATTAGCCGCTCCCGCCGACCAGCGGTGTCGTCCATCGCCCGTTTCATCTGGTTCAGGTTCGTACCAACCGTCGCCAATCCGGGCAAAAGGATGAAGATCCGCCGCCGACAAACTGGGTATAGGATAAACTTCCATAAGCTCATCTTTATAAATCGGCTTGACCTCGCCAACTACTTGAGCAATCATAAGGCGATTTTTAGCTAGGTCGGTCGTTTCGCGTTCCTTTTGATTCTGAGGAAGGTAAAGGATAATATAACGGGCTTTGTAATAAGAAAAAGCGTCATACCAATCGCGCTCTCCGGGTAAATCTCCTTGGGCTTTAGTTGGACGAAAAATGTCGGGACGGTCTTTCAAAAGGGCTAGTTCTTGGAAACCGGGAGTAAGCCGAACAAAAGGATGATCATATTCGCGGGAGATGTAGCCGTTAAAGCTACGTTTGTGGTGGATCGTTTGGTTAGCCATACGTGATGCGCCACTCCAGAAACCATCCTGCGCGGGCAACTCTATCAGCGAGTAATCGGCCTCTTCCCTGCCCAATTGCTCAAAAAAAGGATTTGAGGTTATGGAGTTAATTGGGTAGGGTATTTGCAAAAATTCTAGGGTGATTAGAAGGCCAGCCAACCCCGCCACTAACCAGTCCCATTTTTTTGGAAGCTTTAGCCTTGAAGCCAACCCCTGTAGCCAAATTAAGCCAAAAGCCGCACAGACCGATAAGGCCAGCATCGTGATAACGATGAAGCGGTCGGGGCTACGGGTGATTTTGACAATCGGCCAATTCTGTATTAGTCCAAAAGGCATTGTCCAACCCGGTTCCGACCCGTTCAGTTGCAGCGTTGGGCCAAAGGCCAGCAACCAGAAGACTAGTAACACTACGCCCCAAAACCGAGCTACCCTAAAAGTGAACAGCCCCACCACTCCCAGTATTAAGGCTATATATCCCAAATAAACCTGAGCCGCCACTGGGCCAGTCAGATATTCAGCCTGAAAATTTTGAGCAAAATTTCCTAGCAGAGTCGAAGTAGTAGGTGGAATGAAAAAAGCTGCTAGGGTAGCCGAAAATTCCTGAGCCGCATTTTTATTAGGCAGATAGTAGTTGGTTGTACCTAATTCTCGTATCATCGGGAATAGTATCGGCGATATAACCAACCCAAACAACCCCACAATCAGGCCAATAATCAGAAAGCGTCGTTTTAAAGCCGGAAAGTAAGGTTTCTCATGAGGGTACACCAGATAGAGACCCGTAAAGCCCAGCAAAAAGAGTACATAATACCAGTCGGTCAGGGCGGTACATACCAAGAAGAAAGCCGCCAAACCTACATTAAGTTTAAATCTTTCCCGGCTACGAGTAGCTTTGAGTAAAAAGAGCAGGTAGAAGGGCAACCATTCCAACGAAATAAGCTGCATCAGACCCTTGAGTGTGCCAATGTGGTAAGGCGCATAGGTAAAAATTAGGCTGGCAGCAAAGGCGACAGCCTGATTTTGACACACGTAGCGCAACAACAGATAGGAGCCAAGCCCGGCCATTATAAATGAAAAGAAAACGATAAAATTATAAGCGGCGGTCAAACCAAAAAGCAATTGTACTGGATAGCTGAGCAGACCGTTGAGCGGGTGCAAAGTATGAAAATAGAGGCTCACCCCTTCGGGATAATAGATGTAATCGGTGTGGAAGGGGTTTTTGAATTGAAGCAAGGTTCGGGGAACCCACCAGAGGTTCCATAAATTCTGGTCACGATCCTCTACCAACATACCCGGTAGTCCGGTGCTAAAGTTGAAAATCAGAGGATAGGTGAAGAGAGAAGTAAGCAGAAAATAGCCTAGAACTACCAGCCAGAGACTTTTCAGCTTTAAGGCTAGTTTTAACCCAACGGAGCGAAAGCGATTTTCCCCCCCGGCGGCAGTTTCGGTCTGATTTAATCCCACCCCATTGCCTCCAACTCTGGATCGCTTATTCCAAAGAAGTGGGCAATTTCGTGCAAGACCGTCCGGCGCACCTGCTCCTTGATCGCCTCACGACTATTACCGCACTCTTCTTCCATTGGCTCTTGATAAATGGTGATTTTATCGGGAACCGCAAAATTATAGCCACTGGTGCGTTCGGTACGAGGTACGCCTTCATAGAGTCCAAAAAGGGTCTCTAATTCAGGATTCATTCCCATGTTTAGCAATTTAGTGCGCGAGGGACGGCCCTCCACCGTTATTACTATATTTTCCTCGCGCATTATTTTGCGAAAACGGGGCGGAATACCTCGCAGAGCCGAAGCCACCAATTTTTCAAATTCAGGGCGGGAAAGTCCCAAGCTCAAATTCGGTTTATCCTTCCTTGCTATTTCCTGCTATTTTTGTTTAGATTGGTCTTAGCTGGTCGTAGGTTGGTCTTAGGCTGACCGTAGGCTGGCCTCTGATTTTCTGGCCTATTATAGCACCAGATGTTAGGGTTCGATAATCTCTTCAGGGTAGGTAGACCAAACTTTGTTTGACACTACCTTGCTACTAGTGTAAAATCAGGCTTGTTGGTTGCTAAAAAACCAGTTGCTTATGTAATAGTGCAAAGACTGTGAAATTGAAGTGAAAAGTAGACCCTTTTGGCGACACTTTCGTACTTATGCTATAGCGTAGGCGAGGTGTCGCTTTTTGGTGGTTTGATAATTAATAAAAAACCTAGCGGGAGGATTGAAGAAAATGGCTTTGGATGAGAAGATAGTGGCAGCTTGTCCCGAATGTGGCGCGAACGTAGAATTGGAAGCTAATGTCGAAAAAGGCGAAATCGTACAATGCCCCGAATGTGGGGTAGAGTTGGAAGTCGTCAAGGTCAATCCGGTTGAACTAGAAGTGGCTCCTGAAGAAGAAGAGGATTGGGGAGAGTAAAGTGAAAATAGGCGTATTACTTTCGCGCGTCCGGGTGGAGGAGAAGCTACTATTTGAAGAATTTGAGAAGCGTGGCCTAACTTTTGACCGGATTGATGACCGGGAAATTATCTTTAACCTAGACGAGAAACCTTTTGAATATGATGTGGTACTAGAACGCTGTATCAACCATTCACGGGCACTCTATGCTCTGAAGGTACTAAATGATTGGGGCTTACGCACGGTAAATACCTATCATGTGGCGAATACCTGCGGCAACAAATTCTTAACTACGCAAGCCTTGATCCATTCTGGTGTACCCTCCCCCAAAGTTAAGCTGGCTTTTACGCCCGAATCAGCCATCCGAGCGATTGAGGAATTGGGCTATCCAGCGGTGATTAAGCCGCCTGTCGGTAGCTGGGGCCGTTTGCTTGCCAAGCTAAATGACCGCGAGGCGGCAGAAGCGGTGCTAGAACATAAAGAGACGCTAGGCAACTATGAACATAGCCTCTTCTATGTCCAAGAGTTCATCGCCAAGCCCGAACGGGATATTCGCGCGTTTGTGATTGGGGATGAAACCATCTGCGCTATCTATCGCCATAGCTCACATTGGATTACCAATACCGCCAAAGGTGGTCAAGCTTCCAACTGTCCCGTGACACCCGAACTGAATGAGCTATGTGTCAAAGCGGCCAAAGCGGTCGGTGGTGGCGTAGTGGCAATTGATGTGCTGGAAGATAAAGATCGCGGCCTTTTGGTAAACGAGGTCAATTACACCATGGAGTTCCGCAATAGCATTGATACTACTGGCGTTAATATCCCGGCAAAGGTAATTGATTATCTATTAGAAGTTGGTTCAGGGAAATAGTTCATATGTCTCAAAAAATTAAAGTGGGCATTGTGGGGGGTAGCGGCTATGTGGGTGGCGAATTGGTACGCTTGCTGCTGAGCCATCCCCATGTGGAGGTAGCACAGGTCACTAGCGAGACCTACGCTGGTAAGTTTATCCATACCATCCACCCCAATTTACGCAAGCGTACCGACTTGAAGTTTGTAAGTATGAGCCAGTTGCGGGAGGCCGATTTGCTCTTTTTAGCCTTGCCGCATGGCTCAGCGATGGGCAAAATCGAACGCTTTGCTGGTTTAGCCCCGCGCCTGATTGACCTTTCCGCCGACTTTCGGCTCCGTAGTCCAGCGGATTACCCCAAATGGTATGGACACGAGCATGAGAACAAGAACTTCTTGGCAAAATTTGTCTATGGTATTCCTGAACTACACCGGGCTGAAATCCGCGAAACTAACTATGCTACCGGGGCGGGTTGCTTGGCTACCGCTACTATTTTGGGTCTGATGCCCCTCTTCAAACACGGCGTAGTGGATCCAAATATGGTGGTAGTGGAGGGCAAAGTGGGGAGTAGTGCCGCCGGAAACAAGGCCAGCCTTGCCAGTCATCACCCCGAACGCAGCGGAGCCGTGCGCTCTTTTCAGCCCACGATGCACCGCCATACCGGAGAGATGGAACAGGAGCTTAATTTTGGGGGGGTTACACCGCGCGTCCACTTCTCGGCGACTTCTATCGAAGCAGTACGCGGTATCTTGGCAACCTGCCATGTCTTCCTCAAAGAGAATTTGCAAGAGAAGGAGATTTGGAAGATTTACCGTCAGGAATATGGCGCAGAGCCTTTTATTCGTATTGTCAAGACCAAAGAGGGGGTTTATCGCTATCCCGAACCAAAAATCTTGAGTGGGTCAAACTACTGCGATATTGGCTTTGAGAAAGACGAAAACAGTAACCGCTTAGTGGTTTTGTCGGCGATTGACAACTTGGTGAAAGGGGCCAGTGGTAACGGAGTCCAAGCACTGAACGTTATGTTTGGTTGGGATGAAACGCTCGGTCTTGAATTTCCCGGTCTGCACCCCGTCTAAATAACCCGATCTAAGAGCAGTACCTTAGAGGTAAGGGTAAAACCTTTCTTCTCCTAGCACTACATCGGGCGGTCAACCGACGTAGACGGGTCGTAGACGGGTCGTAGACGGGTCTTGGAAATCTATTCTACAAGTGTTTATTTGAGATAGGAATAAAATTTATTAACATTTTTTAGCGTAAGCAGAGAAGGAGGACTATTATATGTCTATTGCAGCGTCAAGAACAGAAGCTTTGAATGCGGTTCTGGATAGTTTGGCCTTGAATCTTGGAGGAGATGTACTTGGCTCGGCGGTAGTAAGTGTGGATGGTATTGTCTTTGCTGCCCGCTTTTCCAGTGCCGTTAATATTGACCGTCTCAGTGCCATTGCTGCAACGGTGTTGGGCGTTAGTCGAAGGGTAGCCAAAGATTTGATAATGGGTAATACCCGTGAAACGATTATTCAATGCGACAATGGTTACTTTGTGATCTATCCAGTTAACGAAAAATGTCTCTTGGCGGTGAACCTACGTAAAGGAGGCAACCTTGGTATGGTTCGCTTAGAATCGGGGGATGCCGCCGATAGGATTTCCGGCATTATGAGCTAGTGGATAGAGTATGGCTGAAGAACCTTTATTAAATATTCTAAAAATTGTGATCACGGGAGCTTATGCGGCGGGTAAGACCCAATTTATTAAGACTATCAGTGAGATCGAGGTAGTGGATACCGAGGTCGAAGCAAGCAACGACGAAGAACGCTTGTTTAAATCACATACGACGGTGGCCCTAGATTTTGGAATAATTACCGTAAACGAACAACTGGCTCTCTATTTGTTTGGCACACCGGGCCAAGAGCGGTTTGATTTTATGTGGGAAATTTTGTCATTGGGGTGTATTGGGTATGTGGTAATGGTGGATAGTTGCCGTCCGGCCCACTTTAAGGAGGCACTTGGGGTTATCCGTTATTTTACCAACTTGACCGATGTGCCTTTCGTGGTAGCGGCCAATAAACAGGACGATCCTACCGCCTTGCCCCTAGACTATATTCGCCGTCGGCTTGGTTTAGCTGAAGAGATCCCGGTACTCTCTTGTGTGGCGACCGACCGGGAAAGTGTCAAGGAAGTTTTACTAACCCTGCTCGACCGGATATATGAATTGAGCGGAACGCCTTGAACTAAAATTAGTCCTAGTAATCTAGTCTGGTCTAAGAGTAGTTTGGTTTAGGTTCCAAAAACCGAGGGCGATATAATGTGCTATTTGCACAAGTGTGAGGCTAAAAAGGGTTTTCAACGGGCCATTAAAGTTTTTTGGCTTGTGCGGCTTGTGTCTTGTCAAAATTGGCAATATCCATTAGAATATTAAAACAGCAATGATGCTCCAAAATTTTATCTGTTCGCTGCGGTTCTTCAACTACGTAGGGTTGCTATTGGCTAAATAGATAGCTGGGGGGGTAGTTGACTTGGGCCGATTCTCTATAGCATGTCCTCTTGAATCGGTTGTGTAGCGAAGCTCTCATTTTTAGATAAATATTGATATTTTTCTCACCGCTTATAGACCCTCAATGTCGAGGTAGTGCCGTTGACCGGGTAGTTCGGAGCGTCTGTTTACCTGCCCGGCCTATTTTCATATAAGCCGGGAAGCACTCAGCACTCATTCGGGGGAGCGATCAGTGGATTATTGGTCAGTAGTTTATAGTTAAAAGCTGTTAACTAGTGGCTAACCGCTGAAGCCTGATTGTTGAAAACTGATTGCTGACAACTAGTCGCTGATTACTTAGAGAAGGTTTTTTAGGAGGGTGGTGTTTGATGATTACAAAGGCTGGATTGCCGCTTAAACAGGGTTTATACGATCCTCAATATGAAAAAGATGCCTGTGGTGTTGGTTTTGTGGCTAATATTGCCGGAACCCGCTCACACGATATTATTCATAAAGGTATCACTATTTTGAGTAACTTGGAGCATCGGGGTGCTACAGGTGCGGATGCTCACACCGGGGATGGCGCAGGCATCTTGCTCCAACTACCGCACCAATTTTTGCTCAAGGCGGCGGAGCAGACCGGGCTAGGGACTTTGCCCGAAGAGGGCGGCTATGGGGTTGGTATGATCTTTTTGCCCACTTCCTTGCCTGCCGCCGCCGCTCTGGAGGCTCTGATTGAAGAAGCCATTTGCGCGGAAGGTTTGCACTTAATCGGTTGGCGCACGGTTCCCACCGATACGACTGCTATCGGCGATCTCGCCCGCCAAACGGAGCCACGTATCCGCCAACTTTTTGTAAAGGCCGAAGTGGAGCCATCCTCTAATCAGACTGAGCGGCAGGCTTTGGAGCGCAAGCTTTATGTCTTGCGGAAAGTGATTGAGCAACGTTTGCGAGAATGTTGCCTCGAAGGGGCGGAACACTGTTATATCGCCAGCCTTTCGTCTAATACCATCGTCTACAAAGGTCTCCTTACTGCCAGCCAAATCCCTCTTTATTATTCCGATCTAAGTGATCCTGATATGATTAGTGCTTTAGCCTTAGTCCACTCCCGCTATAGTACCAATACCTTTCCCACTTGGGAACGCGCTCATCCTTATCGCTATATTGCCCATA
Source organism: Candidatus Chloroheliaceae bacterium (assembly GCA_013390945.1). Lineage (GTDB taxonomy): Bacteria > Chloroflexota > Chloroflexia > Chloroheliales > Chloroheliaceae > L227-5C. The sequence goes on from JACAUC010000085.1 coordinate 7,828, forward strand.
ATGGCGAAATCAATACCCTGCGGGGTAATAGTAATTGGATGAATACCCGGCAGGCCCATTTTGCCTCAGATGTACTAGATGTTAAGAAACTCTCTCCGGTAGTAGTGCCGGGCGGTAGTGATTCGGCCTCCTTTGATAATGTCTTGGAATTGTTGGTGATGGCCGGGCGGGATATTGCCCACGCCGTCATGATGATGATCCCCGAAGCTTGGGAGGGCAACCGAACGATGGACTCGGATAAAGAAGCCTTCTATGAGTTTCACCAGTCGCTGATTGAACCTTGGGATGGTCCGGCAGCGGTAGCCTTTACCAATGGGCGGGAGATTGGGGCCACCCTCGACCGCAATGGTTTGCGTCCGGCCCGTTATGTGGTCACTAAAGATGGCCTAGTCATAATGTCTTCGGAAGTGGGCGTACTGGATATTCCAATTGAGAATATTGAACGGAAGGGGCGACTGGAACCCGGTAAGATGTTCTTGGTCAGTTTGGCGGAACAACGGATTATTCCCGATGAGGAGTTGAAGCAGCGGATTGTTTCCCGTAAGCCCTATCGAGCGTGGTTGAACCAATATAATCTGCGGCTAGACGATTTACCCTCACCACCACCAGCCTATGAGTCAAATCATCAACAGTCCCATATTTCGCTGTTACAACGGCAGCAAGCTTTTGGCTATACCGTCGAGGAGCAGAAGATTCTGCTGGCTCCGATGGCGACTAACGGCGAGGAGCCCGTGGGCAGTATGGGCAACGATACCCCCCTCGCGGTGCTTTCGGCCCGGCCTCAGTTGCTTTATAACTATTTCAAGCAACTCTTTGCCCAAGTAACTAATCCGCCCATTGATCCGATTCGAGAAGAGCTTGTAATGTCCTTTTCTTCGTCAGTAGGTACAGAGCAAAATCTTTTGACCGAATCGGCGTTGCATTGTCGCCAATTGAAAATAGAACATCCGGTGTTGACCAACTATCAATTGGAGCAAGTGCGCCATATTGACCAGCCCGGCTTTAAAACCAAAACCTTGCCCATTCTTTTCCGAGTAGCGGAAGGTGGCAAGGGTCTGGAGGAAGCCTTGGATAACCTCTGCCGGGGGGCGGCGGAAGCCCTTAACGAAGGTTATAACATCCTGATTTTGAGCGACCGGGGGGTTAACCCAGAATTGGCTCCTATCCCAGCACTCTTGGCGACCGGAGCGGTTCACCACCACCTGATCCGGGAGCGTACCCGAACGCGCTGCGGCTTAATTGTCGAGTCGGGTGAACCGCGCGAGATTATGCACTTTGCACTCTTGATTGGCTATGGAGCCAGCGCGATCAATCCTTATCTGGCTTTTGAAGTTTTGGATGAGATGTCTAGCCAAAAGATTTTGCCTGCCGAGTTAAATCATAAGCAGATTGAAAAGAACTACATGAAGGCAATCAACAAAGGTCTGCTCAAGATTTTCTCCAAGATGGGTATTTCCACTTTTCAAAGCTACCAAGGAGCGCAGATCTTTGAGATTATCGGCCTAAACCAGAGCGTGACGGAGCGGTACTTTACTGGAACGGCTTCGCGGGTGAGCGGGATTGGCCTAGCGCAAATTGCGGCAGAGATGGAGCATAACCACGAATATGCTTTTGTGCCTAAACCGCACCGAGAGTCACACCTTCGCCGGGGTGGTCAGTACCAATGGCGCAAGAATGGGGAACAGCATTTCTTTAATCCCAACACCGTTGCCAAATTACAACACGCTACGTTGTCGGGCGACTATCAGCTTTACAAGAAGTACAGTGCCTTTGTCAATGATGAGGCGGAGGGCTTTTCCACGCTACGTGGGTTGCTGAAATTCAAGCAGGGTAATCCTATTCCGCTTGAGGAAGTAGAACCTGCCGAGGCTATTTTCAAGCGGTTCTGCACCGGGGCCATGTCCTTTGGCTCGATTAGCAAAGAGGCCCACGAGACACTGGCGATTGCAATGAACCGCATCGGTGGCAAGAGCAATACAGGCGAGGGCGGAGAAGACCCCGCACGTTTTGAACGCGATGCCAATGGGGATTGGCGGCGCAGCGCGATCAAGCAGGTGGCTTCAGGTCGTTTTGGGGTCAATAGTCATTATTTGGTAAATGCTGCCGAGATCCAGATTAAGATGGCGCAAGGGGCTAAGCCGGGCGAGGGCGGTCAACTGCCGGGCCATAAGATTGATAAGTTTATTGCCAAAGTGCGGAACTCTATTCCGGGTGTTACCCTGATTTCGCCGCCGCCCCATCATGATATTTATTCTATCGAAGATTTGGCGCAGTTGATCTTTGATTTGAAGAATGTGAATCCCCAAGCCGATATTTCGGTCAAGCTAGTGGCGGAAGTGGGTGTCGGTACGGTGGCGGCGGGTGTGGCGAAGGCTCACGCCGATGGGATTTTGATTAGTGGCTACGATGGTGGCACTGGGGCTTCGCCGCTTACTTCGATCAAACACGCTGGTATTCCTTGGGAAATCGGGTTGGCCGAGACCCACCAAGTGCTACTGATGAATGATCTACGGAGCCGGGTGCGGCTTCAAACCGATGGGCAATTGAAGACTGGTCGGGATGTGGTAGTGGCGACGCTCTTGGGAGCAGAAGAGTATGGCTTTGCCACCGCACCTCTGATTGCCACCGGGTGTATCTTGATGCGGAAGTGCCATCTCAATACCTGCCCGGTGGGTGTGGCAACGCAAAATCCTCATTTGCGAAAGAATTTCACGGGCAAGCCGGAATATGTGGTCAACTTCTTCAAGTTTGTAGCCCAAGAAGTGCGCGAGTTGATGGCCGAACTTGGTTTCCGCACCATTGATGAGATGGTGGGTCGGGTGGATATGTTAGAGGCTAATACGGCCTTAGCCCACTTCAAGGCCCAAGGTCTGGATCTTAGCCCGATTTTGTACCAGCCAGAGGTAGGCCCAGAGATTAAACGTTACTATTGCCAGAAGCAGCATCACGGGTTGGAAAAGGCTCTCGATCACCAATTAATTGAGATGTGTCAACCTGCTTTGGAGACACGTCAGCCTGTAGAGTTTGACCTCAACATTCGCAACTCTAACCGCACGGTAGGAGCGATGTTGGGCGGTGAGATTTCTAAGCGGTATGGGGCGGAAGGTCTTCCGGCAGATACCATTCGGATTAACTTCAAGGGTAGTGCCGGGCAGAGTTTTGGGGCTTTTATGCCGAACGGGATTAGCCTGACCCTAGAAGGGGACGCTAACGATTATGTCGGGAAAGGGCTATGCGGAGGCCGGATTGTGGTGAAGACTCCAGCAGGAGCTACCTTTGACCCACGCGAGAATATTATCATCGGCAATACTACCCTCTATGGCGCGATTAGTGGTGAAGCCTATTTCAATGGAGTGGCCGGGGAACGTTTCTGTGTCCGAAATAGCGGAGCCTCGGCGGTAGTGGAAGGGGTTGGCGATCACGGCTGCGAATATATGACCGGGGGCCGGGTGGTAGTTTTGGGCCACACTAGACGCAACTTTGGGGCAGGGATGAGCGGCGGAGTGGCTTATGTATTGGATGAGGACGGTCGGTTCCACGAACGTTGCAACCCCGGAATGGTGGATCTGGAAGCGGTAACGCTGCCGGGTGATATTACGGAGTTGCAAAGCTTGATTGAGCGGCACTACCAATACACCGGCAGCCAGATTGCGGAGGTAATTCTGCTAAATTGGACAGAATATCTTGGCCGCTTTGTGAAGGTAATGCCGCGCGAATATCGGCGGGTGCTGGCGCAACTGGAACTGGAGAAGGAGACGGTGGCTCGGCATGGGTAAAGCAACTGGTTTTATTGAGATTTCACGCAAAAATGCCCGTTACCGTCCGGTAGAGGAGCGGCTAAAGGATTATAACGAGATACCCCACCCGATGAGCGAGGCGGAGGTGCAGGAACAGTCCGCCCGTTGTATGGATTGTGGGATTCCCTTCTGTCATGAGGGTTGTCCGCTGGGCAATGTTATCCCCGATTTCAACGATTTGGTCTATCGGGAACGCTGGAAGGAAGCCCTCGATTTACTCTTGACCACCAATAACTTTCCTGAGTTTACCGGGCGAATTTGTCCTGCGCCATGTGAAGCCGCGTGTGTCTTGGGTCTTACTAATGAGCCAGTTTCGATCAAGCAAATCGAGGTAGCAATTATAGACCGGGGCTTTCAGGAGGGTTGGATTATCCCACATCCGCCCTTACACCGTAGCGGTAAGCGGGTAGCCGTCATTGGTTCTGGCCCGGCGGGAATGGCCTGTGCCGAACAACTCAACCGGGCTGGACATCTGGTGACGGTTTTCGATAAGGCTGACCGGGCTGGTGGCTTGTTGGTCTATGGTATTCCTGATTTTAAGATGGATAAGCTGACCTTGCAGCGTCGCCTAGACTTGATGACCGCCGAGGGGATAGAGTGGCGGCTGAGTACCCATGTTGGGGTAGATGTTTCGGTGGAGCAGTTGCAGGCAGAGTTTGAGGCCCTTGTGCTGGCAACCGGAGCGGAGCAACACCGTGACTTAAAGGTGCCAGGCCGGGAGTTAGATGGTGTTCATTTCGCCATGGAGTATTTGCCCCAACAGAATCGGCGGAACTTGGGTCAAGATCCGGCTGACTTTGGGCAACGTAGCATTTTGGCGACAGGTAAGACGGTGGTGGTTATCGGCGGTGGTGATACGGGTAGCGATTGCTTAGGAACAGCCCTGCGGCAGGGAGCCAAAGAGGTTATCCAGTTTGAGCATAAGCCGCCGCCACCTAAAAAGCGTCTCTCCCATAACCCTTGGCCAGAGTGGCCGATGGTTCTCCAGAAAACCACCTCCCACGAAGAGGGCGGCAAGCAGGAATATAGTATGGCTACCAAGGCTTTTGAGGGTAGCAATGGCAAGTTGGAGCGGTTACATGCGGTGAAGGTGGAGATTAGCCACGACGAACACGGGCAGCGCCACTTCCACGAAATCCCCGGCTCGGATTTTCTAATTGAGACCGAACTAGTGTTGATTGCGGCGGGTTTCAGTGGACCAGTCCATGCTGGCTTGGTAGATAGCCTAAAGCTGAAGCTAAATAAACGCGGCGGTATTCGGGTTAACGCCGACAAAATGACCAACGTGCCGGGGGTCTTTGCCGCAGGCGATATGGTGCGTGGGCAATCTCTCGTAGTTTGGGCTATCGCCGAGGGCCGCGATGCCGCACGTGGCGTGGATAAATACCTTGCTAGTCACGTAAAGGGCGGAGAGTAACACCGCAACCAATGTATCTTTTCAATAAATCTGGGCGTATGCCATACGCCCAAAGTGAAACCAGCCTACGGTCAGCCGTAACCTAGGTTACAACCCCTACCTATTGAGAAGATACTGATTTTTTGCATAATGCCATAATTTCCCCGCTTGAGTTTAAGGTTTTGTGATGGGTTATTAACTTCCTACGAAAAAAATTTAACCCCTGTATAACAGCCTCTTAAAGAGTCGTTAAAGCCCTATTAACATCTCTGCTCTATTCTACAACTAGACAAGAACCTTAGAAATTGGGTTAAGGAGTTCTCTCCTCCGAACTTCTTGGCTCATGTCTCTTCCCCTAACCCCCTCAAGTTAAGTTGGCGGCATCTCCCCGGAAGTCCGCCACTTTCCTTTTCATAAAATATAACCTAAGTTAGGTTACATTCCGCCTTTTCAATTAGCGTTGTGCTTGTACACACACCAATTTGTTTCCAATACCACTATTCTTGATTTGGGAGCCAACAAAACCCTTGATGCGTAGACCGTACACTAGATTATAACCATTTAAGGTAAGGCCCGTGCCAAATAGTCCATTGCCTTGTAAAGTTACCCCTGGCCCCCCGGTAGTACAAGTGCCATTTAAGGCCACTCCACGCGGCAGCGTATCAAGTGTACCACTTAGATTAATAGTGGTTGCACTTGTCGGACGTAGATTAATGGTTTGACCGTAGACGGCCTTATTAAGAGCATAGGCTAGTGTATATTCAGTGTTGCTTGTACCAGCACCGAATGTTTGGTAAACCGGGAAAGCTTTAGCCAGAAGTGTTCCAGCGTAACCTGCGCCATAACAAGCCGTTTGAGTAGGGCAAGACAGACCATAAAGATAGCCGGGGCTACCAAGTACGAGCCAGTTAGCTCCCATATCAGTAGTTTTCCAAGTATCTGAGCCAGCCATCACACATGTAGTTGTGCTTGGGAAGCAGACTATACTATTGAGTGCTGTGTTACCCCAACTAAGTGATGCTGTCCAGTTAGAACCATCCGTAGTTCTGGCAATACTTCCATTACCACTACCTCCTCCTCCTCCAACACCACCTCTACCACCCGGAGGGTTGTTAGAGTTCGGAGGATTAGCCCCCGGAGGGTTGTTAGAGTTCGGAGGATTAGCCCCCGGAGGGTTGTTAGGGTTCGGAGGACTAGCTCCCGGAGGGTTGTTAGGGTTCGGAGGACTAGCTCCCGGAGGAGTGCTACTACCTGCACCTGCTGCTATACAATTGGTAGAATTGGTACAACTGATCGCGTTTAAGTAGAAAATAGTGCTTGGTGCTGTCTGGTAGTTCCAATTGACTCCACCATCTATAGTTTTAGCCATAAAATTGTTGCCTACAGCATAGCAAGTGGTTATATTTGGGCAGTCAATACTCTGCAAGAAGTAGAGCGGGTTTGGTGAAATATTTTGGAAATTCCAATTAGCCCCATCTACCGTTTTTAGGATGGGTGAGGTATAGCTCCCGTTGATATAACCGTCTGAGCCAACCGCATAACAGATATTGCTGTCTAGGCATTTTAGATCATAGAGTGTGCCAGTACCAGTTGGTAAAACTTTCGAGAACCAGTTAAGACCGTCAAAGGTCTTTATTAGGACACCGCCGTTACTACCATAGCCACCAGCGTAGCAAAGCGTCGCGTTCAGGCAGTAAATCGTTTCCAGTTCGGTTGTACCATCTGGTACGCTTTGAGATACCCAAGTTCTACCGCCATCGGTCGTTTTCATAATTACCCCAGTCCAGTAGGGTGGATTGGCAGACCACGTAGATCCTACGGCGTAACAAGTAGTGGGGTTAGTGGTGTTAAGACAAGTGAGGTCTAGCAAATTGTAGAAAAAACTATTGGATGGGTCAAACCAGTTGTTGCCACCATTATCGGATTTAAGGCTAAAGCCAGAATTACCTACCGCATAGCAATTCTGGCCTCCATCCGTACAATAGACCGCTTCTAATAGAGGTTTGTTCAATAGATTGGTTTGGGTAGTCCAAGTGCTGCCATTATGGGTAGTAAGTATAGTGGCGGTATTCGGACTGGTACCACTATTATAGCTCCCTCCAACTGCCTGACACTCAACTGTAGTAGAACAATAGATGCTATTTAGATAAAAGTAGGTACTATTGTTGCCGGAAGGCTGCGATGTCCAGTTAGCCCCATCGGTCGTTTTGACTATCGCTCCAGCGGAGCCCACCGCATAGCAAGTGGTTTGAGCAGGACAATGGAGGTCATATAAATAGATTGAAGTATCTAAAGTTAAATTAGTGGGCAGCCAATTAGTCCCATCACTGGTTTTTAAGATAATTTTCCCATTAGAGGAAGAACCTGTAGCATAACAGGTAGTTAGGCTAGGACAACTAATACTCGACAGGTAGTAGGTGAAATTTTGGGCGCTCCAGTTAGTGCCATCGGTCGTTTTTAGGATAGTGCTACCGCTATAAGAGCCAAGAGCATAGCAGGTAGTGGGGTTAGGGCAACTGATGTTAGAAAGCGTTTTTGTATTGGCGGGCAGGTTTTGGGTAGTCCAGTTAATGCCATCAGTCGTTTTTAGGATGAGACCATTGCTTGAGCCATAGTAGTAGCCGACAGCGTAGCAACTATTCTTCCCTGTACAACTGATACCACTGACAGTGTCAAAAGCTCCTGTGGGTAAAACACGCCAACTCTTACCACTGTCACTGGTCTTGAGGATAGTACCATTGTAGCCGACGGCGTAGCAGAGACCACTTTGGGGGCAGGCTAAGTCTAACAAGGTGTTATTACCTACAACTGGATTTTGCCAAGCCCACTCGTCAATCGTAGTGCTGGCCGGAATTTCACTGGAATAGGGTGAATAGCCAAAAGAGTTATAAGCTCGCAGGCGGTAATAATAGGTAGTAACGGGCGTTAAATTAGAATCCTTATATTGTGTAGCTCCTGCTCCAACCGTAGCAATTTCAGACCAGCTACCCGAAATGGCTGTTTTGCGCTCGATACTGAAGCCCGTCTCATTAGCACTATAACTATACCAGCCTAAATTGATCTGGCTAGTAGTTACTGCCTTGACTAATTGGAGGTAAGGTGGTGGTGGTGTAAGCGGAATAGTAGCACTGGACTCGTTAGAGTAAGTGGAACTACCCCCGACATTATAGGCTACCACACGGTAATAGTAGGTTGTACCAGGGCTTAGGTTAGAATTGCTGTCGTAATAGTAAGCATAGTTATTGCTACCTATAACGGCCCAACTACCATTTAACCCCGCTTTACGTTCTACGCGATAGCCATCTGGATTACCAGTACTGGTTGTCCAGTTCAGGCTAACACTATAGTTATACGTGTTAAGTAGTGCCGTCAACGTGAGTGGGGTGGAGGGAGGTTCTAGCTTGAATGAACGAAATTCTATACCCTGTCCACCAGTGGCTTGATAATATTCGATCTTAAAGTTAACGGACTGGTCGGCAGTGTAAATTTGGTAGCCTGTGGTAGGATATTGATAACAGGTTAAACCTTGTACTTTCCACTGGTCAATTACTCTTGTCCCATCCAGATAGAGGCGAATACCGTCGTCGCCGCATAAATAGAAATCGTAAGCCCCAGCAGGGATAGTATAAGTCCGTTCCCAAGTAGCTGACCAATTATCGCTATAAAGCAGACCCTCGTTGGGTAGGGGAGGTTGCCATGCCACCCATTCGGTGTAGGTGTGACTAAAGCTGAGAGTGTTACTCAACCCATCGTTTTTGATTAAGCTTGGGCCACTCATAAGGGCATTATTATTGTAGTTGGTGTTTTTCCAAGCGGTGAAACTGGTAGGCCAAGAAGAGGTCTGAATACCTGTAGTGGTATTTACCAGATAGCCATTGGCAAAGTTGACTTGCCACAAACCAGCACTGTTAACAAATTCATCGCTGGTAGGCGCACCCAGCCACGATTCAGGCCCACCGAGGCCAATATAGTAATTATAGCTGCTGCCAGAAAGGTAAAAGGCCCGTATATCCGCTGGACTGCTACCACCTGTTACATGGTGGAAGAGACCTGCCCCTACATTGAAAGGTTGCCAATCTACTCCACTTGTCCCATAGCGTCGCACTAAGTCGGTCGGGTAGCCCATTCCAGCTATGCCGCCTTTGCGGTAGTAAGCTGCCCAGTAATTTTGGGCATAGCTCGAACCCTGCCCTACCGCTAGAGTTATCGCTCGGATCGCATAAGTGCCAGTTTGGGTGGCGTTGAAGGCGCGTACCCTAGCGTAGTAAGTGCCGGGGTAGAGATAACGACTAATTAGAGATGCCCAACCTACGCCACTATCATCATCGGCAGTTATTAGTGTAGTATAATTATTGGGGCCATAGAGGTACATATAATTATCGGGCAGTGTTCCAAGCTGGGTTTCAATCATATAGTTATCGGCAGTTGAAACCGTAAAGCGATACCAATCTTCTTGTCCATTGCTTGAAATATTCCCATTAAGAGTTGTTCCGTTTACGATTAAGTCGGTAAAAGAGGGCGGGCTAACCACTGTAATCACAAATCCGGTAGCGGTGGCCGAATTAACCGAAATTGAAATGGCGTTGGCTGCGTCGGTAAATGTTTCGCCCGGTAACCACTGCGCTCCAGGATCGTTTGTATCATTAACATTACCCACGTTTATCACCCAAGCCGGGTTCATCCTAGTAGTATCCACCTCATGGATAATTACCGCATCATTGATTAATTTGGCATCGTAGCCCACCCGGTAACGCGCCTCGGCGGTATAGAAATGAGTACTGGATTTATTGATTGGAATTTTCACCATTAGATAGTCGCTACTACCCGGTAATGCCGTTCGCTCTAAAGTAACGGTATTAGAGCTACCATAGGAGGTGAAAACCCTCGAAGAGGGTATCCAACCCGGTATATCTTTGTAAGCCGCAATGGGGTGTTGTCCTAAGCACCCATACGTTGGGTCGGTTAGTCTATTACAGTTTGTCCAAGTGTCGCTCATAATATCCCAGACATTGCGATAAGTTTGACCTAGCGAATCGCCAGAGTGGGGCATACCAAAGGCATGACCCATCTCGTGAGCTAGGACGGCTTGGTTGTTATAACCCCAAGGGGGCATCCAAGTCATCGGCCAATTCATTATTTTACCATCTAAGGCCATGTACCAACTACCGCCCCAAGCGAAACTATCCAATTCACCGTTGAACATCAGGTTGATACCTTGATAAAGGTTGAAGTTAGTATATGGGTCAGCAGCGGCGAGGCAATCAGTCGTAATTCGACTAAAATTGAGTGCTTCTGGTGAGCCGTAGACATAGTAAGAGCGTGGTTGAGGTAAGGTGTACCAGCCCATCACCGTCGTGCCAACTAGGTTGATGGCATCCAACGAAACTTGCCGGAAGTAATAATCCATACCGGGATAGTTATTGGACATCAGACCAGAGAAATAGGAAGGCGTTCTCGGTTCGGTGGTGTTATCGGAGAATTTGCAGAGTATGTTTGCAAATGGGCGTGATCCAGTTATGGCGGGTAGCAGACCACCCGGTACCGGGCCAACTGAAGGATCAAGCTCGATGGAAGTTACATCTAGTGTAGGAGTATTACTACCCGTCGGGTAAGGGCTACCCGGCAAACCTGTAACAAGGAGACGCTTGTGGTTCAAGCTCCATGCACCGCCCGCCGCCTCTATCAGGGTATCACTTATATTTAACTTGGTGATATTACCCGTATCATCGGATAAGAAGTAGAGTAGCTCTGTACCGCCTGCCACAAGGTAAAATTCACCCACCAGCGGAGCTTGCCCAGCTTGTATGGTTCCCACTGCTGCCGCACCCGGTTTGGCCGGGTTTGATGGGCTAGGGGTAACGGTCTTAACCGGAACAGGAGCTTGAGTGGCTGTAAGAATAGTTGATTGAGATGGCGGAGTGGTTAGTGAAGTAGTGATAGGTGGACTGGCTATTGTACTGGTGATGGGTGGATTGGTGGTTGGGAGACTGGTGGTTGGAGGAGCAGGCGTATCAGCAATTTGCTGTGCCGATAAAGATTTTGTATCCTCGGCAAAAATCAAGCCTCCGGTAGAGAGTAAGAGACTGAGTATCAGTAGCGTAAATAAGCCTGCTTTACTATATGTCGGGTTAGCCTTTAGTAGAAGCTTACGGAATCTTTTCATACCCATAGTTCCTTTATCCTCGTTACAACTTACCATAACTTATTTAGTAATTTTGTCTATAGACCCATTTTTCTATTATACCATAAAAATTTAAATAAGCTATAGCTTTGGAAGATTTGTAAGAAAAATTTAACCGAAGATACGTAATCAGGGAATAATTAATTTTTAGGAGAACGCAGCAAAATTTTTGTGCTAGTAGTTATTACCGACAAGCTATCCTTCATGCAAATGATAACAATTACACTATGAGCGGTATTGTTTTACCCCAATCTTGTCAGAATGTCCCAATTTTGTTGAAGTGCTGCGTAACCTGGGTTCCGTCAGCCGCTTTTAGTTGGCAACCAAACCTCAAAAGTTGAGCCTTGGTTTGGCTCGCTTTCTACTTTGACCTTACCATGATGTAGCTCTGCGATCCCTTGTACAATGGATAGCCCTAGCCCACTACCTCTGAGGCTCTCTTCGGTTTGGTTTGGAGTGGGTTTTTCGGGTGGTGGGTTAGCTCCTCGTGCTTTATCCACCTGATAAAAACGGTGGAAGAGATGGGGTAGGTCTTGGGAGGCAATGCCGGGGCCATCATCTTTTATCCGCACCCACGCCCAAGCTCTATTTTCTACTTGGCTGAGTCCGGTTTCTATCGCTACCCTAGTGCCATAGGAGGCGGTGTATTTAATCCCATTTTCTACCAGATTAGCCAACATGCGGGTCAGATAGAGCCGGTCGCCGCTTATTTCCAGTTCCGGCAATTCCCCAGTTACTAGTTTAATCTGGTTTTGTCGGGCTAAGGGTGCTAGGCGTTCCACTACTTCTAGGGCCACTTCGCTTAAATCCAAACCTTCTGGCTTAAAGTTAACCTGCCCACTCTCTGCCCGGGCGACGGTCAGAAGGTCGGTGACAAGGCGAGTCATATAGTCGTTTTCGGCTTGGATAATCGAAAGTACGCGCTCGTATTCTTCCATTGTCCCGCGACGTTGTGCCAGACGGTCTACCTCCAGATTTATAATGGTGAGGGGTGTACGTAATTCATGGCTGGCATCGGCGGTAAACTGACGCTGACGCTCAAAGGCGTTTTCGAGGCGGTCTAACATACGATCAAAAGTGGCGGCCAGTTCGCCTAGCTCATCCCGGCTCTTCAAATTGATCCGGCGGCTCAGGTCGCTTTCGTTGATAGATTGAGCGATGCGGGTAATTTTGTTTATCGGACGGATGGCCCTTGAAGCCAGCCAATAGCCCCCTCCAGCGGTAAGCACCAATGTTACCAGTCCCACCACTAACAGTGTCCAAGCTAGGTTCTGTAGCGTAGCCGCCCCCTCCCACCAGAGACCCACTATCAATGTGCCGCTATTGCTGCTTTTGCTACCTTTGACAGGATAAAATTCGATTCGGTAGCTATTATTCTTCTCCCCAACTTGGGCGGGGTGGTCGCCGAACTCCAGAACGGTGATAGTTGGTTCGGTTTTGCCTTGCCACTGACTTGCCAACGTTTTTAGACGGTTGATCTCTTTGGGGGAAAGCACCCCGAATTGTTGCGTAACTTGACCTTGTGTATCTACCAGCAGGATAATAAAACGGCCACTTAAGACCGATTTAACTCCCGGAAAATTTTGCAAATCGCCTAGGGCTAACTCTGGTAATTTCAAGTCGCTGAGTTGTTGGATAGCGTTGGTGACTTGGGCTGGTAATTGGAACTGGTCATTTTGAAAGGAGCTAAACTTTGAAAGTTGGCTGGCAGCGGCGTTTAGCTCACCATCAATCGTGGCTGAAAGCGTGTTTTCTTCAATCGAATAAATGGTGATACCAAAAAAGAGCAGAGCTAAGGCTAAAACGGCCAGATACCAGAGACTCAACCGGAAACGCATACTGTAGAAAAAACGCGAAAAGTTAATTTTGCCTAACTGGAATTTGGGTTTCATGTTACGTTGCCTTATCGGAAATCGGGATTAGAAATCCCTCTTACAAGTGTGATGCAAAATCGGGATTAGAAATCCCTCTTACAAGTGTGGTGCAAAATCGGGATTGGAAATCCCTCTTACAAG
>JACAUC010000086.1 GCA_013390945.1 Candidatus Chloroheliaceae bacterium
CCAGTTGATTTACTTCATCCGGTCTAGTAGGATGCTGCTCCGTCAGTTGATTTTCCGTTTACGGCTAGTCTTGGTAATGGCGGTAATGAGCGGGTCGGTCAACTGCTGATATAACCCGAAGAGAAACTCAACCCGACTACGTTCCGTCTCAAAAGGCTGTTTCCGATAGGTCACGTCCACCGCCTTATCCAGAGCCTGATGTGCTTTCGATAAGACTGGTGGCATCGAGAGCGGGTCATATAGATCAGCCAAAGTACTCTTGGGAAACTGAGCGCGAGCATCTAACACCGCATGGGCTTTAGCCTCAATAACCTGCATCTGTTGAGGCGTGGGGTTTTGCGGCCATGGGAAGTTGTTGTAAACAATATCCTTAGAATAGCGATAATCGCTTTTCAGCCGTCCACAAACATAGCGCGTCCATTCCATGTGCATTTCCGAAGACATAACGCCAAAATGGTAATGTGTTGCATATTCGACAGTAAGTACTTGGTCATTAGCAATTACTTGGGCTGGCAAAAACCCAATCGGTATATAATGCCGTCTTTCTGAAGAGACCCTAGGAACAAGAAGGTAATCACTATCTGGCTGTGCAATTTGACAAAAAACTGCGGGTGTTTGAGCAAATTTACGTGTGGTCGCTGCCTTGCTTGCAAGACGAAACGCTCTCACCTCCATAACACGTTCCATTACTCGCGGCAATTGACGTAATTCATTTGGCGATATATTAGTTAGCCACAAACACCAGCGTCGCCAACCATTGATAAATTCCTGTGCGCCCGTATAAGGACGAAGCCAACTTTCCGCTTCTGGTTCGAGTGCTAAAAAAGCATCTTTTTCCTCATCGGTAAAAATCAGATGCCCACCATCGCGCGGCATACTTCCAAAACGCATGGCAGGCACATTACACAAAGGAGTAGTGCGATTTACCACCACTACATTTGGTGCATCCACTAAATAGGGATTGATATTTTTGACTTCTACGGCATGTGGATCAGCTTTAATATCCTGATAATCATAAATTATCTTGCGTGTACAATCTTCCAAGCCAAATCCGACGATAACACAATGAACCGCCGCTTTACCACGTGCCTCGCTACTCCAAGCAAAGGTGCGGTGGGCAAAGTGGATTTTAACGCCCTCGTTCAATAACTGTTGCCAAAGAATACTGGCCTGTTCGCCTTGTGTAATGGAATTGGTGGAGACAAAAGCAGTTCGGATAGAGTGGGCTTCCCCCATATATTTAACTGCCTTAAAGTACCACGCCGTCACGTAATCCAATACCCCAGCATTGCGGATAGTATCTTTAAATACATGTTCTATATCTTGGCGTTGTGCCTCATTCATTATCATTGCACCGACAAAAGGTGGATTGCCCAAGATATAAGAGAGCCGCTCTTTCGGCACAACCGTTTCCCAATCGAGTTGCAAGGCATTGGCGTGGTGAATATGGGCGGCAGCTTGCAGCGGAATACGAGTATAGTATTGCCCAAAAGTCTCCGAGAGCCGTATATTCATCTGGTGATCCATCAACCAAAGAGCTACTTCAGCAATTCGGGCCGGAAATTCCTCTATTTCAATGCCATAGAAGGCATCTACGTTAATGCGGGAGAGTTCTGCCACATCAAAAGCCTGTTGCCCGGTCGGATAGAGTGCCTTTAGCACTTCAATCTCCAATAAGCGGAGTTCGCGGTAAGCTAAAATCAAGAAATTGCCGCAACCACAAGCGGGGTCTAGGAAGGTGAGGGTTTGCAGCTTTTTGTGGAAATTTTGTAGCTTGCGTGGTTCATACCGCAAGCTCTGAAACTCCTCATAGAGTCCATCCAGAAAGAGCGGCTTCAAAATTTTGAGGATATTCTTTTCGGTGGTGTAATGCGCTCCAATACCGCGCCGCCGTTCTTTATCCATCACCGACTGAAAGAGCGAGCCAAAAATCGCCGGAGAGATGCGTCCCCAATCGAAAAAGCAAGCACTCAACAAAATTTCCCGCATCGTGCGGTTAAAAGCCGGGTTGGGCAACCGTTCGGCAAAGAGATTGCCATTGACATAGGGAAATTGGGCCAAAGATTCGTCTAGGGTTTTGTAACGCTTTTCGCGCGGGGTGTTTAAGGTTTGGAAGAGGTCAGAAAGGCGAGAACCTAAATCGCTGCCGTCCTCTTTGGTATGCTCCTCAATATAAAAGCGTAGGCTATCCTTCTCAAAGATATTGGTATCGTCGGCAAAGAGGCAGAAGAGGAGCCGCACCAAATACTGTTCCAAATCGTGATCGGTATAGCCCGAATCTTTAAGCATATCGTGAAGCTTACCCATCCGCTCGGAGGCTTCGATATTTACCGGGTCTTGATCTCGAAAGACTCGTTTCTGATAGCCCGCGATAAAGCCGAATAACTCCACGTGCTGATGCAATTCGGCCAAAGAGAATTTATACTCAACATTGGCCTCCAGATCAACCAGTTCAAAATGCTGAAAATCAGAGACCAAGATGTAACGAGGTAACTCTTCTTCTTTGAGATTGGGAAAATAGTCTAAGGCTTGAGTACGGGCGACCCCCAAATCTTTGCCACTAGATTTATGCTCAACTAGTAGTGTCCCTTTCCAAAAGAGATCAATCCGGCCTCGGCGTGTGCCTAGCATTTTGACGGGTGCTTCAAAAGAGGCGACGCGGCTCCGTTTGATACCGAAAATCTCAAAGAAGGCATTGTAAAAAGATTGGGTTTCGGCGTTCTCGCGGGTCACCTCTTGGTACTCCTGCGAAAATTCAATAGCCCTATTGCGAATCTCGTTCCAACTAAGCGGCATTGCGACCTACCTATCTAACCAGATCAGGTTCAAGGGTTTGCGTCCTAATTTAGCGCAATCTCAGCCCGGTTGACAGGGCATCCCTAGCTAATAATATTTGTTAAAGCTAATTCGGTAGTTTTACCCGCTAGATTATAACATGTTAGGCTTGAACGGCAACTTAATAGTAGGGTTACCACCTCATGCTAACGAAGATTGGACGAATTTAAAAAACTCGTAAATAGGCCGCTACTTTTGGGCTATCTTTGCGTTCAGGATTGTTGAAGAGAGCAAATTAGTCAAAAATAAAACAGAAGAACTTGCTAAATTCGCGCAGATAGTTTAAGCTAAGGTTGAGTTTACCTGGTGTTTTGCCTTACTAAGGAAGTAATATGAGGGCGTAAAAATACTGGAGCTTGAAGCAGTAGAGACGATAACAGGCTAAAAACAACAATAGCGAGAAGTATACTTAGATGAAGTTTAACGATGCGGAACTGGTGTCACGCTTAAAGAAGCGTGAAGCTGAAGCTGTGGACGAACTGTTAGCGCAGTACACTGATAGGCTATATAACTATGCCTATTACCATAGTGGAGATCACCACTTAGCCGAAGATATAGTGAGTGAGACGTTCACTCGTGTAATTGAAAAGGTGGATGGCTATGTGCAACGAGACGTACCGTTCAAGGCATGGTTGTTTCGAATAGCTCATAACTTGTTGGTAGACCACTTTCGCAGACGTAAACGTTATAATTCGGTTTCTCTGGATGCAGTAGACTGGGATAGCGGACCAAGTGCCGCCGCCGCAAGTGATTGGGGGGCAGGAGATGGTGGTGAAATAGCAGAACAGTTAGGCGAGCGCGAAGAGATACAACGAGCAATTGCTCTATTACCAGAGGATCAGAGAACTGTTTTTATCCTGCGTTTTGTACAGGGCTTTGAGTTAGAACAGGTAGCCGCAATGCTTGATAAGAGCTTAGTCTCGATCAAGAGTTTGCAGTACAGGGCGGTACGTAATTTACGCCGTCACTTAGGTGATAAATCCAGTAAGAGTATTACAGCCGAAGATACAGCAGGGTGACATTAAAGGATAATGGGTAAGGTGAAGCTATTATGAGTAATCTATCGAGATTGGAAGAGTTATTTGATACGACTGTGGCACGGCTGGAGCAAGGTGCCGAATTAGATGCAGCTTTAGGTGCTGTGCCAGAGGAGACTACTGAACTACGCCCCCTCTTGGAATTAGTACAGGCTGCTAAAACCTTGCCTAGCTATCGTATGCCCCAAGCTAGTCGTATTGCCCTAGCTGATATACTAAAACAACAATTAATCGTCGAACAGCTTCCCTCCGAACAGGTTGCTAGTTCGGTGGTAAACTCTGAGGCAGTTAATTCCGTAGCCTCCCAGCGGGTTAAAAACCAACCGCGCAAGTGGTTTAACTGGAATTTCTTTGTTAGTTTGCAACAAGCTGTGGTACTTTTGGTTCTATTGGTGGCTGCCATTGCTGTAATTGCCGCCATAAACGGGGTCGGCTCGACAACACCGAATGTCACAACGCCTGCGGCTAACCCTACGACAGTTACTCTAAGCTCGTCGGTTACACCTACGCTTCAGTTGTCTCCGACGGTGACGGCAGATTCGACAGTGGCGGTTGATCCTACGGCGACGGTGGCGGCTGATCCTACAGCGACGGTGACGGCTGAACCTACAGCGACGGTGACGGCTGAACCTACGGCGACGAATGAGCCCGAACCTACAGCTACTCCGATTCCAGCTACCAAACCGATTCAGCTACCTAATACTAAGCCCGCACCGACGAGTACGCCCGTGCCAGTGCCGACTAATACGTTTAAGCCAGTAGTGCCGACGAGTAAGCCCGCACCGACTCGTACGCCTGTGCCAGTAGTGCCGACGAGTACGCCCTTGCCAGTAGCGACGGATACGCCCAAACCAGAGGATCATTCCAAATCTCCTACGAATACGCCTAAATCAGAGGATCATTCCAAATCAGACCCTACCCCCACTCCAGATTCACACGATGGGGGTAGCAAGAGCGAATCTAAGTCGGAAAACGCGCACATCAGTTCCGGTGATTCTGGGAGTTCGGGCAGTTCCAGTAAAAAATAATAGTGCGGAACCTAAAATCTGCCGGATAAGATCCGGCAGATTGGTTACATTTAAGCCTCTATCTTTTCAAAAATGTAAGTCTTTTGTATTCATATCATCACAATAATTCGGGATAGGGGCGTATGGCATACGCCCGAAATGAGGCTGGCCTACGGCGGGTTTATTGAATAAACTTCTACCCATTGAGACGATACTTGCATTTAAACCAATCTGGCGATTACTTCTAGGGCTTGCTTGAGACCCTCAGCTAATTTGCTCAATTCCTCTCGTGAAAGACTACCCTGCTCAAGGCCCGCCTCCACCTTGTTTAGCAGATTGCTCAGTAACCCTTCTAACCCGCGTTGTAGTGGTTTTTGGAGTGGAATTTCTGAGCGTTGTAGTGGCTTTGGCAGAAGCCGCTCCGCATTTTCGGACTGTAGATGTTCACGCTGAGCCAGCTTGCGATTCAATATGTCGTTGGTTCGTTTGAGCCGAAGTAGAGAGCGCACACGGGCCTGTAATTCGGCTTTATTTACGGGTTTGCTTAGGAAGTCATCACAACCTGCTTCGAGTGCCGCCGCTTTATCAATATTATCGTGTAGGGCCGTAATCATAATAACCGGAATGAAAGGTAGAGTTCGATCCTGTTTTAGGTAGGTAAGTAGTCCTAACCCGCCCAAGCCGGGCATCATAAGGTCGGTTAACACTAAGTCAGGTGGATTTTGGCGAATTATTTGAATGGCGTGTTCTGCCCGATGTGTTTCGATAGCCTCATATCCATCAAGGGTGAGGACTGCTGCTAGATAGTTGGCAATATCGTTATCATCGTCTACGACTAGGATGCGAATACGTCGCTCCTCTTTAGTTTCATCAAATTGCATATTTAACCGCTCGTTGATCTTCTCTTATTTTTAAAGAGGAGCTTTCTACTTGAAATGTATTATGTTGGAATGTAAGATGTAGCTATAAGACCTTATCTGACTAGGTAATAATAACACCCCTAATTGCTAGGCGCAATAATCAAAAAGGGTGACCGCTTAGGGTGGGGCGAAGGAGAAGAAGAGGCTAAAATCAAAAAGAGCAGATTAACCTAACCTGCTCCTCCTTAGAAAAATCTTACTGATAGTCTTCGGTAAAGGGTTTTGTTAAATTGCCCTAGCTTCTCGGATCAAAGCTTTGAAAACTGCCAATTAAACGCGATCTTTTATGAGAGTGCGTAAACATTGCGTACAGATGTAAACTTTACGCGGTTTGGTTTCACCTTTAAGTAACATAGTTTTATGTTGAATATTAGGCATCCACATACGGTTAGTTTTACGGTTCGAGTGGCTTACATTATGACCAAAGCCGGGTGTTTTTCCACAAACATCACATTTTCCAGACATATTTCCTATTACCCCCTTTACGAATCCTTCTTTTTGCTGTATGATTTACCACGAACTGACCACGCCGCTTTAGGCTAGGTCAAAGGACTGTTAGTGTAACACAAGATGCTATTCTTGGCAAATTGTGTCCTAGTTTTACTGCTGAATCAAACCAGACTGAATCTAATAGCAGTCAGAGACTATAAAAAATGAAGAATAAAACAGGTGTGGAAAGTATAGGTGCCACTACCGGCCAAACTCCACCCGCACCATCCGCCGAAAATTTGGGTAGAGTAGAGGTTTCGCCCAACGCAGTTGCGACTATTGCGGCCAGTGCCCTCGAAAACTGCTATGGGGTGGTCGGTTTAGCGGCGCGTCGTCTACGCAATGGTCGCGCTGAAATGTTACGCCCGGAACATGCCCGTGAAGGTATTCAGGTTCATATGGAGGGAGAAAAGATAATAATTGACCTCTATGTTATTCTTGAACATAACTTGCGAATCAGCGAAGTGGCCCATAACGTTATGAATACTGTTCAGTATCAGGTGCAGCATAGTTTGGGAATGCCAGTTGAGCAGGTCAATGTGAATGTACAGGGGCTACGTCTTTCCGAGGATGATGGTAAAGATGTTAAAGGATTGAGATAAGTCGGAGGATACTTCAAATTTGGAACACGACGAAGGGCAAACGTCCACAATCCCTAACAACAGTGTCGGTGATGATTCGATCCAACCGGAGGCCGCACCTTCGATTTGGGGCCGGGCTTGTAGTGGCACTGAGCTTAAACGGGCATTGCTGGCTAGTGCCATCTGGTTAGAAAAACATACCGAGGCCATTAATGCGCTGAATGTTTTTCCTGTACCAGATGGTGATACAGGCACTAATATGAGCCGAACGATGGAGGCGGCGGTTAAGGAACTGGAACAAATCGAAGAGGGTACGGCGGAGCAGATCTCCAAACGGCTCTCTTTCGGCGCACTGATGGGCGCACGTGGTAACAGTGGTGTGATTCTTTCACAGATCATTCGTGGTTTGGCCGAAGGTTTAAGTGCCAAAGATCATTTCACCGCCCGTGATATGGCTTTTGCTTTAGGCAAAGCCCGTGATATGGCTTACAAGGCGGTGATGAAGCCCGTCGAAGGCACTATCCTGACGGTGGTACGCGAAACCGCCGAAGCCGCCGAAGCCGCCGCCTATCATCACGATAATTTTATTTATGTACTAACCAAGGCCGTCGAAGCCGCCCATGAATCGGTCGCCCGTACTCCAACCCTACTCGATAAATTGCGCGAGGCCGGAGTGGTGGATGCCGGTGGACATGGCTTTTATGTCTTGCTAGAAGGGGCGCTTAAACATATCCGGGGCGAAAGTTTGGAACTGGCTGATCTTTCGGATCCACTCTACAAAAAGGCGACTATCGTAGATGATGGCGCAGAGCATAAAATGGACGAATATGGCTATTGCACTAACTTTATGCTTTATGCTAATGTTAAACTTAACTTTGAGGAAGTTCGGGACCGTATCGCGGCGATGGGTAACAGTGCCGTAATTGTGGGTGATACTACCCTCATTAAGGTGCATGTTCATACCGAAGATCCAGGGGCTATTCTTAGTTATGCCACCAGTCTGGGTGCGTTGGGTCAGATTAAACTAGATAATATGCAGTTACAGCACGAAGAGGCTTTCCGCGAGACGACGGTGGGTAAGACTACACCTACAGACGAGCCTGAACATGGTCTAAACCTTGGGTTGCCGGGTCAGATCTCGATTGTAAGTGTGGCGGCGGGTAAGGGTTTAGCAGAGGTCTTCAAAAACTTGGGAGTTAGTGCGGTGATCCATGGCGGACAAACTATGAACCCTAGCACTCAAGAGATGTTGAAGGCGATTGATAAACTGCCTAACCAAGATATAATAATCTTGCCCAACAATAAAAATATTATCCTAGTGGCACAGCAGGTGCAAGCTTTGACTTCTAAACGAGTCGCGGTGGTACCGACGGCTACTGTGCCACAGGGTATTACGGCTTTACTCAACTTCAACTTTGAAGAGAGCCTTGAAGAGAACCTCGCACGTATGAAAGTGGCAGTAGATGACGTGACGACCGGAGAGGTAACACGGGCGGTGCGTAATGCGACTGTTAACGGGGTTACAGTTGTGGAGGGTCAATGGATTGGGTTGCTAGATGATGAGTTGAGCTTGGCCGCCGAAAGTAAAGAAGAGGCGGTTTGGCAACTGCTGGATAAAATGGAGGCCGCCGTGCGGGAATTGATTACTTTCTACTATGGTGAAGATGTAAGCGAACCAGAAGCGGAAATTCTCAAGGCCCAAGTCGAGGCTCGTTATCCTAGCAGTGAGGTTACATTTGTACGAGGCGATCAGCCTCATTATCACTACATTATTTCTGTAGAATAGATTAGACGTTTAAAATGAAATTTGAGAAGCGAGGACAAATGAACTATGCCAGGAGTTAGAATTGTCACGGACAGCACTTGTGACTTGCCTCTAGAGCTAGTTCGTGAATACAATATTACAGTTATACCAGAATTTGTCCATATAGGTAATGAAACCTTTTTGGATCGTGTGGAACTAAGTGCCGATGAGTTTCATCGTCGCTTAGCTAGTTGGTCGCCTAATTCTCTGGTCTTGAACTCGAACCATCCGCCCACCGAAGTTTTTGAAGAGGTCTATAAACGCATCCTTAAAGAAGGTGAAAATATTATCTCCATTCACCATTCGGCTAAACTAGGTGGTACTTTTCAGGCAGCCGTGACTGCCCGTAATAATATTTTGGCTCCTACCAGCCAGATTGCGGTAATTGATTCGCTTTCAGCCTCTTTTGGATTGGGTATCATTGCGTTGGAGGCCGCTAAACGGGCTAGACAAGGGCTCCATCATTCTGAATTGGTTAGTATAGTCAATCGTATGATCTTTCAGACTCACGTGATCTTCTTTACGGAGACGATGCACTACCTTCAGCATAGCGGACGGATCAATAGTAAGGCCCAAGCTGCGCTTGGTCCTACCCCTGCTACTAATTTCCGTCCTTTGCTCCGTCTGGAAGATGGCTTGATTGTGCCTTTCGAGCGCACTCGTACTCGTACTAAGGCAATTGAAGGTCTCTGCGAGTTCGTTGAGGACTTCCCCCATATTGAGGAGATGGCGATAATGTATTCCACCAGTCCTAACGACGTAGAAACCTTGCTCAACCGGATTGCCCCAATCTTTCCGCGAGAGCGTGTCTTTGTTGGCCTCTTTAGCCCGGCCCTAGCCGTACACCTAGGGCCAGGTTCGATGGGTGTTACAGTCTACGAGGGTGGGGTCTTTTAAACCAAAATAGCTTTCAGCTACCGATCTTGTGCGAGTCGGTAGCTGAAAGCTATAAATATTAGATAGTCAGGCTCAAAGATTACAGCACTTACTCAGCAGTTCCCACTACCGCATATTCGTTCCCTAAGGCATGTTTCAAAAGAGGTTGACAGTTTGAAGTATAAACAAGCTCAAATGCCATTCAAAACTGTCAACTTGGTTCAAGCTCAAGTCTGAAACATGCCTAAGTTACGCTACCGTTTGTGCTTCTTCTAGGGCGTGTTGCAAATCGGGGGGAAGGGGGGCTTCAAATTCGCGGTATTCGCCACTAGAGGGTAACTTGAAACCCAAACGGTGGGCGTGAAGGAATTGACGTTTGAGACTCAGGGTAGGTTTGCGCCGTCCATAGATCGTATCCCCAACCACAGGATGATTCAGGTGGGCAAAATGTACCCGGATTTGGTGGGTACGACCTGTTTCGAGGCGAGCCTCCACGTAGGTATGTTGCGTTAGGTATTGTAAGACTTTGTAATGGGTGCGGGCCGGTTTGCCCCGGACTACCACATCCATTTGTTTGCGCTGTAAATGATCGCGACCTATCGGAGCATCCACGATTCCGGCGGGTGGTTGCAGGTTCCCTTCTAATAGAGTCAGGTAAACTTTAGTAGTCTCCCGGTTCTTCATCTGCTCAATTAGGTTGCCCAAAGCTACGTCGTGTTTGGCGGCTACCAAGAGGCCACTGGTATCCTTATCCAAGCGGTGTACGATACCGGGACGCTGGTTGCCGTTGATGTTCAGATTGGGGACGTGATAGAGCAGGGCGTTAACTAGTGTACCACTGTAATGACCCGGCGCAGGATGAACCACCATTCCGGCAGGCTTGTTAATCACAATCACATCGCCGTCCTCATAAACTATATCGAGGGGAATCTCTTCGGGGCTAAGGTGGGCCAACGGTACTGCTGGAGGAATAATCAGCCAGAGCTTATCGTTGGGGCGCAGTTTGTAGCCCGATTTACTGATTGGCTTGCCGTTGACCGTCAGCTTCTCTTCCTCAATCAATCGCTGGAGATGGGCGCGGGAAAGTTCCGGGCAAAGGGCCACCAACACTTTATCCAACCGCTCGCCTACCTCGCCCGTAGTGATGTTATGTTCTATCACTTGTGGCTCGGTTTCGCCGCTCAGGTTGTTCTGCTCTAAATTTATTTCGTAGTAATCTAACTCGTCTAATTCTTCGATCTTCAAATTTAATTGCCTGTTTCTTTGCTGTTAGTAGTTTTTTGTGGCGGGAGGCTACTGATTAAGAGTTGAATCAGGATTGCCACAATGCCGCAAGTAATGGCGGCATCCGCCGCGTTAAAGACGCGGAAGAGTTCAATATTGGGAAAGTTGAGCATATCGGTGACACTGCCGCCCTTAAATAGTCGGTCACTCAGGTTGCCGATGATTCCGCCCAAAATTAGCCCCACACCCAGCCGTTGCCAATTGTCCTCCGTGCCTTGCATTTGGTACCAAATGATAATACCCAAGCTGGCGACCATTGCCAAAATCGCAAAGAGCCAAGGTACCTCCTTGAGCATGCCAAACGAGGCTCCCGAATTTTTAATATAGATAAAGCGGAACTGTCCGCCCAACAATTCGATAGTTCGGCCCGAATTAGCCGGGCCGAGGCTCTGTTCGGCCCAAAATTTCACCAGTTGGTCTAATAGATAGACCCCCGCCGAAACGCCGTAAATCCAATAATAGGACCAGCCCCGCTTTTTCTTAACCGGATTTTCAGTGGCTTGCGGTGGGTTAGAAGTTAAGTCAGTCTCTTGCACCCTATTTCCTGTAGTTCTAAATGGTAGTACCAAATTTTTAAGTACAGCACGTGCCAAGCTCTATTATGGCTTGCTATCGGCTTGGTGTCAAGGAGACCCGCTTGCAAAGTAGGGCTGTTGCAAAGTCCCGCTCTGACAAGTTGGGTGGTAAGTCAAGATCAACTGACGGCAACCAGTTGGCGCAGCATCCTACAAGATTTGGGCTTTCCATTACGATTCGGGTAAGGGTAAGGATGTGGCTCCGTCCGCTTAAATCATTCGCTTAATCCACTGGTGGCTCTGATGCTTTCCTTTTGTGCTTGTAGCCAGCGTTCGAGGTCAGCACTAGTGGAAAAGCTCGACCAATCAACCGTGAGATCATCCAATTGTGCTAGGGTTAAGGTGGTTATTTGCTGTTCGGTTTTGGGTGGTAGTTCGCCGTCAAACTTTTGCTTTAACAGCCGTAACACCATGTCGGAGGCCGCCTTACGACCCTTCTCTAAACCTTCCTCCAAACCCTCCTCCAGACCCTTCTTCAAACCCTCCTCCAGACCCTTCTTCAAACCCTTCTCTAAGCCCTTCTCTAAGCCCTTCTCTAAGCCCTTCTCCAAACCCTTCTCCAGACCCTCCTCCAGACCCTTCTTCAAACCCTTTTCTATTCCGATGCGTTCAAAACTGGTTACATAAGCCATTTTTTCCTCTCCTTCCAATCGTGCTAATTCTTCTTGAGCCAATAACTCCAAATCTTTCGGCAAGACTATGATCCAATCTATAAACCGGAGTAGTTGCCTAGTCTGCTCTTTGGAGTATTTTCGCTGGTAGAGTATTTCCACTAGCCGCACTTTCCAATCTAAAAGCTGGTAGGGGTCGTCCTTGAGTTCCTGAGCTTTAAGATGGGCCATTACCACTAGCCCAAAAAGATTGGTTTCCGCTTCCAACTTGGCCCAGTCTTTATTATAATCTATCAGCTTTACCACTGGATAGTCCAAAAGCGATCTATTGCCGTCTACTTCCTTAACTTCATATTGGTTGGGTAGGTAGCTCTCGCTTACACCCGTCAATACTACCGGATGGAGTACCTTATACTTGGGTAAGGGAATAGCTGGTTTGGGTTCGGAAGAACCAGTCTCCTTACCACTGGTCTTTTGCCGCAGACGTTGATAATATCTATCAAAGATGCGGTAATGGTAAATATAGATCCTTTCCTCGAAGCGCGGATCAGGGTAACTTTGGATTTCGATATGGACGAAGAGCCAAGTATCCTCTTCCTCTGCTTCTTCTCGAACCCGGTAAACTTTAACCAACTTATCGGCTAACCGCTTACCACCTTCGCTTTGGGGCGAAAGTTTGGGTAACTCGGTGTCTAAAAACTCAAAATCCTGCTCCCAATGAATGATCTGATAAGTCTTTGGGAAGAAGAAGAGCAGGAAATCGGGGAAGTAGCGATTGAGTAAATCTTTCCAGACGCTATCGGTTTCGCGGTAGGTTTTCTTTCGGGTAGTCTCTTGGTTTGCCATAAAAGTCCTTTCCTGAATAGACCGCCAGTGAGAAATAGCTTAACTTAACCTTTGCCAGTTGATCCTTATAATAGTGGTGAATAAGTTTGATATATCTATCTTGTTATATTATAGCAGTTAAGTAGGGGATAATCAATCGGTGGACAGAGCCACCTTCCACAGAGATTGCCCTACTTTCAAGTATTATAATATGGTATTATATAGGTGCTTAAAGGCAAGCGTTACAAACTTTAAACAATTTACAATCAAATTCTAAATTATCGGAGAAATTTCGATGAAAAATCTTCCTATACCTAGACTGGATAAACATCCAGAATTATACAATTATCTACTTAAATATTGTAGAATCAAAGAGGGGGAAATCTGGCAGGATCCTTTAGGAAAACATAGAATTGGTTGTCTTGACTCCTCTAATCTAGCCGATGTTCAAAAATTGATGCTTACAGACAAAGCTACGCTGGCTATCCAAGATCCACCCTATAATTTAATCGCCTTTGAACAAAAAGAGCTGACCGAATTTATTAATTGGTGTAAAGCGTGGGTCGAAAATAGTTGCTGGGCTTTGTCCAAGGATAGCTCCTTTTACGTCTGGTTGGGTGCTGATCAAAACAATGGATTTGAGCCACTACCCGATTTTATGCTTATGATGCGTAATACTCCTTTCAAAGCCAGAAGTTTTATTACTATGAGAAATCAACGCGGCTATGGAACGCAAAAAAACTGGATGGCGGTGAGGCAAGAGCTTTTGTATTACGTAAAAGGTCAACCCCTATTTAATATTGAAGCGGAATATACCGATATACCAAAGATTCTACGGGGTTATTACAAAGAGGTAAATGGCAAAGTTACCGAAAATTTTGAGCGCAGTAAGTCAGAAAACATTCGAGCCGGGAATGTGTGGGTGGATATTCAGCAGGTCTTTTATCGGATGGAAGAAAATATAAATGGCTGCTATGCTCAGAAACCGCTTAAAAGTTGTGAGCGGATTATTCGGGCTAGTTCCGCCGAAAACGAGATTGTAATTGATTTCTTCTGTCATTCTGGCTCAACGCTTTTAGCGTCAGAAATACTTGGGCGAAAATGTTACACGATGGATTATGATCCAATTTATTGTGAAATAGCCATCCGCCGAATTGAATATTTCCGCCAAACTGGTAAGACTGGATGGCAAGATAGCAATCCCTTTGAAAAAGAGATGCTTTTAGATCCTAAGCTGAGCGAGCTAATGGGTGATTCTGAGGAAATTCCTCATAAGACCGAAAAGGAACTAACCAGATAGTATGCTACCTGCCTTTATAATACTTGATAAAATCGCTCCTTACTCAACAGTTCCCACCATTGCCTCTATTTCTTCTTCTGGTGAAAAGTCGAAAATGTCGCTCACTTTGAGCTTAAAGCCGGGAATTACGTCCTCACCGTCTAATTCATCGTCGCCAAAATAGCTTTGTAAGCGAAAGCCTTTGGCGAGCCGATAGACATCTACCGTGCGATTGGCCGGGTGGATCACCCAAATGAGACGGACTCCAGCCCTTTGATATTCCTCTATTTTATAGGCAATATCATAAACCTTATCACTAGGCGAAGTAACTTCAACCGCTAGGTCAGGAGCTAATTTTAGATAAGTGCGAAGGTTGCTAGGTAAACGTTCTTGCCTAACAAACGAGACATCTATGTAACGAGAGACTTCTTTCCCGTCTTCATTTTCATTGGGAAACCTATATTCAAGTGTGCTTTCAAAGACTTTACCTAACTTTTTATCTCTAAGAAAATTGTTGAGTTCGGTAATTATGTTGGCACAAATAGAGCTATGCTCAGCGGTTGGCATTGATTCTTCATCCTCTTCACTCTCTGATGCTTCGGCTAGTTCCAGTTCATATTTACTCACTACACTAAAACTCCTTTCTAGGCTTTTGGCTGGTTGTGGCGGCATTGTAGGAGGGATTTCTAATCCCGATTTGAGGCTCTATTATGGTTTGCTAGTGGGCTTGGTGTCAAGAAAACCCGCTTGCACTGACCGACTGAAGAGGCCACCCACCATATTCCTCGATGGTGCTATCCACCTCGGTCATTAGCTTAATTGTTTCGGCTAGGGCTGCGACAATTTGCTGATAATGTTTTAGGTCATCAAAGCCTAGGGTGCGGCCCTTGCGGTCTTTCAGCCATTTTTCACAGACTTGATAGCCGCCAATATGAAACTCCCACACTTCGGGTGGCACACCTTCAAAATATTGCTGCTTGTTAATCCAGACCCGGCCCGCTTGTTGTAGCTTGTCGGTAGTTGGCCCAATTATGGGCGCGGTATATTTTATAAACTCCACCGTATTGCTACCTTTTTCGGGGTAGGAGGGTGTATCGGCTTGTGGTCCGACCTGTTCCATTAGGTGTAAGCCGACTAGTTTTTCGCCTAAGCCACAGAGGGCGCGAAATAGATCAACCTCTCCCGTCAGGGGAATTTTTGGAAAATCTATCTTCAAAAATTCGGCGTAGCGACTGCGATAGGTAGGTGAATGAAGGACGGCATAAATATAGCTAAAGACATCTTCTGGCCCAAAAGTGGTTTGTAAATCGCCCTTGCCGTCTTGGATAAAGCTAAGGCCGATTTTTTCGGCTAAAGCGGTGGTGAAAGCAGGGGCAAGGTTAGGGCGACGACCACCGGGAGCGGCACTAGTCTCTTCTATACCTCCTAGTTGTGGCTTGAATTTATCGGGATAGAGGTAGAGCGGAAGTACATAACCTCTCTCACTGGTTTTATTTGAAACATGGCAATCATCGGTTATCAGGTTTGTAACAAGGGTATGCGCCCAATTAGGAATAGAGGTTTGGCGACAAATTTGAATACCTATGTTTTTTTTGGCTGTCATCTGCCACATTACTTCGCTACGTGGTCTACAATGAAAACCTCTTGAGTTTCCAGTGTAGTAGGTATGGCGAATATCAAAAGGACGGTATGAGATTGGAGTAATTTTAACTTTAGACGGCCCAGAAGCTTTTAAATCCTTCTGAGCCATTGCAACCTGCCAATCTTGAGCATCTTTCCCTAAATTATATTTTTCCCTTGCATCTTCAGGTGGTAGTGAAGCAAAATCGGTAACAGTTTTCCAAACTTCATCTTGACTCCAGTGAATTGTTAAAGAGTCACGGGCTGTTAAAATACCCACACTGCTTAATGGAAATGCGTCGCTTATTTTCCAGCCCTTCTGGTACTCTGGTAAGAAAGCCGTGTTCTGTGGCACCAAAAGGTAAAAAGGTGCTTGTGGTTTGAGGTAAGACCAACCAGTGTTAGAGAGATCGCTCTCCCCTAACGCTTTGTATTTCGCTTCCCGCTTGCCGTAGAGATCAGCATGACGAACTATAGCTAACTCTCCTGCGGCCTCCTTACGTTTTACAAAGATACCAATGGCTACGCCCTGTTGAATATCAAAGACGTTCTGGTCAGGGGAACCGTCGGGACTACACTCCTTCTTCTTGCTATTGCCGTGTAGGTCTAGTAGATAAATATCGTCAAAGGTTTGCATCAAACTTTGGCGCATTCCTCGAAAAGTCGGGTTATCCAAATAGCCATGATTAGAAATAAAGGCCAGAATACCGTAGCCAGTTTGTTGAATACGCCACTGAGCAAACCGGATGAATTTCACATAGTCATCTTGTAAACCCTTTGGATTTCGTTCGCCTAAAGGTTTACCGTCTACCTGATAATATGCTCGAATCAACTGGCTAATCCACTCACCACTATTTTTAGATTCGTAGGAATAGGGGGGATTGCCTAAAATCACTATCACGGGGGCATTATACTTTACCTCACTGGCAGCGTTGGCCTCGTCTACCAGCCATTCCGCAAAGGGCATTTTGCCGCCTTCAAAACCTTCTTCAAGGGTGTTGGTCAGATAGACCTTTAGCCGCTCGTTACTCTGAAAGGTGTAACCAGTCTCCGCCAAGAGCAAGCCTAGTTTAAGGTGGGCTACGGAATAGGGAGCCATTAAGAGTTCAAAACCGAATAGGCGGGGTAAAAGGTGTTCCGCGACATAGCCGTCCCACATACCTCGGTTTTTGGCAAAATTATTTTCATAGATATGATTAATCACCGCATAGAGGAAAGTACCTGTACCAGTGGCCGGGTCTAAGATTTGTACTTTGTGGGTTTCGGTGGGAGGGTCTACCGCTGGCACTGGTATCTTGGTATCATCGGCTAGACCCATTGGCAGACCAAAATCCTTTTTAAGTAGATAATCCACACTTCGCACAATATAGCTGACCACTGGTTCCGGGGTGTAATAAACCCCACGAGTCTCCCGCATTTTGGAGTCATAAGCGGCTAGAAAAGTCTCGTAAAAGTGAACCACCGGGTCTTCTTGTTTGGTGCGCTTGCCAAAATCGTTGAGAATGGCATCCGCATCCGCCCGATTAAGCAACTCCGCTAAATCATCTACAATCCAAGTAACCCGCTCGTCCAGTTTAGGGCCAGCGATATAACCAAACATCTCTCTCAGGAAAGGATTGGTGCTAGGCAACATGTAAGCGGCTTCCTTGCGATTGAAAGCCTTATTACTTGGGTTGCTAAAGCGGGCGGCAAAGAGACCATAACAAATGGTTTGAGCGTACATATCCGCGAATTGTTCGGGGGTTAAATCGGGTAATAGGACCTCCCGAAAGCCCACAAACTGTTTATGAAGTGAACCACCCTTGTCCTCGTCCTCGAAGGTGCGCTTAATGGTCTCGCGGGTAAGCCTTGCAATAGTCGCCATCCGCTCGGCTAATTCTTTGGGATTGGCAACGGTTTGAACCTGAGCGTTAATGAAGGCGGTCAGTAACTCTTTGACTTGCTCTGGCCCATTTGGGTCTAGTTTAAGCTTGCCCCCTGCACCGGGAGTAGCTATCCGATAAGCCAACCGCTTTTCACCGTTTACATACCAGCGAAATTCTAGGTAATCGGTTAGGATTAAGTTACTCAAACTCTCTTTGTAACGTTTTAACTGGTCACTCTTTTCAGTCTGGTCGAGTGAGACCCCTACCTCTTTGGCTTCGATATAGCCAAGTGGGGTGGTGTTGCGAGTAAGGATATAATCGGGCGCACCACACTTAATTTTTTTTGGTTCGTTCGTCGCCACAACACCGGGAAAGAGGGTTTCCACCACTATTTTCAAGGCCGGACGGTGGGTGTGTTCGGTGGCATTGCCAAGTTTTAGTGCGTTCTCAACGGCAGTGAAATAGTTAGTCAGTGTGGCATCTTTAGCCATTATTTTCTCCATGCAAGCTTATTATCTTAATCCTGACTCGTATCTGTGGGAGTGCTGCTCTGTTCTAGGTTGGCAAGACCGGAAATTGATTTCCGGTTTTTTCTAATCCCGATTTGAGGCTCTATTATGGCTTGCTAGTGGGCTAGTGTCAAGGAAACCCCTTTAGTGAATAATGGCTATGAAGTAAGTAAATTTGGGCGCTGAGCCTGCAAAAGCGCGGTACGCCTAACCTGATGCTGCAAAAGTAGGTCTGGAATGGTTTCGGCGGGTACACCAGCGATGTCATAACAGGGTAGCAAATCTCTACCCATCTTTTTGCTCACCAGTTAACTCTTCGGGGTACTCTTTGCCATAGCGCAAAATCTGTTTTACTTTGCAATCGCCCTGATAGCCCGATTTTAAACTTGACTATTGTGGTGGTGTACTGCTAGAATTAAAAACAACTACTTTCCTGATACCACACTAGCTTATCACTTATCTTTAACCAGAACTAAATCACGCCCTAAAAATAAAGCCGAGGTCTGAGAATCGGGCCTAAATCTTTTGCTGAGACCCTCTCTAATATAAAAAAAAGAGTAACATCTCAAGATGATACAAAAAAGAGATGTAAACCGCTCGAAGAGCCTGTGAAAATGTAGGAGAGTAGGAGAAAAACTTGGAGATCCACGATAATAGCTCTCGTTTAGAGAAAACCGCTGTAGCTCAGGAAAATGAGCGTCGTCTGCATGGTTTTGCGTTGTTTAGCGTACTTGGAGCCCTTCTGTTAACTCTTTTGCTGGAGGCACTGGATCAAACGGTTATCAGCACGGCTTTGCCCCGGATTATTAGCACTCTTCAGGGTTTTGACCGTTATATCTGGTCAGTGACGGCTTATTCCCTTGCTTCCGTTACGGTTATACCCATTGTAGGTAAGCTATCCGATCAGTTTGGGCGGAAGTGGTTCTTAATCTTCGGCTCCCTCATTTTCTTGCTTGGTTCGGTACTCTCCGGGGCTTCTCAGAATATGGATCAATTTATTGCTTTTCGCGCTCTTCAGGGATTTGGGGCTGGTACGGGCATTGGTCTGGTCTTTACGGTAGTGGGTGATATTTTTCCGCCCTCTGAACGGGGCAAATGGCAGGGTCTTTTCGGCTCTGTTTACGGGATTGCCAATTTGATTGGGCCTACCCTAGGCGGTTGGCTGACCGATCATGGACCGTTGATGGGTGATCTTGTGACCGATAGCACTCGCTGGCGTTGGGTCTTTTATCTAAATATGCCGATAGGTTTCTTGGCCTTATTGGGGCTTCTGCTATATCTACCGGGGAACCTCTCCGAGCGGGTAGGCAATTTTACTGGTTGGGCCGCGATTCGGCGCATAGACTTTATCGGGGCCATTTTGGTGGCTAGTGCCACTACTTGCCTTCTCTTGGCACTTACTTGGGGGAGCAATCAAACTTATGAGTGGGCTTCGCTACAAGTGATAGGTCTCTTTGTTGTCGCCGGAGTTCTCTATTTACTCTTTATCCTGGCCGAGCGGTTTGCGGCTGAACCGATCTTGCCGCTCGATCTCCTCCGCAACCAAATCTTTACCGTAGCCTCCTTGCTCTCTATGCTGCAAATGATGGTGGTAATTGGACTGATTATCTATTTGCCCCTCTTTTTACAGGGAATACTTGGGGAATCGGCTACTAGTGCCGGAGAGTTAATTACTCCCCTAACGCTTAGTTCGGTAGTAGGGGCTATGGTCGGTGGCTTATTAGTAAACAAGTTTAAGCGTTACGTCGTTATAACTATTGTAGCCGGGTTCCTCATGGCACTTGGAGCTTTTCTAATGGCGCAAATGACCCCCTCGGTTGGGCTATTTGAAACCACGCTCTATATGATAGTTGTCGGGCTTGGTATGGGGCCGTTCTGGAGTATCCTGACGCTTGCCGTTCAAAACTCGTTGCCACGTTCTCAATTAGGGGTAGGAACCGGGGCGGTTAGGTTTTTTGGAAATTTAGGCGGGGTTTTGGGGATTGCGGTTATCGGTACAGTTGTAAACAATTCCCTATCGAGTAACTTGACACAGCACCTCCCGGCCAATGCCGCGCTCTATCTTCCTCCGCAGGCATTACAGTTTGCCACCAATCCTCAAGTTTTGGTCAATCCCTCCTACCGTGACACGGTGGTACATACGGTGCAAGATGCGGCAGGGCCATTTGCCCAGCAGAGCCTAGAGCTTCTAAACCAAGTCTTTGAGGCGGTTAAAACTTCTTTTGCGGGCGCACTTCAGCAAGGTTTTATCGCGGTGTTCATAATGTCTCTGGTTGCCATTCTAGTCAGCTTCTTTTTTAAGGAGGCTCCCTTAGTTCCCCAAACCCAACCAGAAGTGGCAGAGGTGGTAGTGAAACCTGTTGCCGAAGTATAGATTATTGCGTTTCAAATTTTACCCGGATTCTAAAGCTAATGGCCTTGTTTTGAGCGATGCTTTAGCCGTAGGCTGACCATAGACTGACCGTAGGCTGACCGTAGGCTGACCGTAGGCTGACCGTAGGCTGACCGTAGGCTGGCCTAAAAATCCTTAGCTTGGCGCGCATGGGTTTTTAACCAACTTTAGCTATTTAGACCGGAAATCTAGGCAGGCTGGCCCGCTGATCAAATTATCCGATTTTGAACCTTGCCTTAGAAGTTAAGTCCCCTACTTTCAAAATAAGCCGCTGTAGGAGGGATTTCTAATCCCGATTTGGCTTCTAATCCCGATTTGGCTTCTAATCCCGATTTGGCTTCTAATCCCGATATGGCTTCTAATCCCGATATGGCTTCTAATCCCGATATGGCTTCTAATCCCGATTTGGCTTCTAATCCCGATATGGCTTCTAATCCTGATTTGGCTTCTAATCCTGATTTGGCTTCTAATCCTGATTT